>NZ_DASVNZ010000157.1:0-31607 GCF_036486225.1 Roseateles sp. | reverse complement strand
TGAAGCGCATCTTCACCAAGGAGCTTCCATGTCCGAGCGCAACAAGGCCGCCCTGACGGCCGCCAATGCCGCCATCACGCGCGGCGATACCGAGGGATTCCTGGCGTACTGCGCCGAGGACATCACCTGGACCACGGTCGGCGAGGACACGCTCAACGGCAAGAACGCCGTGCGCGAATGGATGTCGACCGGCTACGCCGAGGCGCCCTCGTTCACGGTGACCGACCTGGTGGCGGAGCGGGACCTCGTCGTCGCGCTGGGAACCATCGAGAGCAAAGGCGACGACGGCCAGCCGATCCAGAACGCCTATGCCGACGTCTGGCGCTTCCGCGACGGGCTGATGGTCGAGCTGCGGGCGTTCGTGATTCCGACCTGAGCGCGGGGCGGCCCCGCCGCCTTCACTCGAACACCGGCCGGAAGAAGCTGCGTTCGTAGCGGAGGATGCAACGCGTCTCCTCGGCGTATCGGAAGGCAGCCTGGCATTCCGGATCGTCGAAGGACTTGATCCGGTACTCCTCGTAAGCCGCCAGCGACGGAAACGAGAACGACGCCAGCGCGATGTCGTTCGCGCCTTCGGAGGGCAGCAGGTAGCCGTGGTGCACGCCGCCGAACTTCCTGACCAGCGGGATCCAGAGCTTCCCGTAATGCTCGAACTCCTTGAGCTTGAACGGATCGAGGACGTAGCGGAGGTGGCAGGTGATCATGGCTGAGGTCCGTGGAGGCAGTGACGGGCGGCGTCGCCAGGCGACGCGGTGTGCTTCGGCACTTTAGCCGTGCGTCGCGCAAGCCACGGACGCGCAGGGATGTCACATGAGCTGGCTACGCTGGGCCCTCTCTTGACGCTGAAGACGGTCATGTACCCAGGCGAACGCTTGAACGCCGGCACCCATTTCCTGGGACTGCTGGCCGCCCTCCCCGCCGTCGCGTGGCTGGCGCTTCAGGCGCTGGACACGGGCAGCGGGCGGCGCGTCGCCGTCGTCTGCGTCTTCGGCGCGGCGCTCATCGCGCTGTTCGCCGCCTCCACGCTCTGCCACAGCACCCGCGGCCGGCAACAGCGCCTGTGGGTCCGCCTGGACCATTGCGCCATCTTCCTGCTGATCGCCGGGACGATGACGCCGTTCGCGGTCCTGACCGGAGACGGCTGGTTGCGCTGGGTGGCCTTGGCGACTGTGTGGCTCGTGGCGCTGTGGGGCATCCGCCGTACGGTGTGGGGCGACATCGAACGACCGATGCTCAAGGTGTACCTGGCGATCGGATGGCTGGCGACCATGGTGTGCATCCCCGCGCTCCAGGCACTGCCGGTGGCCTGCGTGACGCTGTTCGTCGCCGGCGCGGGCGCGTATACCGCCGGCACCTACTTCTTCGCCAATCCCGGCTGCAGCCGCCATGCCCACGGCATCTGGCACCTGTTCGTCGTGGCCGGCAGCGCCCTGCACTTCGGCGCGGTCGCGCACTGCGTGCTCGCCTAGCGGCGTCGGGACCGCGCCAACGAGGGATATCGCCTTCACCCGCGGCCGCATACGCTCGCGGCTCTTCCCCCGATCAGGCAAGGAGCCGACGTGCACGCTCTCTCACGCATCACCGTACTCGCCATGGCCGCCACGCTGGGCGCAGCCGCGGTCGCCGCGCCGGCGCAGCCCGCCGACGTTGCCCAGGCCTTCATCGAGGCATGGAATTCCCACGAGGCCTCGACCTTCAACGACCTGTTCACCGACGACGCCGAGTGGGTGCCAGTCGTCGAGACCCGGCTGTCGGGACGGACGCAGATCGTCGCCGACCTCCAGACCGCGCATGGGTCATGGGCCAGGCGCACCACCCTGGCGGCCAGCGATGTCGTCACCTCCGGCATCTCGGATTCGGCGGCAGTCGTGCTGTTGCGCGCGGGTTTCCTTGGCAAGGACGGCAAGCGCGTGGAGCCCGCCAACGCCCTGCTGCTCGTCGTCGTCAAGGACGCGTCCGGCTGGAGGATCAAGGCCGGACAGCTGTCCAAGCCAGGCGCCACGGCGATGCCGACGCGCCCCTGAGGAGCCTGTTCGCCGACCCATCTTTCCGCATTTGGAAATTGAGTCTTTCGTGGGTCGCGCATTCCCGCGCACAGCGTCGCGGGCGACGATGCGGCATGAACAAGTTCCAAGCGATGGAGGTGTTCGTCCAGGTGGTCGATGCCGGCGGGTTCACCCGCGCCGCCGACCACATGCAGCTGCCCAAGGCCACCGTGTCCACGCTCATCCAGTCGCTGGAAGCCGCGTTGTCGACCAGGCTGCTGCACCGGACGACCCGCCAGGTCAGCGTCACCGCCGAAGGCGCGACCTACTACGAGCACTGCCTGCGCATCCTCGCCGACGTACGCGACGCCGAAGAGGCCCTGACCCGCACCCGCCGCAGTCCCTCGGGACGCCTGCGCATCGACGCGCCCACCGGCCTGGCCAGCGAGGTGATCATTCCCGCGCTGCCGGCGTTCCGCGCGCTGTATCCCGACATCCGACTGGAGCTGGGCTGCAGCGACCGCTCCGTCGACCTGATCGAGGAAGGTGTGGACTGCGCCGTACGCGCCGGGGACCTCGACGACTCCAGCCTGATCGCGCGCCGCATCGGCCTGATGCGGTACATGACCTGCGCCTCGCCCGCCTATCTCGAACGCCACGGCCGGCCACTGCATCCCGATGAGCTGACCCATCACCAGTGCGTGAACTACTTCGGCGCGCGCACTGGCCGCATGTTCGACTGGGACTTCACCCGCGGCGACCAACGCATCCAGGTCTCCCTGCCCGGTGTCATCGCGTTGAACGACAGCGGCGCCTACACGGCGGCGGGTCTCGCCGGACTCGGCATCGTGCAGATGGCGGACTTCCTGATGGCGCCGCTGATCGCGCAAGGCCGCTTCGTCCCCATCCTCGAGGAATGGGCCAGCGACCCGCTGCCCATCCACGTGGTCTATCCGCAGAACCGGCATCTGTCGGCCAAGCTGCGCGTGTTCGTCGAGTGGATCGCCGAGCTCCTCGCCCGACACCCGCTGATGCACTGAGACCGGAGATCCCATGTTCTTCCCGCACGATGGGCACCAGTTCCATTTCACCGACGACGGCGAGGGCGACGCCCTGCTGTTCCTCCACGGCCTGGGCGGCAACGCGCTCAACTGGACCTACCAGCGCCAGCACTTCGCGTCCCGCCAGCGCGTGATCTGCCTCGACCTGCCGGGGCATGGCAAGTCGGAGGGAAAGGAGATCGCGTTCCTCGACTTCGGCGAAGTGGTCGAGGCGCTGCTCGATCATCTGGGCATCGACCGGGCCGCCGTGTGCGGCCTCTCGAAAGGCGCACGGGTCGGACTCCAGCTTGCCGCCCGATCGCCCGACCGGGTGAACGCGATGATCGCGGTCAACGCCTTCCTGCACCTCTCGCCATCGGACGAGGCCGCCCGCTTCGCCCTCTATGACGAACTGCTGCGCGGCGACGAGGGCAAGATCGACTGGGCGAGGCGCCTGCTCACGCAAATGGCGGTCCCCGAGGACAGCCGTATCCATCGAGGATTCATGCGATCGCTGGAGACCCTGGACGGTCCGTACATCCGGGCGCTGTTCCAGCAGATCATGGACGCCGACCAGCGCCCCGAGGTCACGGGCGTCCGGTGCCCCACGCTGCTGCTGCGCGGCGGGAAGGACGGCCTCGTGCCCGCGTACTGCCACGACGAGCTGCAGGCGCTGATCCCCGACTGCGCCTCCGTCGTGCTCGAGGACTGCGGCCACCTGCCGTATCTCGAATCGCCCGGGCGCTTCAACCTGGCGCTCGAGAACTTCCTGCCGCGGCCGGTCACCGGTCAGCCTCGCCAGGCCACCACTCGCTGAGGCGTCGACCATGGATCGCATGCATGCCATGGGCGCCTTCGTGGCGGTCGCCGAGGAGCAGAACTTCGCCGCCGCGGCGCGGCGTCTGGGCACCTCGCCGGCCACGATCTCCCGCGCCATCGCGGGTCTGGAGGAGCGCCTGGGCGTCAAGCTCGTCCTGAGGACCACGCGCAGCGTGCGCCTGACCGACGTCGGTCAACGCTACCTGGACGACGTCCGCATCATCCTCGCCAAGGTCAGCGAGGCCCATGAATCGGCCAGCGGCACGCAGAGCGTCCTGCGCGGCCACCTGAACGTGACGGCGCCGGCGATGTTCGGCGTCTCGCATGTGATGCCGTGCATCGCGACCTACCTCGCGCAGTTCCCGGCGATGACCGTGTCCGGCTACTTCCTCGACCGCGTCGTGGACCTGGTCGAGGAGGGCGTGGACGTCGCCGTGCGCATCGGCGGCGCGCCCCTCCCCGACGTGCAGGCCATTCCGGTCGGCTCGATGCGGCGGGTGCTCTGCGCCTCGCCCGACTACCTGGCCGCGCGCGGCCGTCCTGGCCACCCCGCAGAGCTGGCGGATCACGTCATCATCGCGGCGCAGAACGTGTCCCCGGATCCCGACTGGGCCTTCCAGACGGCGTCGGGCCCGGTGAGCGTGCGCGTGAACCCGGCGCTGACCGTCACCAGCAACGACGCGGCCGTCAGGGCCGCGTCGCTGGGTGCCGGCATCACGCGGCTGTTCCACTACCAGGCGGCGTCACTGCTGGCCGAGCGCCGGCTGGAGATCGTGCTGGCGGACCATGAAGAGGAACCCTGGCCCATCCACGTCGTTCACGTCGACCTCGGCGGGACCTCCGCCAAGGTCCGCGCATTCGTCGACGTCCTGGTGCGACACCTGTCGCGGCCAGGCGCCGTCTGAGCATGGCGTCAGAGTTGCAGCGTCAGGACCTCGTCGGAGGAGGCCCAGGACACGCAGGGGCACAGCGAATGCGTGCGCTGTTCCTCGGTGAGGCAGTTGTCCCGGTGGATCGGCCGCCCCCCGCTGTAGCTGGCGATGCACGCGCCGCATTCACCGCGCTTGCAATCGGAAGGTATCCACGCGCCGGCGGCTTCCATGGCATCGAGCAGCGTGGTGCCGGGCGCGACCTCCAGCTCGATCGCGGACTCCGACATCGCGACGCGGACCGGACCGTCCGTCGCGTTCCAGCTCGGACCGAAGCTCTCGAAGTGGATCCGCCGCCGGTTCACGCCGCGAGCCTCCCCGGCCAGGCGGACCGCGTCGATCAGCGACCCGGGACCGCAGACATACAGGTGGGTGTCGACCTGACCCTGGTGGCGCTCCAGCAGTGCGGCGAGGTCCATGCGCCGGGCGCCTTCGCCGCGCGTGAAGTACAGCTGGACCTGCTCCGCATGGTCCTGCTTCACGCGGTCGAGGAACGCCATGTCGGCGGCGCTCCCGGCCGAGTAGTGCAACTCGTACGAGGCCCCGGATCGCTTCAGCCGCGCCGCGATGCCGAGCATCGGCGTGATGCCGACGCCGCCAGCGATGAGCACATGGTGCGAGCCGGTCGGAGCAATGCCGAATTCATTGATCGGCGGAGACACGTCCAGCTCGTCTCCCACGGACAGGCCGTCGTGCATGAACACGGAGCCGCCGCGCCCATGCGCGGCGCGCTTGACGGCGATCTCGTAGGTCGACGCGTCCTCGCCGTCGGAGACCAGCGAGTACTTGCGATACGTGACGCCGTCGCCCAGCGACAGGCCCAGCTCGACATGTGCACCGGGGTGGAAGCCCGGCAGCGGGGCCTTGTCCGGCCGACCCAACCGGATCAGACGGATGGACGGGGTCAGCGCTTCGGTCTGGAGCACGCGCAGCAACATGGATCAGACTCCTTGAGGCAGGAAAGGGGAGGCGTCGACGAAGCGGACGTCGAGCGTTTCGGGCAGCGCGGTCTCGATCCAGCGCTCGATCGTGAATTCCCAGAACCGGCCGGTGCCGCCGGTGACGCCTGCAGGATCGGGCTGATCCCAGAACATCGCCACCGTGCCATTCAGCTGCAGCAGCCGGCGATGCTCGTAGTCGGGGAACACCAGCCCCGCCTGCGGATTCAGCAGGAAGTTGCCAAAGCTGTTGAACATGCTGTTCCCGTTGTAGTCGGGGATCCTCAGCACGTTGCCGGGCAGGATCTGCACGAATCCCGGCGGGCCGCCGCGGTGCGAGGCGTCGGCGCCGTGGGTCTCGTGGACCGAGGCGAGGAAGAAGGTGTCCGCCCGCGCAATCAACTCACGCTGCGCGTCGCCGATGCCGCTGCCTTGCTGCAGACCGGTCGGCACCGGTTGACTGCCGGGATCGCTCAGCGCGATCGTGCGGCGCTGGATGTAGCGCGGGCAGATCGGCACAGATTCGGTGACGTCGACGACCAGGCGGTCGCCGTCCAGATGGGCGTCGCCGTTGACCTTCAGGCGCTTGCGCGTCTGCAGGTCCAGCAGCAGGAAGCCCATCCGGGCGTCGAGCCGCAGGTTCTCCCACAACGGGTCATGCGGCTGACGCGCGACCTTCGACAGATCGATGGTCAAGGTGGTCGCATCGTCGCTGGGATTCAGGAAGCCCGGTTCCCCGATCAGGAGGGACGCCCAGACACGGCCGTCGATGTCGACGCTGCCGATGTACACGGTCTTCTGCTGACGCACGAAGGGCAACGCGCCGCGCACGATGTGCGTCGATACGTTCGCACCGTTCCGCGCGGCCATGTCGGACTCATTGGCGTTGCGCTGGGCGATCAGCTCGCCCTCATGGAAACGGCTGGAGGATCCGGCGGCATTCATGGTGTGCTCCTGGGTGGAAACGGAACGAAGGGCGCCTTCACGCGGGGCGCGAGGAATCTGGAGAGCCCGCCGTGGACGACATCTATCTGATGACGGTGTTCGTCGCCGTCTGCGACGGCCTCAGCTTCGCCGGCGCGGCTCGCACGCTGGACCTGTCGGCGGCCGCGGTGACACGGGCGATCCAGACCCTGGAGCGCCGTCGCAGGGTCGCGCTGCTCGTGCGGCACACGCGGCGCGTCACGCTGAGCGAGGCGGGCCGGCGCTACCTCGAAGACGCCCGCACCCTGCTCCGTCTGATCGCCGACGCGGAAGCCGCGGCCTCCGACGCGAACGTGGTGACGCGCGGCCACCTGCGGGTGACGGCGCCGGTCCTCTTCGGTCGCCTGTTCGTCGTGCCCGGCATCGCGGACTACCTGCGGCGGTACCCCGAGATGACGGTGGCGGCGACCTTCGTGGACCGCACCGTCAACCTCATCGACGAGGGATTCGACGTCGCGATCCGCATCGGTCAGCTCCCGGATTCCGGCATGAAGGCGCTCAAGGTCGGCGAGGTGGGCAGGACGGCCTGCGCCTCCCCCGATTACCTGTCGCGTCACGGTGTTCCTCAACATCCCACGGATCTCCACAAGCACCGGACCCTCGCGATCGACGTGGCGGCCCAGCAGGTGGTCTGGAAATTCGGTTCGCGGCAGTCGCCGATGCCCGTCAAGCTCAAGCCGGCCTGCGGCTTCACCGGCAGCGATGCGGCGATCGCTGCGGCGGAACTCGGCCTGGGGATCGTCTATCTGCCGACCTATCAGGTGAGGGAGAAGATGGACGGCGGTTCGCTCACGCCGGTGTTGACGGCCTTCGCCAGCGATACCGTGCCCATCCATCTGCTCCACCGGGAGAGCCGGTTCGGTTCATCCAAGGTCCGCCACTTCATCGAACTGCTGGCGGAGCGACTGCGCGCGGAGCGGCTGTCGCGATGAACCGATGACTTTCCCGATGTCAGCCTGACCGCTCAGAAGGTCAGGACCGTGTAGCCGTCCGAGATCAGTTCACCGATGCTCGGCAGGCCGGACGTGCCGGGCACCTTGTTGACGGAGATCAGGTCGAAGCCGTTCTTGATCGCCGCGTCGCGCGCACCGAACACGTCGGCACAACCGCAGGACACGCCGGCGACCTTGTCCTCGACGGCGGCGAACAGGCCGTGCACCGGATGGTCCGGCTGCTTCACGACGCCGGCCCAGCGGGTGCCCGTGCCTTGGAAGTAGATCGCCACTTCCGTCTTGCGCTGCTTGAAGTCGTAGGCGGTGGCCAGGCCGTTGAACAGACGGCCCAGGGCCTCTTCGCCACCGTTGGCGTCCGAGAAGATGAAGATGGCGACTTTCATTGGATTTCCTTTGATTGATTGATTGATTGACCGATTGATTGACCGGAATCGACAGTCGAATGGCTTGCAACTGACGATCGGAATCGTAGGAAATCCGCCGGATCGTCGATACGGCGCGGCCTGCAAGTCATCGTTTCATTGGGCGTGATTGTTCAACCGGCTGAACGATCAATTCGCTTCGTGCCCATTAGTCGCATCGATGCGTCTTCATAGACTGACCGTCACGTGATTCCCCTTCATTCACCTGACGAGTCCATTGCCCATGAAGCTCTATTTCTCCCCCGGCTCCTGCGCCCTCGCTTCACAGATCGCGCTGCGAGAAACAGGTCAGGCATTCGAACTGGTGAAGGTCGACTTCGCCACGAAGACCACCGTTGAAGGCGACTACTTCGAGGTCAGCGCGAAGGGGATGATTCCCGCGCTGAAGCTGGACGACGGCGATGTCATCACGGAGGGCGCCGTGCTCCTGCAGTGGATCGCGGACCAGCATCCGGCGTTCGGTCTGCTGCCCGCCTTCGGGACGCGTGATCGCTATCGGGCCATGCAGTGGCTGAATTACGTGGCGACCGATCTGCACAAGGGCATGGCGGTGATGTTCTCGCCCTTCGTCGATGCGGAGTCGAAGGCCCGTTTCGCCGAGGGCAACCTGGCCAGCCGCTTCGCCTACGTCGACCAGCACCTGTCCCGCAACGACTACGTGCTGGGCGAGGCGTTCTCGGTCGTCGATGCCTACCTGTACAACGTGCTGCGCTGGCCGGTGCGCGTGAACATCGACATGTCGCCGTATGCGGCAATCCAGAAATTCATGGAACGGATGATCCAGCGGCCGGCGGTGCGAGCCGCGTTGAAGGCGGAAGGGCTGCCGGTCCGGTGAGCGGTCGTCCGGGGACTGGGAACTAATTCACGACTGCGCACGCCGCGCTCGAATCGCGCGATGTGCGCCCCCTTGGGCACGGGGGCCGGGACGGATCGTGGGTTGCGTGTCGCCGCCAAGATGAGTGCACGTCGCGGCGGCCCGTCGTGACGACACCTCCCATCGAGTTCCCAAAATGAAAATCAACCCCTTCGTTGGAACGATCGCGGCCCTGCTCGCGACCGTCGGCGCCGCCCAGGCCGCCCCCACCCTGCTGACCGCCAGCAACGTGCCGGCGCTGGCCGGCGCGAGCGTCATCGATTTCAACAACGCAGCCACAGGCAACTTCACTTCGCGTGATTTCGGCGGCGTGACGATCTCGACGTCGACGGCCAACGGCCTGGCCGTGGACAGCATCTATTCCGGTTCCTACGCGACCTCCGGCCGCTACGTGACCAACTACAACAACGGCGGCACGCTGACCTTCAGCTTCGCCACCGCGGTGTCGGCGTTCGGCTTCAACTGGGGCGCGGCCGACCAGGCGTGGACCATGCAGGTCTTCGACCTCCAGAACGTGCTGCTGTCGACGCTGAACATCGCGGCGCAGACCTCGAGCAGCGGCTACGCCGGCTTCATCGGTGCCAACGGCAACGGCAGCACCATCGGCTCGTTCAAGCTGACCAGCGCCGGTTCCACGGACTACGTGCTGATCGACAACCTGCGCACCGTCGCGGCCAACGTGCCGGAGCCGGGCTCGCTCGCGCTGGCCGGCCTCGGCCTGGCACTCGCGATCGGCGCCAGCCGTCGCCGCAAGTCGGCGCAAGCGGTCTGATCGCTTGAGCCATCGACACGCCCGCCTGGGGCGTGTCGAATCCGGTGGCGGTCGTTCGTCGTTCCTGTGTACGCTGATCCAGCGAGGAGCGACACCATGACCATCACCATCACCGCCTTCGACCGCTCTCCCGACGGCGGCAAGGGCCTGGCGCGCGACGTGCGCGTCCGCTGGGCGCTGGAAGAAGCGGGCCTGCCTTACGACGTCCGACTCGTATCGTTCCAGGCCATGAAGGAGCCGGCGCATCTCGCGCTCCATCCGTTCGGCCAGATCCCCACCTACGAAGAAGGCGATCTGACGCTCTTCGAGACCGGCGCGATCGTGCTTCACATCGGCCACCGTCATCCAGGCCTGCTGCCCGACGACGCCAACGCACGGTCGCGCGCCGTCTCCTGGATGTTCGCCGCAGTGAACACCTTGGAGCCGCCCATCCTGGAGTTGACGATGGCCCGCTTGTTCGAGCGTGACCAGCCGGGGTACGCGACCCGCCTTCCCACGCTGGAAGCACGTGTGCGCACGCGACTGCATCAGCTGTCGGAACGGCTGGGCGACGCCGATTGGCTGGACGGCGCCTTCAGCGCGGGCGACCTGATGATGGTGCATGTCCTGCTGCGACTGCGCTCGACGGGCCTCCTCGACGAGTTGCCGCGCGTGGCCGCCTACGTCGCCCGCGGCGAGGCGCGACCGGCGTACCGACGAGCCTTCGCGGCTCAGTTGGCGGTGAACACGCGTCCACCTGCCGCGAACTGATCGCCGATCGCGGCCTGCTTGCGCTGCGTTGCCTCAACGCTCCACGCGCACCGACTCCGGAACCAGCCGATACCCGCTGGTCGCGAGCGCTGAACTGATGGCGTGTACCTCGAGCCTGCCGATGACCGTCACGACGGACATGGCGCGAAGGCCGTCGATCTTCGCGGGCGCCTTCACGTAGACGATCTGGTTGGGCGGCGGCGGCGGGCTGTGGATGCAGGCGCCGAACGAGGGCACCAGCAGGAACTCATCGGTGCCGCCCCAGCCCACGCCCACCGGCACTGCGTAGCCGCGGATGCGCACGCGGCGGCTGTCGAGCTCGGGGCGCACCGGCGCGTGCTCGAAGGATTCCCTCATGTCGCTCATCATCTGCCGGGCGACGGGATCGTCGTCCGCGAGCCGGGCGATGTCGTTGCCGCCGGCCTGACCCGCATGCGGCCGCGGATCCCAGCCCGCGGGCATCAGCTCGGTCCATTCGAGCGTCGATACATCGGCCGGCAAGGGATCGCCGGCGAGCGGGGCGGAAGCGATCGCCTGGGACGGGTCGGTCCGGTTCAGCAGCACGCCCGCGGGGATCCCGATCGCGAGCGCCGCAATGAGGCCCGACGCGATCCACCAGGGCCGGAAGCGGGACGGCATGATCCGCTCGATCAACGCGGCTTGTTCCGGTAGGGCTCGACGCTCGCGGCGTCGAGGCGGTAGCCGCTCACCCCCATGTCGCTGGGCTGCCGGTCCAGGCGCATCACGCCGCTGGCCCACACCGTGTCCATCGAACGCAGCTGCTTGGACGGCTGGGCGAGCTTCACCAGGATGATCTGGTTCGCAGGCGGCGGCGGCATGTGGATGCAGGCGCCGAAGTACGGCACCAGCAGGAACTCCCGCACCCCGTCGCGATCCGTCTGCAGCGGCACGACGTAGCCGGGCAGCCGCACCGGCGTGTCCTGCAGGGTCTCCACCAGCGGCGCGTTGTCGAGCTCGTCGCGCAGGTCCGCCATCAGGGCCGCGGTGCGCGGGCTGTTGTCGCTCAGGCGCCCGATGCCGACATCGCGGAAGCGCTTCATCGGATCCCAGCCCGGTGGAACGAGCTGGATCCAGGTGAGCTCGCGATAGCCCGACGCGGGTGCGCTGGCCGCCTGAGCAGCCGGCGGCACCGGTGCCGCCGGCGTAGGGGGCGCAGCACAGGCCGAGGAGATCGGCAGCGCGACCGCGAGCGCAACCAACATGGCGAGGGCAGCGAACGCTGCCAGCGCGGCACCGATGGCGCCGCCGACGGGCGCGCGCATGGCGACAGCGGGGGCAGCAGGGACAGCGAGGGTGGGCAGGGACGTCATGTCAGACCTTCGGAGAAAGACCGTCGCTGAGCGACAGGGCATAGGCGCGCAGTCCGGGCAGCAGGCTCGCCGCCCATCCCAGCGCGGTGATGACGCCCAGCAGCTGCCACTCCGCCAAGGTCGGCGGTCCCGCGCTGAGACCGATGCCGAAGTGCAGCTGCACCCACGGGCCCAGCCCCGCGATCAGCAGCAGGCACGACGCGGCGCCCAGCACGACACCGCAGACCGTGACCAGCATGCCCTCGACCGCGAGCAGGCTGAAGATCCGCGCCGGGTTGGCGCCGACGGCACGCAGGATGGCGAGCTCGCGGCGGCGTTCGTTGAGTCCGGCCAGGATGACCGCGACCAGCCCGCACAGGCTCACCGCCGCGACCAGCGCGCTCATCAAGGTCAGGCTGCGCTCGCCGAGGGCGACCACGTCCCACAGCTCGTCCAGCGCCACGCCGGGCAGGATCGCCATCAGCGGTTCTCCGGCGAAGTCGTTGATGCGCCGCTGCGTCGAGAACACCGCCGTGCGCCGCTTCAGACCGACCAGCGCGGCCGTCACCTGATGCGGCGTCAGGTCTTGCCCGGCCAGCGCGTCCAGGCTGACGGCCTGCCCGGGGATCGGGGCGCCCGCGACCCAGTCGAGGTGGATGGCCTCCATCGCCGCGAGGCTGATGTGCAGGGACCGGTCCACCGGCGTGCCGGTGCGCTTCAGCACGCCGATGACGTGGAAGGGTTTGTCGGCGTGGTCGTTGGCCGCGAGCGCACCGTCGCCGTGGCTGAGCACGACCTTGTCGCCGATCCGGTAGTCCAGCGAGGCGGCGACATCGGCGCCCAGTACCACGCCGAAGAGATCGGGCGGCAGACCCTGCGGCCGATCCGCTGCGTTGGCGTTGGCGTTGGCGCTGGCATTGGCCGAAGCAGATGCAGAGGCAGATGCAGTGGGCGCATCGTCGAAGGCACGGCCCTCGGCCAGCGCCAGTGCTTGCGCTTCGCCGTACCGGAAGCGGCGGAAGTAGTCCCCCGTCGTCGCCACGACCGGGAAGCCGCGGTGCGAGTCGCCCAGCGAGATCGGCACGACCCAGTCCACCCCGGGCAGCCGCGCGAGCGATTGCACGCTGGACCATTGGATGTTGTTGGTCGCGCCGCCGATGCGGAAGACCGAATACAGCAGCAGCTGGACCGAGCCGGTGCGGGCGCCGACGATCAGGTCGGTGCCGGAGACCGATTGCGCGAAGTTCTTGCGGACGTCCTCGCGCAGCCGGGCGATGCCCAGCAGCAGCAAGGTCGACAGCGCGATCGACAGCACCACGAGCGACAGCACGAAGCGGCGGTTCCAGGCGCTCTGCGCCGCGAGACGGACGAGCGCCTTCATGCCGCCGCCTCCTCGACGCGCGCCGAGCCGCGCTGCAGCGCCGGCAGGTCGAGGCAGCGCGGGAAGCGCGCGGCGAGCCGCGTATCGTGGCTCACGAAGAGCAGCGCGCTTCCGGACTCGGCGCAGACCTCGCGCAGGATGAGCATGAAGGCGTCGCGATGCGCGTCGTCGAGCGCCGAGGTCGGCTCATCGGCGATCACCAGGTCGGGATGCCCGATGAGCGCGCGCGCCGCGGCCACGCGCTGCTGCTGGCCGACGGACAGCTCGCTCGCCCGTCGCGCGATCAGCTCGGGCCCGAGGCCCATGCGCCGGAGCAGCTCCTGCGCGCGTTCCCGCGGCTGGACGGCCAGCGCGGCCCGGCGACGCGAGAACTCGCAGGTCAGCAGCACGTTGTCCAGCGCCGAGCGGTAGGGCAGCAGGTTGAACTGCTGGAAGATGAAGCCGACGTGATCGGCGCGCAGCTGGTCGCGCTGCCGGCCGGAACAGGTCGAGAGCTCATGACCGAGCAGCTTCAACCGGCCCGCGCGCGGCGTGACGACGCCGGCGATCAGCGACAGCAGCGTGCTCTTGCCCGAGCCGCTGGGCCCCCGCAGGAACACGGCCTCGCCCGGGTCGACGCGCAGCGACGCGATGTCCAGGCAATCCCGCGTGGCGCGCGGCCAGCGGAAAGTCAGGTCCCGGGCCTCGAGGACGGGCAGCGTCGTTGTCGTCGTCGAGCTTGCCGTTGCCGTCGCTGCTGTTGTCGTCATCGCCATCGTCAGCCGCCAAGGGACAGCGTCCCGGCCGGGCGCTTGAGCACCTGGCGGGATTGACCCTTCGGTGTCGCGACCTGCGCGTCGATGCGCTGGATGCGCGGGAAGAGCGCGAACAGCTGATGCGAGAGCGTCGTCATGTCGCTCGCCGCGGCGCAGCGGAAGCGATAGCTGACGTCGACGTCGAGGTGCTCCGACTTGTTCGCGGCGCTGTCGGTGGACGGGCCGGCGATCAGGCCGGACTCGAGCTGCGCCTCCTCGAACCGGCACTGGCCGCGCGCATCCGGCGTGAAGAGCACCGCGCCGCCGCGCAGCGTGGCGAGCATCCGTTCGACCGACTGACGTTCCGCCGGCGTGCGCGGCTGGCGCTCGAAGCCCAGCACGCTGTCCAGCGGCGACTCCAGCTGGATCGCCAGCGTGTCGCCCTCGATCGCGACGTCCAGGTGCACGACGCCGTGCTCATGCTTGTCGCCGTGCGCCTGCGCGGCGCCGGCCATCATCAGGCCGGCCGCCAGTGCGACGGCGTGGAAGCGGCGGAAGTTCTTCTTCGTGATCATCTCAGTGGGTTCCTTCTTGAGGGGCGGCAAGGTCCCACGCCGGCCAGGGATCGGTGCCGGCGGGCGCGGTGGTCGAGGTCAGACAGGCGTCGAGCGCGCGGGTCAGCGTGGGGATGTCGAGGTCCTGGCCGATGAGCACCAGCTCCTGGCCGCGCTCGCCGAGCGGAACGCTCCACCGGCCGACCGGATCGAGCTGATGGCCGCGCCCGGCGCCGGACAGGCAGGCGAGCCAGTCCAGTCGGCTCGCCAGCCACACGTATCCCTTGAAGCGCAGCAGACCGGGCCACGGATTCGCGATCAGCGTGTGCAGGCGCTCCGCGTCGAAGGGCCGATCGGCGCGGTAGACGAAGCTCGCGAGGCCGTAGGCATCGGCCTCCGAATGGTCGTGACCCTCCAGCGCCTGGATCCATCGCGGCTGCGACTCGGCCTGTTCCAGATCGAAGAGACCGGTTCCGAGCAACTCCCCGATCGGCACGTCGCCGTGGCGCGCGTCGACGATGCGCGCGCCCGGGTTGAGCGCCTTGATCACGGCATGAACCTGCGCGAGCCGCGCGGCGTCGACCAGGTCCGTCTTGCTCACGACGACGACGTTGGCGAACTCGATCTGCTCGACCAGCAGCTCGACGAGCCGGCGACCGTCCTGCGGATCGACGCCGCTGTCGCGCTGCGCGAGGAAGTCTTCGCTCGCATAGTCGTTCAGCAGATTGAGCGCGTCGACGACCGTGACCATCGTGTCGATGCGCGCGAGCTCGCGCAGCCCCTGCCCGTGTTCATCGACGAAATCGAAGGTGGCCGCGATCGGCATCGGCTCGGAGATGCCGGTCGACTCGATCAGCAGGTAGTCGAAGCGACCCTCGCGGGCGAGCCGGCCGACCTCCTGCAGCAGGTCGTCCCGCAGGGTGCAGCAGATGCAGCCGTTGCTCATCTCGACCATCGCCTCGTCGGTGCGCGACAGGCCTACGCCGGCGCGTTCTGCGCCGTCGCGGACGAGATCGGCATCGACGTTGAGCTCGCTCATGTCGTTGACGATCACCGCGACACGCAGCGGTCCGCGGTGGCGGAGCACCTGGTTGAGCAGGGTCGTCTTGCCGGCGCCGAGGAAACCGGAGAGCACGGTGGCGGGCAGGCGACGAGGGATGGCTACAGCAGCGGCGGCGGCGACGGACATGGGCGGCTCCAGACGGAAGATTTCCCGTTCGCCAGCCTTCTGATGCTAATGCGAACGCATTCGCAATATAGCAGCATGACAGAATGCGCGAGCCTCTTCGACCTGCTTTCGCGGTGCTCTGATCGCCCGCTGCTTAACCCCCATGGAACGTTCGACCCGACAGCGCAGTGCCATCCGGACCGTGATCGACGACGCGGGTCGCCCGCTGTCGCCGCAGGAAGTGCTGGACGCGGCGCAAGGCGAGGTGCCGGGACTGTCGCTGGCGACGGTCTATCGCAACCTGAAGCAGTTGCTGGAGGCGGGCGAGATCCAGTCCGTGTCGCTACCCGGGGACAGTCCCCGCTACGAGTCGGCGCACCACGACCACCACCATCACTTCCAGTGCACGGAGTGCGGCCGCGTCTTCGACGTGCATGCCTGTCCGGGCGACATGGCGCAGCTGGTGCCGGAAGGCTTCACCGTGGCGCGTCATGAGCTGACGCTGTATGGGCGCTGCGCCGACTGCGCCCCGGCCAGGCGGTCAGGCCGGAAACGCGTCGCGTCCTCCAGCAGCTCGCCCTGATTCAGCGCGGCGCGAATGTGACGCGGCGCAGGTTCCAGCCGGGAGCGTCCTGGAACACGGTCAGCACTTGAGGACCCGCGGCCAGCCGCACGTTCGCGGTGACGGTGGTCCAGTTCTGCCAGCCGCCGGTCGCCGGCACGTCGATGTCGCCGACCAGGCTGCGGCCTGACGCATCGGCCAGATGGAGCGCGCGCACCGCGCCCGAGGGCGAGGCCACGCGGAAGCTGGCCGTGTAGTTGCCGGCGCTCGGCACGTTCACCGTATAGCGGAACCACTGGCCGCTGCCGGTCCATCCGACGTTGTAGCCGCCGCCTTCGTCCGAAGTCTGCTCCAGGTCGATGCCATCGGGCCGGTAGCCGTTGGCCGTGCCGTTGACCGTCAGCAGGCTGTACCCCAGCGTCGCGCCGCCGTTGTCGTAGTTCGCCGCCTGCAACGTGCCCGGCAGGGAGACCGGCTGGCCGCGGAAGGCGCTGGCACTGCGGCCGAGCTGCCAGCTGTTCTCGCTCAGCGTGGCACGGAAGCCGCCGGCGTTGTTGATGAACGGCTGGGCGCCGCTGACCAGCGTCTGCACCGCATTCGCGGTGATGCGTGCGCTGCCGCTCGGTGCCGGGTAGAACGGGGGTTGCACGACGATGCCGTTGCGCCAGGGCGCGACCACCGTGTTGTGCTCCAGCACGATGTTGCTCGCGGCGGAGAAGCCGATGCCGTCGTACAGCGCGCCGACGACGGTGTTGCCAGCCACGTAGAGGTCGTCGACCACGCCCACGTTCTGCCCGTCGCCGCCGTTGCCGATCTGCAAGGCAGGCTGGCCTTGATCGAAGCCGTTGCCGCCGGCGCGCTCGACGCGATTGCCGGTGATGCGCGAGCTGTGCAGGTCGCTGCCATTGACGCCGAAGCGGCCCAGCCCCAGGCCGATGTAGCGCGCCGTGTCGGCGACGTGGTTGTCGATCACGCGATGACCGCTGCCGCCGTAGATGCCCAGCCCCTTGCCGTTCCAAGCGCCGATCAGCGTGTTGTTGCTCAGCGTGGCGTTGGCCATCGCGGTGTAGAACACGCGGCCGCTGCCGGTGTCGTTGTAGTTCACCGAGTTGATCGCCATCGCGTCGTCGCCGGTGCCGCGCACGAAGTTGTTGGTGGCCGTCAGGTTGTTGCCGACGGTGGCGCCCATCGACACGTTGTTCAGGTTGCAGCCATCGGCCCAGATCGAGGTGAGCCGGTTGTCGCGCACGACACCGCCGGTGCCGGAGGCCCAGAAGCCCGAGAGCACGTGCTGCGTCCACAGCTTCTCGGCCAGCCAGTTGGTGCCGGTGATGTCCATCGCACCGCCGGCGCCGTCGATGGGTTCGCGGCTGCGCGCGTTGGAGTCCAGGTGCAGGTTGCGCACCGTCGCGGAGGTGAGCTGGAACAGCGCGCCCAGCCCGCCGCGGGTGTAGGGCAGCGGCACGTCGCGGTAGATGGTGCTGTACCACATGCCCGCGCCTTCGATGGTCACGCCGTTGCCGACCAGGCCGTCGCTGCCCTTCAGATAGAAGATGCCGGGCGGGACCCACAGCGTCTTGCGCTGGGCTTGCGCCTGGTTGATGCAGTTCTGGATGGCAGCGGTGCTGTCGCGCGCCTGCGGGTTGCCCGCGCCGTTGGTGGGCACCGTGTCGGCCACGGCGCCGCAGCTGGTGATGGAGATCGAGTTCGCCGGCTGAGGCAGCGGCGCCGGCGGGTTCTCGACGTCGACGACGTCGATGTTGTAGAAGGCCGCGGTGTTGTCGGCGTCGCGCTTGAGCGAGAAGGTGCTGCCGGGGCCGATCGGCTCGCCCACGACAAAGGCGGAGGCCTCGTCGTAGAAGGCGCGCGGCCGGCCTCTCGCGGGGTTCTGGTCGCTGGCCTGGTACTCCGCGCCTTCATAGATCCAGCTCTGGCGCGAGTTCAGGTTCAGGCGCTGGCGGAACACGCCGTTGACGTAGAGGTTGAGCGTCGCGGTGATGCCGCCGCCGGCCGCCGCGTCCGGGATGCTGGCGCGCACGTTGATGAAGCTGATCGGCTTGCCGGTGGTGTTGGTCCACCACACCTCCTGGCCGGTGGCGGTGAGCGCGACGTAGGCATGGCCCGAGGCTTCGAGCTCGGGGCTGGCGAAGCGGGTGGTGGGTGCGGAAGTCAACGACACCACGCGCGCGCCGTTGACCAGCGTGCCGGACTCGGCTTCGAGACTGCGGAATGTCGTGGTGGCGCCGGCGGCGAGCACGGCCGAGCTGGCCGCCCAACCGAGCAGGGTGACGACGCAGGCACGAAGAGGGCGGGAAGTCTGGGTCACGGGAGGATCTCGGTGGGCGCGGAATTGCAGCGGCACCGATGATCCGTCGCGCCCCTCACGGACACCGCACACGGCGATGCAACGGAGGTAACCGTTAGGCGTGCCGGAAGGCTGTTCGTTGCAAAACCGTACGATCGTGCCGGTGCTTGCGCTCCGGCCAGGCATTTACGGCCACGAGAAACCTCACTCGCCTGGTGCGACGTGCATCGCGCCAGCATGCTTGACGGCATCGCCACGAAGCAGCGCCAGCGTCAGGATGCAGCTCACGAGCCCGACCACCGCGGCGCTCCACGCTGTCGCGCTGAAGCCGCTGGCGAAGGCGTCTCGAAGCAGCGTCGCTGCCTGGATCCGGTCCTGCTCGCCGACCGCGTTGAGTGCGCCAATCGTGTCGCCGGCAGCGAACTGCTTCGCGGCCTCCCACGCGACCGCGGGATCGCCGCCCCACAGCGTCGAGCTCGCCGGCATCGAACCCGCCGTGACGGCGCTGAGCACAGCGCCCAGCACCGCGACGCCGATCAGCAGCGCGCTGAAGCGCAAGGTCGCGCTGACGCCCGACGCCATGCCGGACTGGTTGGCCGGCCGGGTGCTCTGCACCGCCTTGGCGGTCTCGCCAGTGAGCAGGCCGGCGCCCGTGCCGGCCACCGCCATGCCGATCGCGATGACGACATAGCTGACGTGGCTCATCGACAGCGTTGCGAGCGCCACGTTCGCGAACGTGGTGACCGCCAGGCCGACGCCCAGGATGCCTTTCGAGGTCGAATTGCGCGCCAAGCCGCTGACCAGCCGCGGGACGATGAACATCGGCAGCGCGAACGGCAGCATGGCGACGCCCGCCTGCGCCGGGGTGAAGTCGTAGGTGTTCTGGAGATACAGCGGCAGGTAGAAGATCATGACCTGCGCCGCCGCGGCGTACCCCACCATGGCGGCGGCGCTGCCCGCGAAGTCCCGCGTCCGCAGCAACCTCGGGTCGACCATCGGCTGCGACTGGAAGTGCTCCACCAGTGCGAACGCGACGAGCAGGGCCGCGCCGCCGAGCAGGCGCAGCAGGATCGCCGGTGAGGTCCAGCCCAGCGAGTTGCCGGAGATCACCGCCCAGGTGAGCAGGAACAGCCCGCTGGTGAACAGCACGATGCCCGCCCAGTCGACGCGGCGGGCGTCCGGATTGCGGGACTCCGGGATGACCTTCAGCGTAGCCGCGATCAGCACCGCGCAGATCGGCAGGTTGATCAGGAAGGCCCAATGCCAGCCGAGGGTGCTGGAGATGATCCCGCCGAGGATGGGCCCGCTGGTGATCGCGATGCCGATGCACGCGCCCCAGAATGCATAGGCCTTCGCACGTGCCGCGCCCTGGAAGCTGTGATTGATCACGGCCAGCGCGGCGGTCAGCAGCAGGCTGGCGCCGACGCCCTGCAGCGCGCGGGCCAGGTTCAGCATCAAGGCGGAGCTGGCGATGCCGCAGAACAGCGACGCCACGGCGAAGATCAACTGACCCAGCAGGACGGCTCGTCGCCGTCCCGCCAGGTCCGCGAACGAGCCCGCCGCCATCAGCAGCGCCGCAAACGGCAGGACGTAGGCCGTGATTACCCACTGCACGTCCGAGAAGTTGGCCGAGAGCGAATGCGCAATGGTCGGGAGCGCCACCGCCACGATGTTCGAATCGAGCATCACGAGGCAGGACACCATGGAAGCGACCAGGAGGATGCGACGGGCATCCTGCGGCGCCGGAGGCGATTGGGTGGCGTTCATGTCGAAGGCGAGGTCATCTCGGGGTCCGGGCTTTGAAGGAATCGATCTGGATCACAAGGCCAGGACTTGGAGCACGGCGTCCGCGAACGCACGCGGCGCTTCCTGAGGCAGGTTGTGTCCGATGCCGCCGGTCACCTCACGGTGCTGGTACCTGCCGGTGAACTGGTTCGCGTACGCGGCAGCCGGCAGATGCGGCGCGCCGTTCGCGTCGCCTTCCAGCGTGATCGTGGGCACGGCGATCTTGGGCCGCCGCGCCAGCTGGGCCTCAAGGGCATCGAGCCGCGCTTCGCCCTGGGCCAGTCCCAGACGCCAGCGGTAGTTGTGCAACACGATCGCGACATGGTCCGGGTTATCGAAAGACCGCGCCGTGCGCTGGTAGGTGGCTTCGTCGAACTGGAACTGCGGCGACGCGTTCCGCCAGACCAGGCGATTGAAGTCGTCCCGGTACTGCGCGTAGCCGGCCGCACCGCGTTCGGTGGCGAAGTAGTACTGGAACCAGGCCTGCAGCTCTCCCTGCGGCGGCAGCGGCTTGCGGTTGGCCTCCTGGCTGCCGATCAGATAACCGCTCGCGCAGACCAGCGCGCGGCAACGATCCGGCCAGACCGCGGCGACGATGTTGGCCGCACGCCCGCCCCAGTCGAATCCGGCGATCACCGCGCGGTCGATGTGCAGGGCATCCATCAGCCCGATGACGTCCTGCGCGAACACGGCCTGCTGGCCGTTTCTCGGCGTGTCCGGCGAGAGGAGCCTCGTCGTTCCGTAGCCCCGCAGGTACGGCACGATCACGCGATGGCCCGCCTCCGCCAGCATCGGCGCCACCTCGATGAAGCTGTGGATGTCGTGAGGCCAACCGTGCAGCAGGATGACGACCGGGCCGTCCGCCGGCCCCAGTTGCGCGTAGCCGATGCTCAGTTGATCGGTTGCGATCTGATGGATCGTCTCGAAGGCGTTGGGTGGATCACCGTTCGGCGCTGCGGACGACCGCGAGCCGGCGCTGGCACTGGCGTGCTCGGACCGGCCCAGAAGCGCAAGACCGGCGAGCGCCGTCGTGCTGCCGAGGAGAAGGCGACGCCTGACGTCGAATGGCTTAGTCATGGACTCTTTCATCCCATCGGATGCGTGGGCAAGGTGCGTCGCCAAAGTATTGGCATATGCACGCATTTAATTTAGTGGCATATGCAAGAATGTGTCAAGCCAGCCGACGCCGGCCCTACCCCTTCCTGGAGTTCCCACGATGTCGTCCCGATCCTCGGCGGCTGCGAAGCACGACCCGCCCTGCAATTGCGGCACGCTGCGCAAGGCCGCGCGGCGCATGTCGCAGCTCTATGACGGCATGCTCGAACCCTGCGGCATCAAGCTGTCGCAGTACCAGGTGCTCTCGCACATCGAGAAGTCCGGCGGCGCGCCGTCCATGGGCGAACTCGCGGCCTCGCTGGTGCTCGACCGCTCCGCGCTCGCCCGCAATCTGAAGCCGCTCGAACGCGAGGGCTACGTCGAGCAGATCCGCGATGAGACCGACGGACGCAGCCGCCTCGCCTCGCTGACGCCGGCCGGCAAGAAGAAGCTGGCGGAGAGCCAACGCGTCTGGCGCCTCGCCCAGGAGCGCTTCGATCGCGTCTACGGCGAGGAGCGCTCGCGCGCGCTGTCGGAGGCGCTCGCCGAGTTGTTCTCCGACGAGTTCCATGCGCGCTTCACGAGCACCGAGACGAGGAAATGAGCCGCGCCCGGCGCGTGCACCGGGCGTGACTCAACGACGCCTCCTCAGGCCTTGAGGCCCATCTTCGCCAGGCTCGGGTGGAGGTGGCGCACCGTGCTCACGCTTTCCAGCAGCGCCGCCAGGTGCAGCGCGGTGGACTCCGCCAGCCACGGCGCGACGATCTGAACGCCGATCGGCATGCCGTCGCTGCTCGTGCCGAATCGCAGCGTCATGCCGGGCAGGCCGGTGACGTTGCAGAACGCCGTCGGATCCATCACGTGCAGCGAGGACACCGTCTGGCCGTTGATGACGAACTCCGCGGCATCGTGGCCGTGCGACGAGACCGGCGTCACCGGGCACAGCAGCGCGTCGTACTTCTGGAAGTACTGGGCGAAGCCGTCCCGCATGATCTCGATCTGCTGCTCCGCGGCGACGAAGTCTTCGATCGAGGTGTCCGGTGTGTCGTAGATGCCCTGCACGTGCTTGAAGATCTTGTCTTCGTGACCGGCGGTGATCTTCTTGAAGGCCGGCTTGGTCTCCATCACCTGCAGCTTCCAGAGCAACTCGAGCGCGTTGATCTGCTCCAGCACCGGAATGCGCACCGGCTCGACGATCACGCCCAGGCCCTTCAGGGCGTCGGCGGCCGCCTGAACGGTCGCGGCGACCTCGCTGTCGATCAAGCCGAATCCTGGCTCGATGAGGACACCGACACGCACCGGCCGACCGGGCTTCGCACCCACGCCGGCATCCAGCGCCAGCGGGCTGATGGCGTTGCCATCCGCACCGTCCGGTCCGGCCAGCAGCGAATAGGCCAGCGCAACGTCGCGAACGCTGCGGGCCATCGGGCCGAGATGCCAGAAGCGGCGGGGCACGCGCGGCCAGACACCGGTCATCGGGATCCGTCCATGGGTCGCCTTCAGGCCGACGACGCCGGTCAGCGCGGCGGGGCCTCGAACAGAGATGGCGATGTCGGTGGCGATGCCGATGGGCGTCATGCCGGCGGCGACGGCCGCCGATTCACCGCCGCTCGATCCGCCCGGCGTGCGATCGAGGTTCCAGGGATTGCGCGTGCGGCCCGACAGCAGGTTGTCGGTCTCGATCCAGAACGAGAACTCCGGATGGTTGGTCTTCGCGAGCAGGATGCCGCCGGCGTTCTTCATCCGCGCCATGGCGGTGGCATCGGTGTCGGGGACGCGCCCCTTGAAGATGGGCGAAGCGAACTGCGTCGCCACGCCCGCGGAGTCGATGGAGTCCTTCGCCGTGAATGGCACGCCGTGCAGCGGCCCCAGGCGCTCGCCGGCCATGACGGCCGCTTCGGCCCGCTTCGCGGCGTTCAGTGCGTCGTCGGCGATGGTCACGATCGCATTGATCTGAGGATCGACGGCCTGGATGCGGTCCAGATGCGCCTGCACGACCTCGACAGGCGACACTTCCTTCGTGCGGATCAATTCGGCCAGCTTTGTCGCGTCCTGATGGACAAGTCCGTTGCTCATGGGAGTCTTTCAATGTGAGAAGAATCAGGGTTCAACCCTGAGGGTCGAACACGAACTACCTAACGTTCGTTAGGTTGAAGAATACGAGCAACGGCGGCGGCGCGTCAACGCCATTTGTTCCGGCAAGGAGATTTGGCGGGCGCTTGCTGCTCTTGAGACAATGAGGCATGAGCAGAGCAGCCGAAGCCCCGACCAGCACGAGTTCCAAGGACCGGATCCTGGAGGTCGCCACGCGCATCGCGCAGGCGCACGGCTATGGCGGACTGAATCTGCGCACGCTGGCGGAAGAAGTCGGTATCAAGGCGGCGAGCCTCTACCACCACTTCCCGAGCAAGGCGGACCTGGCGACAGCAGTCGCCCGGCGTTACTGGGAGGATGCCGGTGCGGCGCTCGACGAGATGACCAAGACCCTCCCTGATGCGACCGAGCGTCTGCGCCGATTCCCGGGGACCTTCCGCACCGCGCTGTCCAACGACAACCGCATGTGCATGGCCAGCTTCATGACGGCCGAGTACGACGATCTGCCCGAGGACGTCAGGAAGGAAGTCCTGGCCTTCACCGATGTCAACGTGGCCTGGCTGTCGAAGACGCTGGTGGCCGCGGGCATCGCGACCGCGCGGGATTCGCAGCAGCGCGCCCATGCGATCTTCGCGGCGGTTGCTGGCGCACAGCTGATGGCGCGGGGGCGATCGGACATCAAACTCTTCGATGCATTGATCGAGAACTACCGGGTGGCAGGACTATTGCCGGACTGACTTTCAGACTGAAGTCGTTTGACCCGCCGAAGCCGAATATCACCGCCGCCATGCCCCTCCGCGACCAGACCGTCCCCGTCACCCCCTTCCGCCAGAACTGCTCCATCGTCTGGTGCGACGTCACGAATGAAGCCGCGATCGTCGACCCGGGCGGCGAGGTGCCCCGCCTGCTCGCCGAGGTCGAGCGCCTCGGCCTCACGCTCAAGGCGATCTGGCTGACCCACGCCCACATCGATCACGCGGGCGGCACCGGTGAGCTCGCCCGGCTGCGCGGCCTTCCCATCATCGGACCGCACCAGGGCGACCAGTTCTGGATCGCCGGACTGCCGCAGCAGGCCGCGATGTTCGGCTTCCCGCCCGCCGAGATGTTCACCCCCACACGCTGGCTCGAGGACGGCGACACCGTCCAGATCGGCCACGAGACCCTGACCGTGCGCCACTGCCCCGGCCACACGCCGGGTCACGTCGTCTTCCACTCCGCAAGCGCGCAGCGCTGCTTCGTCGGCGACGTGCTCTTCGCCGGCAGCATCGGCCGCACCGACTTCCCCGGCGGCGACCACGCCACGCTGATCCGCTCCATCAACGAGCGCCTCTGGCCGATGGGTGACGACACGGTCTTCGTCCCCGGTCACGGCCCGGAAAGCAGCTTCGGCGAGGAGCGCCGGACGAATCCCTTCGTCGGCGGGCGCTGGGGTTGAGGGACTGCGCCGGCCGCTGGCCCCCACCCCCACCCTCCCCCTCGCCCGCAAGCGGGAGAGGGAGCAGGACGGCGCGACGGCCTCAGAGCGACGACAGGCCGGTGTCCAGGAAGCGCGACTCCGGAAAGCCCCGCAGCGCCAGCGCGGCCAGCTCCACCAGCTCCTCGAAGCTGCGCTCCTTCTGCAGCACCGCGACGCCGCCCATGCGATCGGCCGCGTCGGTCAGCTCGTCGCCGATGTAGCCGGTCGTGACGATCACCGGCACCGTCGGCAAGGTCTCGCGGACCGCCACCGCCAGCTCCAGCCCGTTCATCCCCGGCATGTTGAAGTCGGTGATCAGCAGCTGCACCGGCACGCGACCTTCCTCGATGTCGGCCAGGCACTCCGTCGGCTCGGCGTAGGTGCGCACGTCGTAGCCCGCCTTCTTCAGCAGCGCCTCCACCATCATCAGCACGATGGGATCGTCGTCGACGTAGAGCACGTGCTCGCCCGCGCCGGGCTCGGCGACCTTCGTCAGCGCCGCCGTGTCCAGCGTCGCCGCGTCGCCGCCCACCACCGGGAGGTAGACCGAGAACACCGTCCCCGTCCCCGGCCGCGACTGCACGTCGATCGCGCCGCCATGCGCGTGCACGATGCCGTGCACGATGTGCAGCCCCAGGCCAGTGCCCTGGCCGCGCGGCTTGGTCGTGAAGAAGGGCTCGAACAGCCGCTTCACCACGTCCTCTTCCATGCCGTGACCGTCGTCGCGGACGCTGAGCTCCGCGTAATGCGTCGGCGCCACGCGGCCGATCGCAAAGGCGTGCGGCACGTCGAACTGCACCGCGCGCAGCGCCACATGCAGCTTCCCGTGCCCGCCGGGCATCGCCTGCCACGCGTTGGTGCACAGGTTCAGCACGACCTGCTGGACCTCCGCCGGATCCACCGTCGCGACGCAGTCGTCGCCGTGCAGGTCCACCGTCAGCAGCACCGACGCCGGCAGCGTCGAGCGCAACAGGCCGATGCTGTCCTCGACCAGCGGCCGCAGCTTGTGCTTGGAGAGCTCATGCCCGCTGCCCCGCGCGTAGGCCAGGATGCGCTGCACGATCTCGCGCGCCCGGTCGCCGGCCCGCTTGATCTGCTGCATGTGCCCGCGCAGCGGCGAGGTCGCCGGCAGTTCGTCCAGCATCATCCCCGCATGTCCGAGGATCGCCGCCAGGATGTTGTTGAAGTCGTGCGCGACGCCGCCGGCCAGCGTCCCCAGCGATTCCATCCGCTGGATGCGCATCAGCTTCTCCTCGAAATCGACGCGCGTCAGCTCGTCGGCCTTGCGCATCGTGACGTCGATGAACAGCACCACCAGGCCGTGCTCGCAGGGGAAGGCCCGGCACTCGAACCACTTGCTCAGGCGGGCATTGAATTCCTCGTAGATGTGCGCAGCCCGCGTCTGCATCGCGGAACGGGCCTCGACGTCGAAGCGCTCGCCCATCGCGCCGGACAGGCAGCTCCAGTAATTCCTGCCGATCAGCGCCTCGCGCTGCCGACCGCTGGCGCGCTCGAAGGCAACGTTGACGAACTCGATGGTCCAGTCGTGCTCGAGCAGGATTACCGCGTCGGTGACGTAGTCGAGCGCCGCCCCGACGTGCGCGACGCCTTCCTCGGGGGCGGGGGATGCACCCGAGCCGTGCGATGGCTCCTGACCCGGCATGTGGACCCTCAGGTGGACGAGGCCAAGTGTGGACCTCGTGGGCGGCGTCGGCAATCGCTGTGCCAACACCTAACCGTAGGGGAAGCCCGATGCCATCGGGCTTTCCGGCTTTCCGGCTTTCCGGCCTTCAGGCCTTCAGGGGTTCAGGACTTGGCGGGGGCCGGCGGCTGGTAACGCTGGTCGGGCTTGGGCGCGCGGGCGTACAGGTTCTGCACGCGCGGCAGGGTGCGCTCGATGTCGCGGATCCGCGTCGGTCCGGACGGGTGCGTCGACAGGAACTGCGGCGGCGCGCCCTTGCTCGCCTGTCCCATCTTTTCCCACAGCGTGATGCCGGCCTGCGGGTTGTAGCCGGCGCGCGCGGCCAGCTCCATGCCGACCAGGTCGGCCTCGCTCTCGTCCTCGCGGCTGAAGGTCAGCGACAGCAGCTGCCCGCCCATGTTGGCCAGGCCGCGTCCGACGTCGCCCAGGCCGAACAACGCGGCGCCCAGCTGGATCGCGCCGTTGGTCGCCATGTTCTTGCCCATGCGCTCGCGGGCGTGCTCGCGCAGCGCGTGCGCCATCTCGTGGCCCATGATCATCGCGACCTCATCGTCGCTGAGCTGCAGCTGCTGCAGGATCCCGTAATAGAACGCGATCTTCCCGCCCGGCATGCAGAACGCGTTGAGCTCCTTGCTGCCGATCAGGTTCACCTCCCAGCGCCACTGCTGGGCGCGCGCGTTCCACGACCCGGCGAACGGGATGATCCGCTGCGCGATCGCCCGCAGGCGGATCAGCTGCGTGTTGTTGGCCGGCGCCAGCGCCTTCTGCGCCTGGGCCTGCCGCATCATCTGCGCGTACTGCTGCTGCGCGGCGGCCTCGACCTGCTCGGCCGACACCAGCTTGGTGAAGCGGCTCTGCTTGCCGACATCGACGCCGTCCTGCGCCCAGGCGGGCGCGAGCGCCAGCGCGCCGCCGGCCGCGATCAGGCCCGTGAACAGGCGCCGTGCGGGCTGGCGCGGTGCGCCGTCCGCGCCGCAGCGGCGGCAATCGCAACGACCGAAACCATAAGCAGGGGCCGACGGCAGGTGGACGTCGGCGTCGGGGAGGAAGTCAGCATCAGGCATGGCGAGATTCTAGGCAGGCGACAATCCCGGTCATCATGTCCCAGTCGCCACTGATCACGCCGTCTCCGACCTGTGCCACTTCGCCGCTCGACCCGCAGGAGTTCCGCGCGGCGCTGGGCATGTTCGCCACGGGCGTCACCATCGTGACCGCCCGCGCGGAGGACGGCACCTTGGTGGGCCTGACGGCCAACTCGTTCAACTCGGTGTCGCTGTCCCCGCCGCTGGTGCTGTGGAGCCTGGCGCGCCGGGCCGGCTCGATGCCGGTGTTCAGCCGCGGCTCGCACTACGCGATCAACATCCTGGCGGCCGACCAGAAGGAACTGGCGCAGCGCTTCGCCACGCGCGACATCGACCGCTTCGCCGGCGTGCGTTTCCGCGAGGGCTGCGGCGGCGCACCGGTGCTGGAAGGCTGCGCCGCGGTCTTCGAATGCGCGAACCGCAGCCAGTACGAGGAAGGCGACCACGTCATCTTCGTCGGCGAGGTCGAGGCCTGCACCCGCGCCGAACAGGCGCAGCCGCTGATCTTCCACGGCGGGCGCTACTACACCGAGCTGCCGATCTGAGCCGAGAAAACTTCAGGCCGGAATGAACAGACCTTCGCCGGCATGATCGAGGAGGCGGACCGGTCGGTTTCGCCTGATCACTGCGGCGAACTGTTGCCGGAGCGCTAGTGTGCTGATGGCACTCGGCTCTGCGACATGTGCGCCGTTCTTGTAGCGATTCAGTCCACGCTTCGACAGCAGGTAGTCCACCCTAACCCGCCAGGACGAACGACGGATGTGCGCGGAGAGATCCGGTGACAGCGCATGGACTGCAAGGTCGTAACGCTGGAGCAGACGCGCAAACCGGGTAAGACTCGACGCCTCGTCGACAGAAGCCGGCGCGAGGACGGTTGCGGGCGAGGTCGACGTGTCCATGACGGCCGCAAACTTCCACAGTGGCTCGTGGTGCGCGATGCGATTCCGTAGATCCTTGATCTCGAAGAACTCGGTCAGCGCATTTCGGCGGGCGGTCGAATTTGTCCAATTGAGCGGCGCGCCGAGCTGGCTCAGCGGGTGCGCTGGAAGAATTCGCGGCATCAGTGTGGTCCGGTGCCGTGCCACCCACGTCAACACGTTCGGCCAGAAGCCAAAGGACAGACGTGAAACGATCTCATCGGCATTCGGAGCAACCGGATGTGCCTTCTGACGGACCTCGTTGACCTTGTCCATCGTGCCAGATTTCAGCTGGCTCGAGAGCACGTCCCACCAGTGGCTGCTTGCTGAAGCACCTCCAGTCGTGTTGAGACTGAGCTCGCGATGGATGTTGTTCCTGAGGGCGACCTCGAAGTAGGAGAGGAGCTTGGCAAGCTCGCCGCAAACCTCACCGTTCCACATGTACAAGCCGACCGCTTCATCCGCGCCCACTTTCCAGTAGTTGCGATAGCTGTCCAATCGTGGCTTGGAAACGATCTGCTCGAATACGCTGGCTGGAGGATGCATCCCGCCCCTGTCCCGGAACATGACTGGAGTACACTTGCCCTCGACGCGCTGGTAAGCCAACCCGTGAGGGAGCCCCAGTGTAAAGAGTGTGAAGGCCTCCGAAAGGAGGCCTTCCGCTTTCTGGAACGGAATTTCTTCGGCGAGATATTTGCGCAACAGTGGGCGCAAGACGCCGCTTCACCGACGTAGGAAGATTCAGTCTCCCGCGTGCCGCCCGACCGGCCAGAACGGCGCGGCACGCTGCGTCGCGCGCCAGCGCCAGACCCCCAGCGCCGCGGTGGCGGCCGCCGAGATCGCGATGACCTGCCAGACCGTCAGCCCCCAGGTCATGCTCGCCGCGAAGCCGGCGCCGGTCAGCAGCAACGCGCCGCTCACCATGGCGGCAATGGTGCCGCCGCCCGGCGCGTGCTGACGAGCCCAGTCGCGCCACAGCATCAGGCTGAACGGCAAGGCCCCTGCCGCGAAGTAAAGGCCGATCACCGGCCGTTGCGGCATCCACATGTCGGGCAGCAGCGCCAGGACCGCCGCCAGCAGCCCGACCCCGAACCCCCACAAGCACAGGAACTGCACCATGTGCCGACGCGCCAGGACGCGATTCATCGCGGCGCCGCGGGGCATCCCGGGCACCAGCACGAGCAGCGCCTGCTCCTGCCGGCTGCGATGCAAGACGGTCCCGAGTCCGACCGCCGGCCCCAGCAGCGCGCACATCAGGCCGAAGGACGCGCCCGTCATCGCGCCTTGCAGCACGCGCATCGCGACGTCGGGCGCCATCGTCCGGTGCATGACCACGCTCGCCAGCAGCATGCCCGCGAAGACCAGCGAGGCCGCGCTCAACTGCCCGATCCAATGCAGGCTGCGCAGCGCGGCGAGTTCCGCGCGCGCGGCGACGCTGTCCGGGGTCGGCTGCGCGCGCCGCAGCAGGAATTCGCGCCACGGCGGCATGCCCCAGCTGAAGGTGCGGACCATGGCGCGCGAGATCGGTCCTTCCGGCACCCGCGGGGCGCGACCGCCCTGGAGCCGCATGATGTCGCGCATCTGCCGCGCGGATTCCCATGAACGCGCATGCGCCACGCCGCCGTCCTGGAACATGCGCCAGAGCGCCCAACCCAACGCAGTCAGCACCAGGGCCGAGACGACCAGCGGCTGACGCTCGAAGCCCTCGCGCAGCACCGGCAGCGTGGCGCGCCACACGGCGCTTTCCTTCACGAAGGGCCAGCCGAGCCAGGGCAGGACCCAGAACACGAACCAGGCGTTGGTCCAGCGTGCGGTCATCGCGAAGGCGACCATGAACACCGCCGCGCCCATCACCGGCAGCAGGAAGGCCCCGAAGGCGAAGTGGATCAGCAGGCCGGAGAGCAGCGACAGTCCGCCGACGATCGCCAGCGACGTCTCGCGCAGGCACCGCACGTGACCGGGCACGAGCCGCGCGGCGATCGGATGGTTCTGCGAGAAGAGCGCGCTGCCGACCATCCACCACGCGAATTGCAGCATCACCGCGGCGGTGATGCAGAACACCGTCGCCGCTGCGGACGCCGACTTCATCGCGCCGAGTGCCGTGAGCCCGGCCAACGGCAACAGCAGCAGCCAGAGCCGGGGCAGGACCGGCCGCAGCGCGCGCAACACGGCAAGGTGGCCGGCGAGGCGGTCGTCGGCGCGGGCGCCCTGGCCCGGCAGCGTCGGCGCGGCGTTCACTGCGTCATCTCCAGGAACAGGTCCTCGAGGTTCAGCGCCTCGCAGCGCATGACGGCGTCGCCTTCGGGCAGCCGGCCGTCGGGGAAGCGCACCAGCCAGCGCGGTTGCTCACCGAGGTCGCGCCGGTTCAGCACCTGGCCCTTGAGCGCGTCGACCGCCGCCTGCAGCCGTCCGATCGGGCCGGCCAGCAGCCGGATCTCGTCGGCCAGCACGTCCTGCGACGCCTGCAGCGCGATGCGGCCGCGGCTCAGGAAGGCGATGTTGAAGGCCACGCGTTCCAGGTCCGACAGGATGTGCGTCGAGAACAGCACCGTCGTGCCGCGGTCCAGCACCTGGTCGACGAGTTCGCGCAGGAAATCGCGTCGGCCGGCGGCGTCGAGGCTGGCGACGGGCTCGTCGAGCACCAGCAGGTCGGGCTCGTGCGCCAGCGCGCGGATGATGGACAGGCGCTGCTGCTGGCCCTGCGAGAGCTGGCCGATGCGGCGGTCGCGCGGGATCTCCCAGCGCGACATCAGGCCGTCGACCTTCGCCTCGTTCCAGCGCGGGTAGAAGCTGCGGAAGTAGCGCAGCAGGTCGCCGGCCGTGAAGTCCTCGAACAGCGCGGCCTGCTGCGGCACGTAGCCCAGGTGCGCGCGCAACGCGTCGTCCGGCGTCAGCGCCGGCTGGCCGAACAGGCGCACCTCGCCGGCCTGCGGCTCGCGCAGGCCCAGCAGGGTTTCGAGCAGCGTGGTCTTGCCCGCGCCGTTGCGGCCCAGCAG
>NZ_DASVNZ010000140.1:0-3628 GCF_036486225.1 Roseateles sp. | reverse complement strand
CTGCAAGCGCCGCAGCCGCGGCCACGGCCGGGGCGGCGTCATGAGCGCGGCGACCTGGCTGCCCCACCTCTGGCACTCGTGGCGCTCGCTGCGCCGCGAGGAGCTGGCCTGGTTCGTGCTGATCGGCGTCTTCTACGGACTGGTGGACGCATCGTCGATCTTCTACGTGATGGACGACGCACGCTGGCCGTTCGCGCTGGCCAACCAGATGCTCACGCCGCTGATGGTGTCCCTGGTGCTGCTGTCGACCTGGCTGCCCGCCTCGCGCAGCGCGCCGGAGAACCGCTGGCGCGTCGCGCGGCTGGCCGCGGCCGTGGTGCTCGGTGCCGTGCTGGCCAAGCTGGTCTACGACCAGCTCATGCCGCTGCTCCACCTGCCCTCCATCGCCGAACTCGCGCGCGACCGCAAGTGCGAGGCGCCTTGCCGTCCGCTCGGCTGGGTCAACTTCATCGGGGACTGTCTGTCGATCTGCGTCACCGCCAGCCTGTCCGTGGCCTGGTACGAGATGGCGATGCGCCGCCGCCGCACGCGCGCGAAGGTGGAAGCCCTGCTCCGCGAGCAGAGCGCCATGCAGCGCGACGCCGTGGCCGCGCGGCTGGCGGCGCTGCAGGCCCAGGTGGAACCGCAGTTCCTGTTCGACACGCTGGTGGACATCGAACGCGCCTACGACCGCGCCGACCACGAGGCGCCCGATCAGATGGAACGTCTGATCCGGCACCTGCGCGTGGCCCTGCCGCGACTGCGCGAGCGCGGCGTGACGCTGGCCTCGGAAGCGGCGCTGCTGGACAGCTACCTCGCCGTGGTCGCGGGACGCCATCGCCGGCAACTGAGCCTGTCGACCGACTGGTCGGCGTGGCTCGCCACACGGCCGGTGCCGCCGATGCTGCTGCTGCCGCTGGCGCAGCTGATGCTGCGCGACACCGCGCGGCTGCCGTCGCAGGCCCGGTTGAGCGCCCAGGAGTTGCCCGGCGGCGGTTTGCGACTGCGTCTGTCGTTCGACCGCGGCGGGCTGGGCGGCGAAGAATCGGCGCTGCACGCGCTCGGCGAACGGCTGGAGCGCCTCGAACGCGCGCCCGGGACCGCCGCGCCGCGGCTGCAGTGCCGCAGCAACGCCGACGACACTGAATTCACGCTGGAGCTGCCCGCATGACCCCCCACCCGACCGCCGTCGTCGCCGAAGACGAGGCCACGCTGCGCCATGAACTCGTCGAGCGGCTGTCGCAGCTCTGGCCGGAACTGGACATCCTCGGCGAGGCCGCCGACGGCGTGCAGGCGCTGCGCCTGCTGCACGAGGTCAAGCCCGACGTGCTGTTCCTCGACATCGAGATGCCGGGCGCCACCGGCCTGGACGTGGCGCGCCAGGTGCAGGGGCGGTCGCACGTCGTGTTCGTCACCGCCTACGACCAGTACGCCGTCGCCGCCTTCGACGAGGGCGCGGTGGACTACCTGCTCAAGCCGCTCGAACCCGCGCGGCTGTTCACCGCGATCCAGCGCATCAAGCAGCGCCTGGCGGGTCCGCCCGCCGACCTGAGCGCAGTGCTGAGCCAGCTCGGCGCGCAGGCGGGCGCGACCACCAAGCGGCAGTATCTGCGCTGGATCAACGCGTCGATCGGGCAGACGCTCAAGCTGATCACCGTCGACGAGGTGCTGTACTTCCAGTCCGACACCAAGTACACCCGCGTCGCCACGCGCCAGGGCGAGGCGCTGATCCGCAAGCCGCTCAAGGAGCTGGTGGAGGAACTCGATCCGCAGCAGTTCTGGCAGATCCACCGCTCCACGCTGGTCAACGCGGCGGCGGTCGCCGGCGTCTCGCGCGACTTCCGCGGCCGCATGCAGGTCAAGCTCAAGGAGAGCGAGGACGCGCTCATCGTCGCGGAGAGCTACACCCACCTGTTCCGGCAGATGTAGCCTGCAACGGCGCCTGTCGCGCACATGACCTCGCGGGCACTGAGCCGCTCCCACAATCGTCCACAAACGACGGGAGACAGCCATGGCCATAGCCGCCGCCGCCACTGCCAACGCCACTGCCAGCGCCACTGCCAACGCCACTGGCACCGAACACACGCACACCCGCATCTGCCCGCTCTGCGAAGCCTGCTGCGGGCTTGAGATCCGCACCCGCAGCTCCGCCGAAGGCACCTCCATCGTCTCCATCCGCGGCAACGACGCGGACCCCTTCAGCAACGGCTATCTCTGCCCCAAGGGCTTCGCGCTGAAGGACCTGCATGAAGACCCCGACCGCCTGCGCCAGCCGATGCGCCGCCGGGCGGACCGCTCCGGCTTCGATCCGGTCAGCTGGGATGACGCCTTCGAAGAGATCGCGCAACGCCTGCCCCCGCTGCGCGAGCAGTTCGGCGCCGACGCCGTCGCGCTGACGATCGGCAATCCGGCCTCGCACAAGATCGGCCTGTTCAGCTACTTCCCGCACCTGGCGCGCGCGCTGGGCACCCGCAACCTGTTCTCCGCCTCGACGCTGGACCAGATGCCCAAGCAGCTGGCCTGCGGGCTGATGTACGGCCACTGGCTCAGCGTCCCGGTGCCGGACCTGCCGCGCACCGACCTGTTCATCTGCCTCGGCGCCAATCCGATGGTCAGCAACGGCAGCCTGTGGACCAGCCCCGACTACCGCGGCAAGGCCAAGGCGATGCGCGCGCGCGGCGGCCGGATCATCGTCATCGACCCGCGCCGCACCGAGACCGCGCAGGCCGCCGACGAGCACCTCGCGATCCGCCCCGGCGGCGACGTCTTCCTGCTGCTGGGCCTGCTGCACACGGTGTTCGAGGAGGGGCTCGTGAATCTCGGCCGCATGTCCGATCACGTCGAGGGCCTGGACGCGCTGCGCGCCGCCGTCGCCGACTTCCCGCCCGAACGCGGCGCGGCGCACTGCGGCATCCCCGCGGACGCGCAGCGGCGGCTCGCGCGCGAGTTCGCCACGACACCGAAGGCCGTGCTCTACGGCCGCTTCGGCACCTGCACCCAACGCTTCGGTTCGCTGAACAGCTGGCTGATCGACGCGCTCAACATCGTCACCGGCCACTTCGACACCGAAGGCGGCCTGATGTTCCCGAAGGCGGCGGCCTTCGCCGCCAACACGATGGGCCGGCCGGGCCAGGGCAAAGGTGTCGCGACCGGTCGCCGCCAGAGCCGTGTCGGCAAGGCACCCGAGGTCATGGGCGAGTTCCCGCTCAGTTGCCTGGCCGAGGAGATCGAGACCCCCGGCCAGGGCCAGGTGCACGCGCTGATCACGGTGGCCTGCAACCCGGTGCTGTCCTCGCCGAACGGCGCGCGGCTGGCGCGGGCCCTCGACGGCCTGGATTTCATGGTCAGCCTGGACCCGTACATCAACGAGACCAGCCGCCATGCCGACCTGATCCTGCCGCCGCCGTCCCCGCTGGAGGACTGGCACTACGACATGGTGTTCGCGCAGTTGTCCTGGCGCAATCACGCGCGCTGGTCCGGTCCAGTCGTGCCTGCGACTCCCGAGACGCGCGCCGAATGGCAGACGCTCTTGCGATTGGCCGCGATCGTCGCCGGACAGCCGGCCGACGCGGACCTGCAGGCCTTCGACGACGCCGCGCTGCGCGCCGAGCTCAAGCGCCAGACCGGTGACCACGCCGAGGCCATCTTC
>NZ_DASVNZ010000220.1:0-26488 GCF_036486225.1 Roseateles sp. | reverse complement strand
GGATTCCGCACGAGAGGCGGCGATGGGGGCGGACGGTCTGGCCTCGAGCGCGGGAGGGCGTTTGCTGGGCGACAGGTCGGTCGCGAAGGCGTCGGAATCTAGGCGGCTGGCGCGCTTGGTCGGAGGCTTGGGCAGTGGCATGTGCGGGGGTGACGGGCTTGCGTGATGAGCCTGGGGCGATGCCGACCAGGGGTCATGCCCCGGGCCTGACGGGCGCTGGCGATGCCGGAGGTGTCGGCGGCATCGGTGGCCTCGAATTCGCTGGCGGACTCCAGAAGACAAAAAGCCGCACCGGGGCCGGTGCGGCTCGTCTTCGGGAGGTCATTCGCTGCGATCAGGCACAGGGGCATGCGACTGATTATGCACAACTCCCGGCCTGCGCCCATGACGGACGCAAGAAGATCGTCAGGCGCGGATCAGACACACATCCGGTGCGGATCCGCGGCAGATCAGGCGGCTTCCTTCTTGAGGGCCTTGACGGCCTTCAGGACTTCCTCGACGTGGCCGGCGACCTTCAGGCCGCGCCACTCTTCGCGCAGGATGCCCTGGGCGTCGATCAGGAAGGTCGAGCGCTCGATGCCCTTGACCTTCTTGCCGTACATGATCTTGTTCTTGACCACGCCGAACATGTGGCAGAGTTTCTCTTCCGTGTCGGCGATGAGCTCGAACGGCAGTTCCAGGTTCTGCTTGAACTTGTCGTGCGAGGCCATGTTGTCGCGGGAAACTCCCAGCACGACGGCGCCGGCCTTCACGAATTCCTTGTGATGATCGCGGAACTGCATCGCTTCGGTCGTGCAGCCCGGGGTGTTGTCCTTCGGATAGAAGTACAGCACCACGACCCGTCCCAGGAATTCCTTGGGAGTGAACTTCACGCCTCCCGTGGCAAGAGCTTCAATGTCCGGGAGGGGTTTGTTGAGCGCTGGCGTCATGTGGCGTTCTTCAGAGAGATGTGCCCGGGTGGGCATAGCCAGCGATTATACGTTGAATGGGTCGTTCCTCGCCCCCTCTGACATGGACGAGTCAGCAGCTCCCAGAGAGTGGGAGGCGGGCCGCTGCCGCGGCCCGATTCACGGGCGCCCGAGGGGCCGCGCTCAGGCCGCGTTCAGGCCGCGATCAGGCGTCGCCCATGACTCGCTCTCGACGCGCTTCTCGACTCGCTCACGACTCGATCAACAGGGCCGCCAGCACCGCGCGACCTTCGCTGGCCAGCACGTTGTACGTGCGGCAGGCGGCGCCGATGTCCATGGTCTCCATGCCGATGCGGGCCTGGATCAGCGCGCGATGCAGCGCGGGCCGGGCGAAGCGCAGTTTCGAGCCGCTGCCGAAGATCACCAGTTCCGGCTTGAGTTTCAGGATGCGCTCGAAATGGGCCTCGGTGAGGTCCTCGAAGCGGGTGACATCCCAGTTCTCCGGCTGACCTTGCCACGGCACCAGGACGCTGTGCGCCTGCTCGACGCCGTTGACCCAGACGTGGTTCAGGTCGTGGGCCGAAATCATGTTGCCGCCGAGCGGCTGGTCGGGTTGAAATTTCATTGAGGGTGATTCTGGCAGCGACGGAGGGTGTCTCCCCGCGGGCGTGGGATTACCCGCGATAACCCTGTGTTTAAATCGACAGCCCTGATTTTCCCCTGTGCGTTCCCTTTGCGGAACCCTCGGAAAGCTCCGCGGAGCTTCCCTTGAAACCTCGCCCGGAGTCATCTTGAGAACCGTCGCCAAGTCCAGCAAGCTTTCCAGCGTCAGTTACGACATCCGCGGGCCCGTGCTGGACAAGGCGCGGCAGATGGAGGAAGAGGGCCAGAAGATCATCAAGCTCAACATCGGCAACACGGCGGTGTTCGGGCTGACGCCGCCCGACGAGATCGTGCAGGACATGATCCGCAACCTGGCCGACGCCGGCGGCTACACCGACAGCAAGGGCCTCTTCGCGCCGCGCAAGGCGGTGGTGCACTACACGCAGGAGAAGGGCGTCCGCGGCGTCACGGTGGACGACGTCTACCTGGGCAACGGCGCTTCCGAGCTGATCCAGATGGCGATCAACGCGCTGGTCAACGACGGCGACGAGATCCTGATCCCGTCGCCCGACTTCCCGCTGTATACGGCGGTGGTCGGCCTGTCGGGCGGCCGGCCGGTCCACTACCTGTGCGACGAGGGCACCGGCTGGCTGCCGGACCTGCAGGACATCGAAGCCAAGATCACGCCGCGCACCCGCGGCATCATGGTCTGCAATCCCAACAACCCGACCGGCGCGCTGTATCCGGACGACGTGCTGCTGGGCATCATCGAGATCGCGCGCCGCCACGAGCTGATCGTCTTCGCCGACGAGATCTACGACAAGACGCTCTACGACGGCAACACCCACACCAGCATGGCCAGCCTGGCCGACGACGTGCTGTTCGTGACCTTCAACGGCCTGTCCAAGAACTACCGCAGCTGCGGCTACCGCGCCGGCTGGATGGTGGTGTCGGGCGAGAAGCGCCACGCCCGCGACTACATCGAGGGCCTGAACATGCTGGCCTCGCTGCGGCTGTGCGCCAACACGCCGGGCCAGCTCGCGATCCAGACGGCGCTGGGCGGCTACCAGAGCATCAAGGACCTGGTCGCGCCGACCGGCCGGCTCTGCCACCAGCGCGACCTCGCGTACGAGCTGCTGACGCAGATCCCCGGCGTGAGCGTCGTCAAGCCCAAGGCCGCGCTGTACATGTTCCCCCGCCTCGACCCCAAGATCTACCCGATCGAGGACGACCAGCAGTTCGCCTACGAACTGCTGGCCGAAGAGAAGGTGCTGATCGTCCAGGGGACGGGCTTCAACTGGCAGGCCCCCGATCATTTCCGGCTCGTGTTCCTGCCCAACACGGACGATCTCCGTGAAGCCATCGGCCGCATCGAGCGATTCCTGGCGCAATACCGCAAACGCCACGCACGCTGACCTCCCGACCTTCTGAAAGACAAGACGATGAACCCGATCAAAGTTGGCCTGCTGGGCATTGGCACCGTCGGCAGCGGCACCTTCCAGGTGCTGCGCCGCAATCAGGCGGAGATCCGCGGACGCGCAGGCCGCGGCATCGAGATCGCGATGGTGGCCGACCTGGACGTGGAACGCGCCCGCAGCATCGTCGGCGACGCCTGCACGGTGGTGTCCGACGCGCGTGAGGTGATCGCCAATCCGGAGATCGACATCGTCGTCGAGCTGATCGGCGGCTACGGCATCGCGCGCACGCTGGTGCTGGACGCGATCAAGGCCGGCAAGCACGTGGTGACGGCCAACAAGGCGCTGCTGGCGGTGCACGGCAGCGAGATCTTCGCCGCAGCGCGCGAGCAGGGCGTGATGGTCGCCTTCGAGGCGGCGGTGGCCGGCGGCATCCCCATCATCAAGGCGCTGCGCGAAGGCCTGACGGCCAACCGCATCGAGTGGATCGCCGGGATCATCAACGGCACGACCAACTTCATCCTTTCGGAGATGCGCTCCAAGGGGCTGGACTTCGCGACGGTGCTGAAGGAGGCGCAGCGGCTGGGCTACGCCGAGGCCGATCCGACCTTCGACATCGAGGGCGTGGACGCCGCGCACAAGGCGACGATCATGGGCGCCATCGCGTTCGGGATCCCGGTGCAGTTCGAGCAGGCGCATGTCGAGGGCATCACGGCGCTGCAGGCGACCGACATCAAGTACGCGGAGCAACTGGGCTATCGCATCAAGCTCCTGGGCATCGCGCGCAGAAGAGACAAGGGCATCGAGCTGCGCGTGCATCCGACGCTGATCCCGGCGGGGCGCCTGATCGCCAACGTCGAAGGCGCGATGAACGCGGTGCTGGTGCAGGCCGACGCGGTCGGCACGACGCTGTACTACGGCAAGGGTGCGGGCGCGGAGCCGACCGCCTCCGCGGTGATCGCCGACCTGGTCGATATCACGCGCCTGGCGACGGCCGATCCGGACCACCGCGTGCCGCACCTGGCCTTCCAGCCGGACGCGATGAACGACACGCCCATCCTGCCGATGGCGCAGGTGCAGACGGCGTTCTACCTGCGCCTGCGCGTGGCGGACCAGGCGGGCGTGCTGTCGAGCATCACGACCATCCTGGCCGAGCACGAGATCAGCATCGACGCGGTGCTGCAGCGCGAGTCGGCCGAAGGCGAAAGCCAGACCGACCTGATCATCCTGACGCACGACACCCGCGAAGGCCGCATGAGCGAGGCGCTGGCGAAGATGCAGGCGCTGCAGACGGTGCTGGCGCCTATCGTGAAGCTGCGCAAGGAAGAGCTGGCGTGAAGTACCTGAGCACCCGCGGCGACAAGACCGAGCGCCACTTCTGCGACATCCTGCTGGAGGGCCTTGCGCCCGATGGCGGTCTGTACCTGCCGGTCTTGTATCCGCAGATCGATACCGCCACGCTGGCGCGTTGGCGCGGTCTCTCGTACGCCGACCTGGCGTTCGAGATCCTGTCGCTCTACATCGACGACATCCCCGCCGCCGACCTGAAGGCGATCGCGCACCGGACCTACACCGAAGCGGTGTTCGGCACGCCGCAGATCACGCCGCTGAAGCCGCTGGAGCCAGGTCTTGCGCTGGTGGCCCTGTCCAACGGCCCGACGCTGGCGTTCAAGGACATGGCGATGCAGCTGCTCGGCCAGCTGTTCGAGTACGAACTCCAACGCCGCGGCGAGACGCTGAACATCCTGGGTGCGACCTCTGGCGACACCGGAAGCGCCGCCGAGTACGCGATGCGCGGCAAGGCCGGCATCCAGGTCTTCATGCTGAGCCCGCACGGCCGCATGAGCCCGTTCCAGCAGGCGCAGATGTTCAGCCTGCAGGACCCCAACATCCACAACATCGCCGTGCAGGGTGTGTTCGACGACTGCCAGGACATCGTCAAGGCGGTGTCCAACGACCTCGCGTTCAAGCGCGGCCACCGCATCGGCACCGTCAACTCGATCAACTGGGCGCGGCTGCTGGCGCAGGTCGTCTACTACTTCGCCGCCTACTTCCAGGCCACGAAGACTGATGGCGAGCGCGTGAGCTTCACCGTGCCGTCGGGCAATTTCGGCAATGTCTGCGCGGGCCATGTGGCGCGCAGCATGGGCTTGCCCATCGATCGCCTGGTCGTCGCGACCAACGAGAACGACGTGCTCGACGAATTCTTCCGCACCGGCGTCTACCGTCCGCGCGGCGCCGAGCACACGCTGGAGACCTCCAGCCCGTCGATGGACATCTCCAAGGCGAGCAACTTCGAGCGCTTCGTGTTCGATCTGCTGGACCGTGACGGCGACCGCGTGAAGCGGCTGTTCGGCGAGGAGCTGGCCTCGAAGGGCTTCTTCGAGATCACCGCCGAGGAACGCGCGCGCATCAGCGAGCGTTACGGCTTCGTCTCGGGCCGCAGCACGCATGAGGACCGCGTCGCGACCATCCGCCTGTGTCACCAGCAGTACGGCGTCGTCATCGACACGCACACGGCGGACGGCCTGAAGGTCGCGCTGGCCAATCGCGAGCTGGGCGTGCCCATGCTGGTGCTGGAAACGGCGCTGCCGGCCAAGTTCGCCGTCACCATCGAGGAAGCGCTCGGCATCGTGCCGCCGCGGCCGGCCGCGCTCGACGACCTCGAATCGCGTCCGAAGCGCGTGAGCGTGATGCCGGTCTCGGTGGATCAGGTCAAGCAGTTCATCGTCGATCATGTCTGACGCGAAGAACGCCCCGGGTGCGCCGCGCGCCCCGATGATGCCGATGGAGGAGGCGCTGGAGCGCCTGCTCTCGCAAGTCACGGCCTTGGGTCGGACCGAGTCCGTGACGACGCCGCTGGCGCGCGGCCGCGTGCTGGCGCAGGACCTGGCGTCGCCGCTGGATGTGCCGCCTTACGACAACAGCGCGATGGACGGCTACGCGATGCGCGCGGCCGACGTCGCAGCGCTGGGCGGCGAGGGCGCGGTGTTGCCGGTGTCGCAGCGCGTGCCGGCGGGATCGGTGCCCCAGCCGCTGCAGCCGGGCACGGCGGCGCGGATCTTCACCGGCGCGACGGTGCCGGAGGGCGCCGATTCGGTGCTGATGCAGGAGCAGTGCGAGGCCATCGCCGACGCCACAGGCGCGGCGGGCGGCCTCGGCCAGGTGCGCATCAACGGGCCGCTGACAGTCGGTCTCCACATCCGCCGACGCGGCGAAGACCTGCGCGTCGGGCAGCCGGTGCTGAGCGCCGGCATGCGCCTGAATGCGGCCTCGCTGGGCCTGGCCGCGACGGCCGGCGCAGCGGCGCTGACGGTGGCGGCGCGACCACGTGTCGCGCTGTTCTCGACGGGCGACGAGCTGGTGCTGCCGGGCCAGCCGCTCGGTCCCGGCCAGATCTACAACTCCAACCGCACGACGCTGCACGCGCTGCTGCTGGCGATGGGCTGCGAGGTGCGGGACCTGGGCATCGTGCCCGACTCGCTCGAAGCGACCCGCGCCGCGCTGCGCGAGGCGTCCAAGGATGCGGACCTGATCCTCAGTTCCGGCGGCGTGTCCGTCGGCGAGGAGGATCACCTGAAGCCCGCGCTCGAACACGAAGGCCGCCTGGACCTGTGGCAGATCGCGATCAAGCCGGGCAAGCCGCTGGCGTTCGGCGAAGTCACGAGCACCGGTGGTCGCACCTGGTTCATCGGGCTGCCGGGCAATCCGGTGTCGAGCTTCGTGACCTTCCTGCTGTTCGTGCGGCCGGTGCTGCTGCGGATGCAGGGCGCGACGCAGCTGACGCCGCGCTCTTTGCCTCTGCCGGCGGAGTTCACGTGGACGAAGGCCGACAAGCGCCGCGAGTTCCTGCGCGCGAAGCTGAGCGACGCGGGCGGGCTGCAGCTGTTCGGCAACCAGAGTTCGGGCGTGATGAGCTCTGCCGCGTGGGCCGACGGCCTGATCGATCTGCCGCCGGGCAGCACGGTGACGCCGGGTCAGGTCTTGCGCTTCATTCCGTTCAACGAGCTGTTCTGACCGCTGTTCTGACGAGTCGACCCGAGATGACGATCACCGTGCGCTACTTCGCCTCGCTGCGCGAGGCCCTGGGGACCGACGAACGCGTCCCGCACCATGCCGGCGCGACGCTGGGCTCGATCCGCGATGCGCTGATTGCCAGCGACGCGGCGCACGCCGAAGCGCTGGCGCGCGGCCGCGCGATCCGTTGCGCGCTGAACCAGCAGATCCTGCCCGAGGACACGGCCGTCGAGGACGGCGCGGAAGTGGCGTTCTTCCCGCCGGTCACCGGCGGTTGAGTCCGGCGTCCTTCCTCATTCCTTGAAATAGACCATCTGGTGCGTGCTGGCCAGCATCTGGCCGTCGTCGCTCCAGACTTCGGCGGTCTGGTCGAAGTAGCCGTTGCGGAAGTTGAGCGCCCTGGCCATCGCGAGCACGTGGCGGTCGCCCTGCTGCGCGAGCAGGACCGAGTCCGCATGGAAGTAGGTCGTCAGCGTCACGGTGCCGATCGCGCCGGGCTTGCGACGGCGCACGAAGATGCGCGGAAAGAAGCTGTCGCAGATCGCGGCGAGGGACGGGAAGTCCATCGGCCGCGCGGGCTCGTCGCGGACCCAGTAGCGGCTGATCGAATGCGGCTGCTCCTGGCCGTCGAACGGCCCCGGCCCGAAGCCGGGCAGGAAGCGCATGTCGTAGCGCGAGACCCAGGCGGGCAGGAAACCGACCTTCGGCAGCGGACTGAGTTCTGAGGCGGGCGGCACATCCGCGGGAAGCTCGGCTTCCTTCGCGGACCAGGTCTCGCGGCGCTGCGCGAAGACGGCGCTGCCGGTGGCGGCGACCTCGCCGTTCTGCGTGAGTTCCAGCACCCAATGCTGCGTCGACCGGTTCGTGCGGGCGGGGCGGGCCTCGACCTCGAAGGGGCCGTCGGCGAGCGGGCTGCAGAAGTTGATTGTCAGCGCGATCGGCTCGCCGATGCGCTCCGAATGCAGCAACGCGGCGTTGAGCATCGCCGCCCCGGTCGTGCCGCCGAAGGGGCCGACCATGTTGGCGTAGGCCGGATTCGTCGCGCCGGCAAAGCGGTGTCCGCCGGCGGGGGCGAGGAGGATGGCCTGGTCGAGGTCGTGCGGCATCGGAAGGATCCTTGAACGGCAAAGGTGGCCACATTCTGCGCAGGGAATGCGCTCACGGCTGTCACCTCAACGACCGAATCAGGCAGGCGGCGTCTGCGGAGCGTCCATTCGCTCCCCCAACAGACGGCCCCCTTCAGGACGAGACTTCCAAGCGCAATACGCCGCACTGACCGTCATCGAAGCTCCGCGAGAGGTCGACGTGATTGGACCCGTGTACGTGACGGAAGGCTTTCGCCGATGGATGAGCAAGCAGGTCTTGAGCGAGCGCGACTTGTGCCGCGCTGTGGCTGAAATGGCACGGGGATTGATCAGATGCAGATCTGGGTAGTGGACTGGTGAAGAAGCGGATCGCACGATCTGGGGCTGGCAAGCGAGGCGGGTATCGCGCGCTTGTCGCCAATCGCCGAGGCGGGCCGTGGTTCTTCATCAAGGGTTTTGCCAAGAGCGCGATGGATGACGTCGATCCGGAGACGCGTCTGTTCTGCGCGGAGGCGGCGCGTGATCTGAATGCCATGCCTGCGGCGAGTCTGTCTGAGGCTGTGGCCAATAAAGGGTTGAAGGAGTTGAACTGTGATGCGCAAGAGGAAGAATGAAACGATCCTGGAGCTGCTTCGTATGAGTCGAGAGCTCCGCGCGTGCGGCGCATTCGATGATGACGCGATCCGGAGGATCGAGCATGCGGGCATGCTGCCCCCGGAGCCGCTGACGCCGGAGGACTTCCGGGCGCTCTTGGAGCAGCCCTCGTGCAACGTCTACATGTTGGCTCGCATGCTCAACACGACGGCACGGCGTCTTCGTCGATGGGCGCAGGGACTGGGCAAGCCCACAGGTGCGGAACTCAGGCTGCTCCGCATGATGCGGGACCGGGGTGTCGACGCGGTGTTCCCGTGAAGCGACAGGGTGGCGCGGTCAGTGCGCCGCCTGATCAGCCGCCGTCATTCCGCGGCGGTCCCTTCGGCGGTACGCCGAACTCCCGGTCGTCCTTGCTGAACATCGGACCCGCCGGCGCTCGATGCGTGTGCGGCGGCGGCAGGTTGATGACCAGGGTCTGAGCCAGCACGTCCGAGAGCGTCCGGCGTTGCGGCGCGGTAGCGATACGGTGGTACTCGATGCTCATCAGGATGGCCCAGGCACCGAAGGTCCATTCGCCGGGGAGGTCGGATTCGACCAGCGCGAGCGGCATCGCGCGGACCATGGCGCGGTAGTACGCTTGGGCCGCTACCAGCCGTCCGCCGTCGCGGGTCATGACCGTCACCCCGGTCAGGTATCGACCGAAGGTCTGGTCGGCACGGTGTGCCACCATGCCGCCCTGATACAGCGCGTACACGATGGCGAAAACGTCCCAGCGCTGCAGGTCGCGTGCCGCCGCGGCCCCGAACACGACGACCATGGCAAAGATCAGCAGCGCGACGATCGCATCGACGAAGAACGCGGTATGGCGCTTGAACGGCGGCGCGATGAAGCCGTTGGCGGTGCTCATGAGCGGATCCGACGCTTGTCGAGGAGGCGCGCCGCGACGACTTCACCTTGCGTGAAGGCCTCTTCGAACACCGAGTATCCCGCCAGGTCCGCATGCGCGAAGTGGAGCCGACCTTGCGCGCGCTCGCGCAGCGCGGCCAGCGCCTGCGATCCGCGCAGTCCCGGATGCGGGATGCTCATCGCGTGTCCGTAACGCATGAGCTCGATGCGTTGCAGCCGCTCTGGCAGATCCGGATGCAGGGGCGCCATGTCCGCGAGCACGCGCGCGCTCCAGGCGCGCCAGTCATCCTGCAGCAGGTCCTTGCGCTGCGACTCGCGCAGTGAGCGGTAGGCCGTCAGCACCATCGGGCCGCGGCTGGGATCGAGGTCCTGCTGGTTCGCGTTGACGTAGCCCAGCGCCTCGCCGCCGTAGGCGACGTTGTCCCAGGACATCGGCACGCCGAGCCGCTCCAGCGGCGGCGCGTCCAGCAGCAGGTTGGCCACCAGCCACGGCGCGTAGCGCATGCCGGCGGCGGCCTCCGTCAACGCGGAGGGCGCCTGCTCCGGCAGCCGCGCCGCGATGAACAGCGGCATCGCCATCACGACCTGATCGGCCTCCCAGCGTTCCGCCACCTGGTCCTTGTCGTTCCAGACGAGCACCTGCACGCCGTGTCGTTCCTCGCGCACACGCAGGGCCGTGCGGCCGCCGTGGAAGGCGTCCGCCAGCGGCGCGGCCAGACGCTCCGACAACCAGCCGTTGCCTTGCGGCCAGGTCAGCACGGCCTCGCGTTCCTCGCCGCTCATGAAGCCGTGACGGCTGCCGAAGTAATGCAGCCCCGCCCATGCGGACACCTGCGTCGCATCGGCGCCGTAGTCGTCGCGGCAGCAATAGTCCAGGTACCAGCGCAGCGGCGCCGCGGTCAGCTGATGCTCGTCGAGCCACGCGGCGAAGGTCTTCGCATCGAGCGCCTGATGCGCCGGCGTCCACGCGTGATGCGTGCTCGGCATCGCGAAGCCGACCTCATGCCGCGCCTGGTCGACCAGCTCGCCGAAGCGGCGGTACTGCGCCTGCACGTCCGGCGACTCCGCCGGCGGCAGCAGGCCGTCGACCCACTGGTCCTGCCACCACAGCCGCTCCTGCGGGCTGTGACAGAGCCAGCGCTCCTCGTAGACGGTCTTGCCGTGCTCCTGACGTGCGAGGCCGAGGTCCTCCAGCAGCGCCCGCACCTCGACGGCCTCAGGCCCCGGCGTGGGCAGGTAGTGCGCGCCGAGCGGGCAGCGCAGGCCCTCTCCGAGCGCAGGCCCCGCGCCGATGCGATGGCCGCGGCTGTTGCCGCCGGGGCGGTCCTCGAGGTCCAGCAGCGCGACATCGACGCCCTGCAAGCGCAACCGACGCGCACAGGCCAAGCCCGCGATCCCCGCGCCGAGCACCAGGACCTGCGCGCGCTTCGGCGCGCCGGTCGCGGCCGACCAGACGGGCAGGGCACCGCGCAGCCGATGGCCGCGTTCCCAGTTCGCACCGGTCCAGCCGCCGGGAAGCTCAGCGAGGCGCTCCGCCAATCGGTCGGCGAGCGGCCGCGCCTCGCGCCCGCATGCGGACAGCATCGGCACCAGCGACGTCGCGAGCGAGGCCGTCAGCGTGCGCGTGAGCAGGTCGCGGCGCTTCAATGCAGCTTGCCCCATTCGCGCTCGAACTCGTGCACGAGCACCTGGTTGGAGAGCCGGTTCACTTCGAGGTGCTCTGGCCGCGCCATGTCCGGCGGGAAGCTCATCAGCGCCGGCATGCCGTCAATGCTCAGGAAGCGCAGCCCGTCCGGCAGCTTGCGCGGCACCGACCAGGGCCGGCGGCTCGCCAGCACGAAGCCCCATTCGCCGAAGCTCGGCACATGCGCGTGGTACGGCGTCGCGGTGAGGCCGACCGACTCCACCGTGTTGACGACGGTCCAGAACGCGCGCGGCGCCACCAGCGGCGAGGTCGACTGGATCACCGCATACCCGGACGCGCTCAAGTGCTGGTCGACCATCTTGTAGAGGCTGGCCGTGTACAGCTTGCCGAGCGCGAAATTGCTCGGATCGGGGAAGTCGATGACGATGACGTCGAAGATCTCGTCGGTCGTCTCCAGCCAGCCGAAGGCGTCCGTGTTGACGATGTGCAGCTTCGGGCTCAGCAGCGCGTCCTTGTTCAGCCCCTTGAGCAGCGGCATCGTCGAGAACAGTGTCGTCATGTGCGGGTCCAGCTCGACCAGCGTGATCTGCTCGACGGACGGATAACGCAGGATCTCGCGCACGGCCATGCCGTCGCCGCCGCCCAGCACCAGCACCTTGCGCGGCGCGCCCTGCGCGGCCATCGCGGGGTGCACGAGGGCCTCGTGATAGCGGTACTCGTCGCGCGAGTGGAACTGCAGGTTGCCGTTGAGGAACAGCCGTGTGCCCGCCGCGCCTTGCGTGACGACGATGCGCTGGTAGTTGCTGCTTTCCTTGAAGACGATCTGTTCGCCGTAGAAGCGGTCCTCGGCCCAGGTGCTGAGGCGGTCGGCGCCGGCCATCGCCGCGGCGAGGATCCCGATCGACACCGCGCAGGTCACCGCGTGCGACCGCCAGCTGCGCAGCTCCGCGCGGAACAGCCACAGCGCCCACACCGCGACGGCGATGTTCAGCAGCCCGAAGAACAGGCCGGTGCGCACCAGTCCGAGGTTGGGCACCAGCAGCAGCGGGAAGGCGACGGCGACCAGCAGCGCGCCGAGGTAGTCGAAGGTCAGCACCTGCGACACCAGTTCCTTAAGCGCATAGCGCTGGCGGAAGTGGCGCTTGAGGATGCGCATCACCAGCGGGATCTCCAGGCCCACCAGGGTGCCGACGAGCAGCACCAGCCCGTACAGCAGCACGCGGAAGCCGGCCACCTGCGACGGCGGCAGCAGGCTGTGCGCGGTGAAGAGGGCGGCGGGCATCAGGCCGCCGATGACGCCGACCAGCAGCTCCAGGCGCAGGAAATGCGCGACCAGTTGCCGGTCGATGTAGCGCGACAGCCAGGAGCCCACGCCCATCGCGAAGAGGTAGGCGCCGATGATGGTCGAGAACTGCAGGACGGAGTCGCCGAGCAGGTAGCTCGCGAGCGCGCCGGCGGCCAGTTCGTAGACCAGCCCGCAGGCGGCGATGACGAAGACGCTGGCCAGCAGCAGGACCTCGGGCAGCGAGGCACGCGCGGGGGCGTCGTCGAGGGTGGGCTCTTGAGACATGGGGCGCGAGGCTATCACGCGCGCGAGGGCGGATCAGGCCGCGAGCCGGTGCTCGAAGAAAGGCCGCTCGCGGTCGTCGAGCAGGCGCTGCATGGCGTCCAGATCGCCTTGCGGATCCAGCCACGCGTCCAGGTTGGATTCCTTGATCGGGATCACGCAGCGATCGTGCCCGGTGGCCGCGATCTCGGGCGGCGGCTCGTCGGTGATGGCGGCGAAGGACAGGAGCGGCAACTCGCCGGATGATTCCGGCGACTCCCAGCGCGACCACAGGCAGGCCACCAGCATGTCGCCCAGCCCCTGCGGGCGGAACTCGAGCACCGTTTTGGCGCCGTCGTGCTCGACGTTCTCGAAGAACGCGTCGGCGACCATCACGCCGTGGCTCACGCCGAACTGGCCCTCCCAGAAGCCGGAGAGGCTGTCGCGCCGCGCGCTGTAGGTGCCGGGGTATTTGGTGTCGAAGAAGGCGGGCTTGCCGGCGGGGCGGCACTGGTAGCGCATCGGCTTGAGCACGCGCTCGCCGTGCTCCATGACGAGCACGGGCACGTACCAGCCGGGATAGATGCGGGAATCCTGCTCCTCGGTCGGGATATCGCGGCGCAGGTCGCCGAGCCAGCGCAAGCGCTGCTCGATCTTGTTCATGGCGATGCGACGGCCGTCCTCGGCGGACTGGGTTGGCTTGCCGGCAAGCTTGCGTTCGGCATCGGCGACGCGGCGGCGCAGATCGAAGAGCTCCTGCTCGATCTCCCCGGCCCGCGTCTCGCGGTAGGGGAGGATGGCGTCCCGGGCGCGATGCTCCTCGTCCGTGCGAGGGTCCGAGAACATCGCCTCCATCGTCTTGGGGATCGGCAGCTTGCGACCTTCGGCGCGCTCCCAGAAGAGCTCGATGTAATCGGCCAGCGAGATCTTCACGCCCAGGCGGGCGCAGAAGGTCTTCCACTCCTGACGGATGCGGGCGCTGTAGCACATGGCGGCCATGCTAGCGCCGGGGCGCTGCGGGCTGTCTCCCTCAATCGCGGGCTGCCAGCTTTCAGCGAAACGCCTTCGCTGCCAGACGGCCTTCCGGCGCCAGGAACGGCGCGGCCTGTTCCCAGGGAACCGTCACGTCGCGCATGCAGGGGCTGTAGACATACGCCCCTGCGGCAACCCTGAAGACGAGCCCTCCGCGCGTGGGGTGCATCAGCCTCCCGCTCGCGGCGACCTTGTCGAGGCACTCGGTCTCGCCGTCCTCGACGGAGAGATAACGTCCGATCAGGAGTCGGCCCAGCAAGGACGTCAGATCGATGTCCTTGCGATAGGCCGGCATCAGCCACTGGGCCGCGTCGACCTGCTTGCCGCTGGCCAGGTCGTAGACGGTGGCGTGGTTGCCGGATATCGGATGCGCGCCGCCGCAATACTGTTCGTGGCTGGTCATGACCACGACGTAGCGCTCGTTCCACGCTGCGGGCCAGTGGTTCCAGCCGTATTCGTAGCCATGCTGGAGTCCGCGACGCATGCGCCCTTCGCCGACGCAGTCGAGCGCTTCGCCCATGGCCTCTTTCGCCTCCCGCCACAGCTGCGCGTTGATGCCCGCGATGCCGGGCTCGTCCCCCCACAGCGAGATCGTCGACACGGACGGGATGCCCGAGACCTCCTGCTCGTCGTAGACATGGCCTTCGAAGTCGTTCGTGGTTTCCTCGTCGACTCTCAGATCGCGCAGGTGCTCGGCGTGGTACCCGTCCATGTCCGAAGCCGGGCGTGCCGACACGGGCAGCGCGCGTCGGCGATCTGGCGAACGCCAGGTGCCCGTGAGCCGGTCGCCCTGGCAGTCCAGCTGGATGTTGCCGGTGACGCGGCCCGCCTCATCGGACTCTTCCCAGACGGTCGGATCGGCCTTGCCCGCACGCAGATAGAGCTCCTTCAGGGAACGGCGGTAGTAGTAGCGCGCCGGCGCCGGCCGCCTGTCGTCCTCCGGATCGCCGAAGGTCAGCGAGATCGGAGCGGCGCCTATCGTCCCCGTCCACGAGCTGCGGTCGCACGCCGCGCGAGCGGGCGTGCTCAACGAGAGCAGGGCCAGCAGCGACAGCAGCGACACGAGCGAGGGCGCGGCGGATCTCATCCTGGGCATCTCCGGCTCAGGAAGGACGCGCCGGCGCGTCGACGGTGAACATGACCCACTCCGGCCGCATGTTGATGCGGATCGGATAGATGCTGACGCCGAGGCCGCTGGTGATGTAGACCGGCTTGCCGCCGACGTCGACCCAGCCGTGGGTCTTGTCCTTGGGCCAGCCGTGCGGCGCGACGACGGAGCCGACGAAGGGGATCCAGACCTGACCCCCGTGCGTGTGCGCGGCCACGGCAAGGCCTGGCACCGGCGGAAGCCCGCGCGCGCTGGCCGGGTCATGCATGAGCGTGAGCGCCTGGGCGCCGGCGGGCAACTGGCGCGCCGCGCGGACCGGGTCGCTGTGCATCGACGTCCTGTCGCCGATGCCCAGCACCCACACGTCGGTGCCGGGCAGCGGCACGGCCTCGTTGAGCAGCACCCGGATGCCGGCCGCACCCAGCGCCTGATTGAACCGCGCACCATCGGTCCACCAGTCGTGGTTGCCCAGTACCGCGTACACGCCGCGCGTGGCGCGCAGCCGGCCGAGCACGGCGGCCACGTCTTCCGGCGTCGTGCCGTCCTCGCCCCGGCCGGAGATGAAGTCGCCCGGCAACAGCACGACGTCGGGCTTGGCGGCGTTGATCTCGTCGACGATGGCGTTGGCGCGTGCGATGGTCATGACGCGCTTGAACTCGTGCGCGATGTGCCAGTCGGAGGCGACCACCACTTTCAGTCCCGGCGGACCGCGCCAGCCGGGCACCTCGACGGGGAGGTCGCGCCGGGCCACCCAGCGGGGCTCGATCAACAGGCCCCAGACCGCCAGCAAGGCGAGGGCGAGCAGCAGGAAGAGCAGGAACTTGAAGAGCTTGCGGAGCGCGGACAGCAGCATCGAAGGGCGTGGAGGAAGGGCGTGGAGGAAGGGCGTGAAGGATAGGCGTGGAGGATAGGCGTGGAGAGATGGCGCGGATCGAAGCGGTTCGGGCTAAGCTCTCCGCCCATGAGCCCCACCAAGTTTCTCATTGAGTCCTGGCGTCTGCTGATCGCGGTGGCGATGGGCGTTGCCTCGATGGCGGTCTTGGCCGCCCCGGCCGAGCCTGTCGTGGAGTCGCAGGCCGCTACGGCCTCTGGACGCTCGGCAGCGGAAACGCCCGCTGCGCAGACGCTCGCCTGGACCTTGCCCTGGTGGCGACCGCGCCACGAGGCCAAGCTCGCCGAGATCCGCGCGATGCGCGAGGCGGGCAAGTCCCCGCAGCTCGTGTTCATCGGCGATTCGATCACGCAGGGCTGGGAGGCGGCCGGGCAGGCAGTGTGGGCGGAGCAGTTCGTCCGCTACGACGCGCTCAACCTGGGCTTCAGCGCAGACAAGACCGATCAGGTGCTGTGGCGCCTGCAGCAGGGCGAGATCGACGGCATCGCGCCGAAGGTGGCCGTGCTCATGATCGGCACCAACAACACCGGCGACCGTAAGGACGACCCGGCCGTCACTGCGGCCGGCGTGCGCCGCGTGATCGACGAGATCCGGCTGCGCCTGCCCTCGACCAGGATCCTGCTGCTGGCGATCTTCCCGCGCGGCGCCAGGCCGGACGACGCGATGCGCGCGGTCAACACGCAGATCAACGCGCGGATCAGGGCGTTCGCGGATGGCCGCAACGTCCACTTCCTCGACATCGGCGCCTCGCTGACGAATGCCGACGGATCCGTCTCACCAGAGGTGATGCCGGACCAGCTGCATCTCAGCGAGAAGGGCTATCGCCAATGGGCGCAGGCCATGCAGCCGACCTTGAACCGCCTCATGGAAGCGCCGCGCTGATCACGCGTTCCCGTTCCGACGCAGGTCCGGCACGCCGGATCAGGGCAAGGGCGCAACGGCCGCCTTGTCGGGGAAGGACTTGGAGACGTAGGGCTGGCCCAGGTCCCAGCGCGACTGCCAGTGCGCCAGGTATTGCCTGACGACCTCGGGCGCGTTGCGGATCACGACGACGTTCTCGGAATTGAGCGTCTCCGCGGACGGCGCGAAGTTGAACGAGCCCGTCTCCACCGTGTGGCCGTCCACGATGATCGTCTTGTCGTGGTGGATGTGGAAATGGTCGTTGGTGCGCAGCTCCACGCCATGGCCCGTCACGAAGTCCATGGCCTTCTTGCTGGGCTTGTTCTGGTTGCGCTTCTTGTCCACGACCACCTGCACCTGCACGCCGCGCTGCTTGGCGTCGACCAGTGCCTGCATGATGTCCGGCGCCTGGAAGGCATAGGCCAGGATCTGGATGCGCTCCTTGGCGCCGACGATGGTCTCCAGCACGAGCCGCCGCGCCGAACCTTCCGGTGAGAAACCGACCTGGATCTCGGGTTCCGCTTGGGCAGCGAAGGAGATGCTCAGCAGGGCTGCGAGCGCGAAGCATCGGATCGGGGTCAAAGGCGTTTCTCCCGTCTTGCAACATTGGCCTGCCCGGAGGGACTCGAACCCCCGACCTGCTGCTTAGAAGGCAGCTGCTCTATCCAGTTGAGCTACGGGCAGACTGAAATCAGTCAGTTGACTGCCCGGCGTCCGGAAACGACGTCGGGCCCTTGGAAGGCGTTCCCACGCCTCCGAAGGGCCCGAATTGTGCCACGCGATCCGCCGTCAACGGCAGCCGTGGAACGGTTCGAAGTCGATCCTTGTCCGATCGACTGTCGATAAGCTCAAACTCAGATCAGCACGTTGACGATCGCGTTGCCGATGCCCATCAGCGCCGCGCCCGAGATCAGGCCCGCGCAGATCGGCTCGCAGCCGTCCACCCAGCGCTTCCAGCCCTTGGTGCCCGGCGTCTTGTAGAGCTTGCCCATGACGAAGAACATCATGGCGCCCACCCACATCGCGAAGGTCGACTCCGGCGGCAGCACCACGCCCAGGCCGATCGCCACCGACGACAGCGGGAACTTGCCCTTGGTCGCCATCTTGATCACCTCGATCACCACCGCGCAGATCGCCGCGATCGCCATCGTGATCAGCGCCGACGCCGGCAGGCTGTGCAGCCCGTTGGCGATGATCTCCGCCACGCCGCGCCATTGCACCGCGGCCGGCATCGAGAACTGGTCGGAGATGATGGTCGCGGTCGAGCGCACGCCCTCGGCGTTCTTCGGCACGAACAGCAGGAAGAACAGCGGCACGCAGAAGAGCACGCCCGCCACCACGCCGATGATGTGGCCGATCGCCTGGTGACGCGGCTTGCCGCCCAGCATGTAGCCTGGCTTGATGTCGCTCAGCAGGTTGGCCGCGTTCGACGCAATCTCCGCCGTCATCCCCGCCGGCACCAGGTTGGATGCCGGGTTGGACCGGTCGATCGCGCCCATCGTGAACTGCGTGATCTTGGACAGCGCGCCGGTGGGCGTCCACGAGGTCAGCGCCATCGAGTTCGTGCAGATCACCGTCAGCACGAAGATCAGCGGCAGCGAGATCAGCGCCATCAGGAAGGGCACGCCGAAGAACGCGTGCGAGGTCCACGCCGCCAGCACGCCGAAGACCGGAACGCCGACGTAGGAGATCCACAGCGGCACTTCGATGTGGTTCAGCAGGTCGCTGCCGTCGCTCTTGCCCGCGGGCTTCTTCTTGAAGACCTTGAACACCGCCAGGAACAGGTCGGGCTTGGCCAGCAGCGTGGTCAGCGAGCCGGCGACCATCATCGCCACGCCCCACCACATCGACCACTGGTTGACGATCTCCACGCGCGAGATCGGGATCAGCGCGCCGGTCGGGCCCACGCGCTGCACGATGTCGCCGGCCTGGATCATGATCGGCGCCAGCACCACGAAGTTGACGAAGGCGCCCAGCAGGCAGCTCGTCGCCACCGCGATGCCCATCAGGCCGCCGACGCCCAGCATCGCCGCGTCCAGCGTCAGGCGCAGGCCCAGCGCGCGGATGTCGGTGCCCAGGATCTTGGGGATCCAGATCTCGGCCTTCACCGCCAGGCCGTAGTAGTACTGGTCCAGCCGCTCGTGGAAGGTCCAGGGCTCGGTCATGCCGGCCCACTGGTCCATGCGCAGGATCTTGAACTGCAGCAGCTTCATCCAGCCGTCGCTCACGATGGCCTGGTACAGCGCGGCGCCGCCGGCGACCTTGGCCAGCAGCTTGGCCTTGTAGATGCCTTCGCCGCCCTCGCCGGTGTACAGCGAGTCCAGCACCACGCCGCAGGCGCGGCCCTCAGGGAAGGGGAGCTGGTCCTCGTTGATGAAGCGCCGCTTCATCGGGAAGGCCACCAGCACGCCCAGGACCGCGATGACGATCATCCAGACCATCATCTGCCACCACGGCACGATGTGGTCCACCACCAGCATGTAGGCCGCCAGCGACGAGAACAGCGGCGACACCACGTAGCCCGCGGCCGTCGCGATCGACTGGGTGCAGTTGTTCTCCAGGATCGTGTAGTCCGCGGCCCAGCCCAGCGTCGCGAAGATGCGGAACATCGCGAAGGCCAGGATCACCGAGGTCAGGCCGACGCCCACGCTGATGCCGGTCTTGCCGCCGATGTACAGCGAGGTCGCCGCCAGGATGCCGCCCAGCATGAAGCCGGTGAAGCCGGAGCGCAGCGAGAGCTGCGCCATGTCGCCGCGAAAGACGTTCTTGAACCACCACTCGTCCTTCTGCGCGCGCGACCAGGTCTGCACCTGCTCGTCGGTCAAATGCTGTAGCGCCATGCTGTGCTCGATCTTTCCGGGTTCGTTCCCGTTGCCGCGCCGGCTCCCGGCTCGTGACCAGGAGAACAGGAAAAGGCGCCGTTTTGAAACAAAAAAACAGCGCGCATTGTCTCTGCCTGACATCGTGCTGACATGCTCGTGCGCATGGGGTTTCCACCTATCGGCGCTTGCCGGCACTTGCCTATCGCCCCTAAGGGTGGGCTGTCGCGCGCGCGCCTCGCCACAGGGGGCGTTTCGACGCCCGGCGCCCCGGTCGCGCCGAGTTCTTCACACCGTCGAGGTACTGCTGATCAGACCTGCCCCCGCATTCCGGTGCTGTGGGCGCACGAAACCGCATTCAGCGCCTAGCATGCGAACTTCCTGCCCTGCTTCCGGAGCCGTTGTTGACGCTGATGTGGGTTCTCCTGGGCGTCCTGCTGGGCGTCGCGCTGACCCTGGTCCTGCTGATGGCGGCCCAGGGGCGCTTCGGTCGCGTCGGTCGCCGGCGCCAGCGGGATCGGCTCACCGGCCTGCTGCTGTCGCGTCGCTTCGAGGATGAGTTCGCCGCCACGCTGGACGCGCTCCAGCGCCGTGGCGGGCAGGGCAGCCTGCTGTACATCGGCCTGGACGGCTTCCGCCTCGTCAACGACGAGCACGGCAAGGAGTTCGGCGACCACGTGCTGGTGCGCACCGCCGAACGCCTGCGGCAGATCGGCGGCAAGAAGGCCCTCGTCGGCCGGCTCGCCGGGGACGAATTCGCGCTCTGGAGCGAGCTTCCGCAGGGGCAGACCGATGCCCTCGTGCGCCAGGTCCTCGACAGCCTGGGCGAGCCGGTCGTGATCGGCGCGACGCCGTTGCGCGCGGGCTTGTCGGTGGGGGTGGCGATGTCTCCCGAACACGGCAGTTCGATCCGGCTGATCCGGCGCGCGCAGACGGCGATGCGCTCGGTGAAGCGCCTGGGCGGCAACGGCCACGCGTTCTTCGATGCGGTGCAGGAAGAAGAACTGCGCGAGGAACTGACGCTGGCGCGCGAGCTGCGCGAGTCGATCAAGAACAAGGAACTGGAGCTGGTGTACCAGCCGAAGATGAACGCGGCGACCCTGCAGGTCACCGCGGTCGAGGCGCTGCTGCGCTGGCGGCATCCGACGCTGGGCATGGTGAGCCCCACGCGTTTCATCCCGATCGCGGAGCGCTACGGCGTGATCGACGCGATCGGCGACTGGGTCGCCGACACGGCGCTCACCCAGGCCGCGCGCTGGCGCGAGATGGGCCTGCGCATGCGCGTGGCGATCAACGTGTCCGGCTACCAGATGCGGTCGGACGAATTCATCGTCCGGCTGGAGAAGGGCCTGAAGAAGCACCGCCTGCGGCCCGAGCGCTTCACCGTCGAGATCACCGAATCCGTCGCGATGGAACACGCCACCGTGACCGGACGCGCGTTCAAGCGCTTGGGCGCGCTGGGCGTGCACGTGTCCATCGACGACTTCGGCACCGGCTATTCAAGCCTGGCCTCGCTGCGCCAGCTGCCGGCGCAGGAACTCAAGATCGACAGCAGCTTCGTCGCCGACGTGGCGACCAGCGTCGAGGCGCAGGCCATCGTGCGGGCCATCATCGAGATGGCGCGTGTGCTGCAGCTGAAGGTCGTCGCCGAAGGCGTGGAGACGCCGGCGCAACGCGACCAGCTCGTCGCGATGGGCTGCGACGAGCTGCAGGGCTACCTGTTCGCGAAGCCGATGTCCGCCTTCGCGATCGAGGTGCTGGCCTCGGACTCGGGCAAGGCGGTGAGCGGCCACGCCGAGGGCTTCCGGCCGTCGATCTTCGTGGAGACGGCGGCCGTGCCGCTGGACGTCGTCGCTCGGCGCTGAGTCGCGCGTTCGGCGGTCTTCAGTCCTGACCCTCAGTCCCGGACCTCAGCCCTGTTGAGGCTGGTAACGCTCCAGCCAGTGCGCATACGGCGCGGGCAGCACCCAGGTCGGCTTGTCCTTCTTCAGCGCCTGCGCGGCCTGGTAGGGCCAATGCGGGTTGGCCAGCAGCGCGCGGCCGATCATGACCAGGTCCAGGTGACCGTCGGCCACGGCGCGTTCAGCCAGTTCCGGCGTGTGGAAACCCCAGGCGGCCGCCACCGGCAGACCGGCTTCGCTGCGCACGCGCTGCGCGATCGGACCGAGGAAGGCCGGACCCCATGGCACCTGCGCTTCCGGCGTCGTGAAGCCGACGCTGACGTTCAGCAGATCGAGACCCTCGGCCTTCATCGCGCGGGTCAGGCCGATGGCTTCGGCCAGCGTCTGTTCGTCGCGGCCGTCGTACTCGATCACACCGAAACGCGCCGTCAGCGGCAGATGTTCGGGCCAGACCTTGCGCACGGCGCGCAGCGTTTCCAGCAGGAAGCGGCCGCGGTTCTCGGCGCTGCCGCCGAACTCGTCGTCGCGCTGGTTGGCGTGGACGGAGAAGAAGCTCTGCGCCAGGTAGCCGTGCGCGAAGTGCAGTTCCAGCCAGCGGAAGCCGGCGTCGCGGGCGCGTTGAGCCGCGGCGACGAAATCGGCCTGGACGCGGGCGATGTCGGTCTTGTCCATGGCCTTGGGCACCTGCGGCAGGCCCTTGCCGTAAGGCACGGCGGACGGCGACAGCGTGGCCCAGCCGCGCGGATCGCCGGCGGCGATGTGGTCGTCGCCTTCCCAGGGCTTGTGGGCGCTGGCCTTGCGGCCGGCGTGACCGATCTGGATGCCGGGGACCGCGCCGAAGGAAGTGATGGCGGCGGCGATGCGCGCAAGCCCCGCGGCCTGCTCGTCGTTCCACAGGCCCAGGCAGGCCGGCGTGATGCGGCCCTCGGGCGCGACGCCGGTGGCCTCGACGATCACCAGTCCCGCGCCGCCGCGCGCCAGGCCGGCGTAGTGCGTCAGGTGCCAGTCGTTGACCAGGCCGTCGGTGGCGCTGTACTGGCACATCGGCGGCACGGCGATGCGGTTGCGCAAGACGACGTCCTTGAGGGTGAACGGGGAGAACAAGCTGGACATGGAGACTTTGGCCCTTGGGGCGGGGAAGCAGGGAAAGACCTGCGGAGGCGGCAGTCTAGGAATTGCGATCCATAATGAAAAGCGATGCGGCCTTATTGCCGCGATAAGACCTGCTTATGCTGAATCCCCAATGGCTGCGGAGCTTCGCCACCCTGGCGCGCCTGGGCAGCTTCACGCGCGCCGCCGAGGCGCTGGACCTGACCCAGGCGGCGGTCAGCCAGCACGTGCGGCATCTGGAGGCGTCGCTGGGGCCCTTGCTGATCCGCCGCCCGCGCGCGATTGAACTGACCCCTGCCGGTCTCGCGACGCTGGACTACTGGCGCGAACTGGACGAGGCCGACCAGCGCCTGCGCGGCCGGCTTGCCGACGAAGACGCCTGCCAGGGCGAAGTCGGCATGATCACGCCGGGCGGCATCGGGCTGTTCGTGTATCCGCATCTGCTGGACCTGCAGGCGCAGCGTCCCGGGCTGGTGGTGCGGCATCGCTTCGCGCCCGATCCCGACGTGCTGCAGGCGGTGCTGGACAACCGCTATGAGCTGGGCCTGGTGACGCTGAGACCGGACGACGCGCGGCTCTCGAGCTGCGCCTTCCTGGAGGAGCCGCTGGAGCTCGTGCTGCCGGCGGCTGAGAAATGCGCGCAATGGGACGACCTGCGTCGTATCGGCTTCATCGATCACCCCGACGGGCAGGCGATGGCCAACCGTCTGCTCAGCCGGCATTTCCCCGGCTCGCCGGGCGTGCGCGATCTGCCGGTGCGCGGCTTCAGCAATCAGATCGGCCTGCTGCTCGAGCCGGTGGCGCGTGGTCTGGGATTCACCGTCCTGACGCAGCACGCTCGTCGCGCGTTTCCTCGTCAGGACGAGATCCGGGTGCTCGATTGCGGCTCGCCGGTGGTGGACACGCTGTGGCTGATCCATCGCGCGGAATGGCCGCTGTCGGCACGCGCGCAGCACGTGGTGGAACACCTGCGCAAGACCGTCGGCGCGATGGCGCCGAAGCTGGCGGCGCCGAAGCGCGTGGCGGCGAAGTAGGGCAGGTCGCGCGAAGCTTCGTCGCCGAGCCGCGCGCCAAAAGGAGAAGCCGCAAGGAGCAGAACTCCTTGCGGCTTCACGTGATGGTTGGTCGGGGCGGCGGGATTCGAACTCGCGACCCTCTGCTCCCAAAGCAGATGCGCTACCAGGCTGCGCTACGCCCCGACTGAGCCTTGCATTCTAGCCTGGAAATTCAGGTCCCCTCTGAAGAACGATGAACGTTCTTCTTGACTCCCGCTTTGGAGGGAGTTCGCGACCTCAGCCCGACAGCTTCTGCGCGAACAACCAGCCCAGCTCCGCCATCGGCTTCGCGCCTGCGCCGGCCTCGCGGGCCTGCTGGCTTGAGGCCGTGCCGTCCTCGACGCGTTTGGCGATGCCCTGCAGGATCGCGCAGATCCGGAAGAGGTTGTAGGCGAGGTAGAAGTTCCAGTCCTTCATCACCGTCGCCGCGTCGCCGCGACCGGTGCGCTCGCAATAGCGGCGCACGTAGTCGAGCTCGCTCGGGATGCCCAGCGGCGCCAGGTCCACGCCGCCCAGGCCGCGCGCCGCGCCGCTCTTGCGGATGTGCCACGACATGCAGTGGTAGCTGAAGTCCGCCAGCGGATGTCCCAGCGTCGACAGCTCCCAGTCCAGCACCGCCAGCACGCGCGGTTCGGTCGGGTGGAAGACGAGGTTGTCCAGCCGGTAGTCGCCGTGCACGATCGCGACCTCGCGCTCGTCGCGCGCCGACTCGGGGATGTGCGCCGGCAGCCATTCGATCAGCCGGTCCATCGCCTCGTTCGGGCCGGTGATCGTCGCCTGGTACTGCTTGCTCCAGCGGCCGATCTGGCGCTCGAAGTAGTTGCCCGGCTTGCCGTAGGCCTCCAGCCCCAGCGCGCGGAAGTCCACCCGGTGCAGCGCGGCGATGACGCGATTCATCTCCTCGTAGATCGCCGTGCGTTCCGCGTTGGACGCACCGGGCAGCGTCTGGTCCCACAAGACCCGACCCTGGATGAACTCCATGACGTAGAAGGCGCGGCCGACGATGGCTTCGTCCTCGCACAGCGCCAGCATGCGCGGCACCGGCACGTCGGTGCCGGCGAGGGCGCGCATCACCGTGAACTCGCGCTCGATCGCGTGCGCCGACGGCAGCAGCTTGGCCACCGGCGCCGGCTTGGCGCGCATCACGTAGGTCGCGCCCGGCGTGATCAGCTTGTAGGTGGGATTCGACTGGCCGCCCTTGAACTGCTCGATGGTCAGCGGGCCTGCGAAGCCGTCGATCTCGCGCGCCAGCCAGGCGGCGAGCGCCTCGGCATCCATCGATTGCGAAGGGGCGCGGGTGCCGGTGAAAGCGTCGTCCACAAGGTCTCCTGGAGTTGTCGTGATTCGTGATCCGAGCGCTCCGGAGACCATGTCGACCGCTTCGAGGCGGCCGACCTTCCCGGAACGCTCAGCGGTTGGCGATGGCCAACAGCTTTTCCTTGCTCAGCACCACCAGCCGGGTCGGCTCCACGCGCACCGCGCCTTCGCGCTCGAAGCCCTTGAGCTCCTGGTTCACGCGCTGGCGCGACGCGCCCAGCAGCTGCGCCAGGTCTTCCTGCGCCAGCTGCAGGCCGATGCGCACCTCCTCGCCCTGCGACACGCCGTAGCTGCGCGCCAGCAGCAGGATCTGCTTGGCCAGCCGCGAGGCCAGGGGTCGGGTGTTGAGGTCCTCTACCTGGTCGAACATCAGCCGCAGCCGCCGGCAGTTCAAGCGCAGCAGCGCCTCGTAGAGCTCGGTGTGGCGCTGCAGCAGGTCCCGGAAATCCGGCTTGCGGATCACCAGCAGCGTGGTCTCGCCATGGGCGCTGGCGTCGTGCGTGCGCGGCAGGCCGTCGAAGAGGGCGATGTCGCCGAACCAGATGCCCGGTTCGACGTAGGTCAGCGTGACCTGCTTGCCCGACAACGAGACCGAACTCACCCGCACCGCGCCCTTGGCCACGCCGATCCATTCCTCGGCCGGTTCGCCGCGCACCGACATCAGCGCGCCGTCGGAGAGACGTCTCACGGTGGCGCGCGCCAGAATGTCGCTGCGCAGCGGCAGTGACAGCTTGGAAAACCACGGCCCCGTCTCGATGTTGTTGCGTTCCGAAATTGTAAGAACCGAGCTGTTCATGCTTTGTCGCTGGCGTGACAAGCCAGCCGTCTCCTGAATTGTGGGGATGGGCCGCGTGGGCCGCGGCTCCTTCGGGGGTATTTCCGGCTTATTGTGAGGGACCCGCGGCGTGCCCGCGGGCGCCTCGACCCTGCGCGCATGATGCGTGGGCGATGCGCATCCGGGGGGAAGGAAGGGCGCTTTTCCGGGTTTGTCCCTGTAAGTGCCGTGCTAGAGTGAAACGCACACCAACAGCAACAACAGCGGGAATGGATCGAGATCTTCACGACCCGCGCGGCGCACTGCCGCCGCACAGCGTTCTCGTGCTTGCCATCCTCTTGATGTCGGCACCGGCCTGGAGCCTTGGTGTCGGCCGCCCCCAGGCGGCATCGTCATTGGGCCAGCCCCTGAACCTGTTGTTCCCCGTCCAGCTCAACCCCGGCGAGACCGTGACGCCCGAGTGCGTGCGCGCGGAAGTCAGCGCCGGCGAGAACCCGCTGGCCACCTCGGGGCTGCATTGGCAGGTGGAAGGCGACGGCTCGCGTGTCACCGGCGTGCGGCTGCGCAGCATGCAGCGCATCGACGAGCCCATCGTCTCGGTGCAGCTCAGCGTGGGCTGCCCCGCGCGGCTGACGCGCCAGTACACCGCATTCATCGACCCGCCCGGGCTGAACGGCGAAACGATGGTCGATCCCGGCCCGCCGGCCGCGGCGACCGTGTCGCCCGCGCTGCAGGCCTTGCAGGAGAGCCAGCCGGCGCGACCGTCCGAATCGGCCTCTGCCCGTTCGTCGACGCCGCGTGCCGGCAATGAGCTGGCGATCGCCGCGGCGGCGACGCCCGGCGCTTCGGCCGCCGAGCGT
>NZ_DASVNZ010000101.1:0-1676 GCF_036486225.1 Roseateles sp. | reverse complement strand
CGGCGTCGCCGCGCGAGCGAAGCGCATCGAAGCGCTGCTCGCGGGGCTGCTCGACACGCGCTGAAGTGCGCTGAGGCGCGCCGGCGCGTGTGGTGCTCAGACCAGATGCGGCAGACGCTTGTAGTACATCGCGGCCGCCTGCAACTGACCCTCGGCGCCATGGCAGTGATCGGGGATCTGACCGGCGCGCTGCCAGCCGAGATGGGCGAACACGGCTTCTGCCTGGGAGTCGGCGCAGGTCTCGAGCTGCAGCAGGAAGCGGCCTTGCGTCGCCGCCGCGCATTCCAGGCGCGACATCAGCTGTCCGGCCACGCCGCGGCTGCGTTCCTGGCTGTGCACCATCAGCCGTTGGACTTCCCCACGGTGGTGCGCATTGGCCAGCGGGCACAGCGACAGCTGGACGGCGCCCAGCAGGCGGCCCGGGCCTTCGGACTCGCAGGCGATCCACAGCATGTGGTGCTGGCCCAGCCGCGCGAAGACGCCATGCCAGTAGTCGAGCGCCTGGTAGCGCGACAGCGGGGCCAGGAAGCCCAGGGTGGCGCCGAGGTGGACGTTGTCGATCAGCAGGGTCGTCAGGGCGGGGAGCCACTGCAGGTCGCGGGAGGTCAGCTTGACGACCTCCATGGGTGCGCGCTGCAGGTGCTGCGACGCAGCGGCATCGCTGGCCAGCGGGGTGAGGGCGCGAGGGGCTCGGGCGTGGACGGCCGTGGGGCTGAGGGCGACATGCATGGCAGGAACTCCAGGTCTTGGTACGACGACGTCCCGACCCATCTCGTGGATGGCGGTGGGGACCTGGAAAACCCTGACGCAAACGTCATGCCAACCGGGCGCTTGCGCGCATCGACTGGGCGATTGCCGCGCGACGATGGCGCGACGCGGCGTTCAGGCCGGAACGGCCACGCTGAGTTCGGCTTCCAGCCCTGGTTCGGCGCACAGTCGCCCCTTGCCCTGGCGTTTGGCGGCGTACAACGCCGCTTCGGCGCGGTGCAGCAGGTCCTCGATGTTGCGATCGCCGTTGCGCAGCTTGGCCCAGCCGGCGGAGTAACCCAGCGTGAAGCCGAGTTCGCGCGGCGCGAGTTCGAGCAGCGCGTCCCGTTGCCGCCGGTCGAGCGCGGGCGGCCCGACCAGGTCGGAGCGTGCCATGAGCACGGCGAAGCGCTGGCCGTCGATGCGTGCGACGACGTCGCCCAGGCGCTTCTGCTCGTCCAGGCAGCGGCCGAAGAGGGCGAGGGCCTGATCGCCCTTGGCCTCGCCGTGCGTGGTGTTGATCGCCTTGCAGCCGTCGACGTCCATGACGATGAGCATCAGCGGTTCGCTGTAGCGGCGCGCCATCGAGATCATGTCCACCGAGCGCAGCTGGAACGCCCGCCGGTTGGACAGTCCGGTGGCCGGGTCGATCTGCGTGAGGCGGCGCAACTCGGCCTCGCTCTCGCCGCGCCAGGCCACGAGGATCGCGACCGCCGCGGCCAGCACGCAGACGTTGGCGACGACGGCGAACCCCATGTTGAGCGGATGCGGGGCGTCGAAACTGGGCAGGTTCGCCGTGTCGAAGCCGGCCAGGTAGGCGCGCGCCAGGTTGAGCACGGCCAGCAGGCCGAGGCTGACGGTGAACAGCAGCCGCCAGCGCAGGTTGCCGACCGGGCCGCGCTTGACGGGCTGCATCAGGCTGGCGCCGA
>NZ_DASVNZ010000094.1:0-11252 GCF_036486225.1 Roseateles sp. | reverse complement strand
GTGCCACCAGCACCAGGCCGGCACGTTGAAGCCGATGAAGTAGAAAGTCGCCGCGCAGGCCGCCGCGAGCACGGCGCCGAACACCAGCGCCGGGGCGCCGGGCTTGCCGTTCAGTCGCGACCACTCCCAGCCGGCCGCCGCGATCATCACCAGCGTCAGCAGCGCGAACCACGTCGGATTCGACGCGAACAGCGCCGGCAGCAGGATCGCCAACAACACCAGGGCCGTGATCACGCGCTGAATCAGCATCTCAAGCCTCCTGGGCGACGCCCGGAACGTTCACCCCGCCGAAGCGGCGGTCGCGTGCCCGGAACGCGGCAATCGCCTCGTCCAGTTGCGCTTCGCCGAACTCGGGCCACAGGCAGTCGGAGAACACGAACTCGGTGTACGCGGTCTGCCACAGCATGAAGTTGCTGATGCGCAGCTCGCCGCCGGTGCGGATGAAGAGGTCGGGGTCCGGCGCATAACTCATCGCCATGAACTCGGACAGCCGGGCTTCCGTCAGCTCGGCAGGCGGCACGCCCGCTTCCATCGCCTTGCGGCAGGCCTGGACGATGTCCCAGCGGCCGCCGTAGTTGAACGCGACGTTCAGCGTCAGCTTGGAATTGTGGGCGGTCGAGCCTTCGGCCTCGGCCCAGGCGGCGCGCAGCTTGTCGGAGACCGCCTCGCGGTCGCCGACGATGCGGATGCGCACGCCCATCGCGCCCATGCGGGCCAGGTAGCGCGACACCGCGGCCAGCACCAGGCCCATCAGGCCGGACACCTCGTCGCTGGGGCGTTTCCAGTTCTCGCTGGAGAAGGCGAAGACGGTGAGGTACTCGATCTCGCGATCGATGCAGGCCTGGACCACCCGCACCAGGGCGTCGACGCCCTGCTTGTGGCCGAAGAAACGCGGAAGGAAGCGTTTCTTCGCCCAACGACCGTTGCCATCCATGACGATGGCCACATGGCGGGGCACTCCCGCCTTGCTGTCGGCGCTCACGAGGATGCGACGATCAGACGGCCATGATCTCGGCTTCCTTGGCCGAGAGCAGCTTGTCGATGTCCGAGACGACGCGGTCGGTCAGCTTCTGGACTTCGTCCTGGCTGCGTCGCTCGTCGTCCTCGGTGATGACCTTGTCCTTGGCCATCTTCTTCGCCTGCTCGTTGGCGTCGCGGCGCAGGTTGCGCACCGCCACCTTGGCGTCTTCGGCAGCGCCCTTGGAGACCTTGACCAGGTCGCGGCGGCGCTCTTCCGACAGCGGCGGCATCGGCACGCGGATCAGGTCGCCCATGGACGACGGGTTCAGGCCCAGGTCCGATTCGCGGATGGCCTTCTCGATCTTCTGGCTCATGGTCTTCTCCCAGGGCTGCACGCTGACCGTGCGGGCGTCCAGCAGCGTGACGTTGGCCACCTGGGAAATCGGGACCATCGAGCCGTAGTAATCCACATGCACCTGGTCCAGCAGGCCCGGGTGGGCGCGACCGGTGCGGATCTTCTGCAGCTCGTTCTTGAACGCCTCGACGGACTTGGCCATCTTGGCTTCGACGTTCTTCTTGATGTCGGCGATGCTCATGTTCTTTTCCTCGATCAGGGGACGGCGCGGTGTCTAACGCGCCAGCCCGGTGAGACGTGCACAGTCAGACGTGCACCAGCGTGCCCTCGTCCTCACCCAACACGACGCGCTTCAGCGCGCCCGGCTTGAAGATCGAGAACACACGGATCGGCAGCTTCTGGTCGCGGCACAGCGCGAAGGCGGTCGCATCCAGCACCTGCAGATTCTTGCCGATGGCCTCGTCGAAGCTGATGCGCGAGTAGCGCGTGGCCGTCGGGTCCTTCTTGGGGTCGGCGGTGTAGACGCCGTCGACCTTGGTCGCCTTCAGCACGATCTCGGCGCCGATCTCGGCGCCGCGCAGCGCGGCGGCCGTGTCGGTCGTGAAGAAGGGGTTGCCGGTGCCGGCGGCGAAGACGACGACCTTGCCCTCTTCCAGGTACTGCAGCGCCTTGGGACGCACGTAGGGTTCGACGACCTGCTCGATCGCGATGGCCGACATGACACGCGCGGTCATGCCTTCCTGGCGCATCGTGTCGGCCAGCGCCAGCGAGTTCATCACCGTCGCCAGCATGCCCATGTAGTCGGCCGTCGCGCGGTCCATGCCGACCGCGCCGCCCGCCACGCCGCGGAAGATGTTGCCGCCGCCGATGACGACCGCGACCTCGACGCCGAGCTTCGTCACTTCCTGGATCTCTTGCACCATGCGCACGATGGTGGCGCGGTTGATGCCGTAGGAGTCGTCGCCCATCAGGGCTTCACCGGAAAGCTTGAGCAGGATGCGTTTGTGGGCGGGCATTGTTACCTCGTCAATACAGCCGATGGAGGGAGTGTCGTGCGTGCGCCTGCATGCGCAAGCGCACAAGTGTAAAGGGCGCCAGAGGCGCCCTTTTTGAGTCGCGACGCTTATTGCTGCTTGCTTGCAGCCGCCACCTGGGCGGCCACTTCGGCGGCGAAGTCGTCGACCTTCTTCTCGATGCCTTCGCCCACCACGTACAGGGTGAACGACTTCACCGTCGTGGCCTTGTCCTTCAGCATCTGGGCGACGGTCTGCTTGCCGTCGGCGGCCTTCACGAAGACCTGGTCCTGCAGCGAGACTTCCTTCAGGAACTTCTGCACCGAGCCTTCGACCATCTTGGCGACGATCTCGGCCGGCTTGCCGGACTCGGCGGCCTTCTCGGCGGCGATCTTGCGTTCCTTCTCGACCAGCTCGGCCGGGACTTCAGCGGACGACAGCGCGGCCGGCTTCATCGCGGCGACGTGCATGGCGACGTCCTTGGCGGCGACTTCGTCGCCGTCGAACTCGACCATCACGCCGATGCGGGTGCCGTGCAGGTACGAGGCCAGCTTGGCGCCTTCATAGCGCTTGAAGCGGCGGATCGTCATGTTCTCGCCGATCTTGCCGATCAGGCCGGCGCGCACGTCCTCGACCGTCGGGCCGAAACCTTCCTGCGACAGCGGCAGGGCGGACAGGGCGGCGATGTCGGCGGGGTTGCTGTCGACGATCAGGCCGGCCAGCGCGTTCACGAAGGCCAGGAAGGCGTCGTTCTTGGAGACGAAGTCGGTCTCGCAGTTGACTTCGATCAGCGCGCCGGCGTTGCCCTTCACGGCCGCGGCGACGACGCCTTCAGCGGTGACGCGCGAGGCCGCCTTGCCGGCCTTGCTGCCCAGCTTGACGCGCAGGATCTCTTCGGCGCGGGTCATGTCGCCGTCGGCTTCGGTCAGCGCCTTCTTGCACTCCATCATCGGGGAGTCGGTGCGGGCGCGCAGCTCGGCGACCATGCTTGCGGTAATTGCTGCCATTTCAATCTCCGTGTATCGCGGCCCGGAACGCTCCGGCGCCGCTGAAATCTGAATCTGCTTGGACTTTACTTGGACGAAGGGGGCTGAATCAGCCCCCTTGCCAGAACCCGTCGCGGGTCAGGGCCTGGATCAGGCGCCTTCGTTCACTTCGACGAATTCGTCGCCTTCAGCGGCGACGGCCGTGACGACTTCGTTCGACGAGTTGGCGCGGCCTTCCAGCACGGCGTCGGCCACAGCCTTGGCGTACAGGGCGACAGCCTTGGCCGAGTCGTCGTTGCCGGGGATGACGTAGTCGATGCCCACCGGCGAGTGGTTGGTGTCCACGACGCCGATGACCGGGATGCCCAGCTTCTTGGCTTCCAGGATGGCGATCTTGTGGTAGCCGACGTCGATGACGAACAGGGCGTCCGGCAGCGCGGCCATGTCCTGGATGCCGCCGATGTTCTTCTCGAGCTTGTTGATGTCGCGGGCGAACATCAGGGCTTCCTTCTTGATCGCGGGCTGGGTGCCGGCGTCGATCTGGGCCTGCATGTCCTTGAGGCGCTTCAGCGAGGTCTTGACCGTCTTGAAGTTGGTCAGCGTGCCGCCCAGCCAACGCTGGTTGACGCTCGGGACGCCGGCGCGCTCAGCTTCGGCGGCGACGATGTCGCGGGCCTGGCGCTTGGTGCCGACCATCAGGATCGTGCCGCGCTTGGCAGACAGCTGGCGCACGAACTTCAGGGCTTCCTCGAACGCGGGCAGCGTCTTCTCGAGGTTGATGATGTGGATCTTGTTGCGATGGCCGTAGATATACGGGGCCATCTTGGGATTCCAGAAGCGGGTTTGGTGACCGAAATGGACGCCGGCTTCCAGCATCTCACGCATCGTGACGGACATAAGTAACTCCGAAGGTTGGTTCTAGAATCCGGCACGAATTGCGACATCTGAAAGACGTGGCAACACCTCGATTAGCCGGACTCGCGAATTTGCGATGGGTGGACCAGCCACCCGCCGCGCTCTCCACCGGACTCCAGCCACAACGACTGGTTCATCCGGGAAAAACCCAACGAGTATAACCCGTTTTCGCATGTCGATCGACCTGACCGAGGCGCTCGCCTCGCTGCGCCTGGGCCGGCAATCGGCGCGCACCCTGCTGTCCGACAGCCTGGCCCGCGCCGACGACGCCGCGTGCCAGCACGTGTTCCTGCGCCGCTTCGACGAGTCCGCCCGCGCGGCCGCCGAAGCGTCGGATGCCGCGGCCGCACGGGGTGAGCCCCGTCCGGCGCTCGGCGGCCTGGCGGTGTCCGTCAAGGACCTGTTCGACGTCGCCGGACAGCCGACGACCGCAGCGTCCGCCGCGATGGACGACGCGCCGGCCGCCACGATCGATGCCCCCGCCGTCGCCCGGTTGCGCGCCGCTGGCGCCGCGCTGATCGGTCATACGAACCTCAGCGAGTTCGCCTTCTCCGGCGTCGGCATCAATCCGCATCACGGCACGCCCCGCAATCCGGTGACACGCGCCATCGACGGCCTGGAACGCATTCCCGGCGGATCGACCTCCGGCGGCGCGGTCAGCGTCGCGACCGGCGCCGCATGGGCGGCGCTGGGTTCGGACACCGGCGGCTCGCTGCGCATCCCGGCCGCGTTGCAGGGGCTGGTCGGCTTCAAGGGCACGGCACGACGGGTGCCGCTCGACGGTTGCGTGCCGCTGGCGCCCTCGCTGGACACCGCCGGCGCGATCACGCTCTCCGTGCGGGATGCCGCATTGCTGCACGCGGTGCTGAGCGGCGAAGCGGTCGAACCCGATGAGCGCCCGCTGCCGGCATGGCGCTTCGCGATCACGCCGACCTTCATGCAGGACGAGCTCGATCCCGCGGTGGCCGCCGCGTTCGAACGCGCGCTCGCCACGCTGCGCGCCGCCGGCGCCCGCATCGAGGAACGCGCGCTGCCCGCCCTGCCCCGTGTGGCGGAACTGCAAACGCAGGGCGGCATCACCGCCGCCGAGTCCTGGGCATGGCACCATGCGCGCCTCGCCGAGCGCGGCGACCGCTACGACCCGCGCGTCGCCGTGCGCATCCGCCGCGGCGAAGCCATCCTTCCCCCCGCCTACCAGGCCCTGCTCGATGCCCGCCGACGCTGGATCCACGACATGACGGCGGAGATGTCCGGCATCGACGCCTTCCTCAGCCCCACCGTTCCCCTCCAAGCCCCGGAGATCGCCCCCTTGCTGTCCAGCGACGACCTGTTTTTCGCCACCAACGCGCGCCTGCTGCGCAACACCGCCGTCGTGAACCTGCTCGACGGCTGCGCGATCTCGATCCCGTGCGAGCAGCCCGGCGAGCTGCCGGTCGGCCTGATGCTGTGGGCGCCCGCGATGCACGACCGCGCGGTGCTGAGCGCCGCGTCGCGCGTCGAAGCAGCGCTGGCGGCGCCGGCCGCGGGGATCCGCTGAGATGCGCGTCGCCATCATCGGAGCCGGCCTCGCCGGCGTGACCAGCGCGTACGAACTCGCACTGCAGGGCCACGAGGTCCACGTCTTCGAACGCGACACCAGCGTCGCCACCGGCGCGAGCTTTGCGCCGCCAGGACTGATCGCGCCAGGCCTGATGGCCGCGCGGCCGGACCTGCCGCTGGCGTGGCGCGGCAAGCCCGGCCAGCTCGGCTGGAAGTTCGCGCACTGGCGCGCCGGCCGGGCGCGCGGCGCGCAGGCGATGCCGGAAGCGCTGCATGCGCTGGCACAGCGCGGGCAGGCCGTGATGGCGGTATGGCGTCGCGAGCTGAAGATGGAGGTCGAGCGCGAAGCCGGCGTGCTGCTGCTGTGGCGCGCCGCCAAGGATTACAAGGCGGCCGCACCGCTGCTGGCCCGGCTGCAGGAGCGGCAGGTGCCGCATCGCGAGCTCGACGCCGACGGCTGCCGCGCGCAGGAACCCGGCCTCAACGCCGAGACCGCCCTGCACGGTGGGATCCTGCTGTCGCAGGACGAAGCCGCCAACGCGCGTCAGTTCAGCCAGGCGCTGAAGCTGGAAGCACAGCGGCTCGGCGTGCAATGGAACTTCAACACCGACGTGCTGCGCATCGAACCCGGCAACCAGCCGTCCGTGCATGTGGCCGCTGGCGAGCCGCTGCGCGTCGACGCGGTGCTCGTCTGCGCGGGCAAGGGCGCCGCGCCCTTGCTTGCCGCGCAAGGGCTGAAATTGCCATGGGGCACGATCCACACGCACACGCTGACCGCACCGCTGCGCATGCTGGAAGCGCATCCGGACCTCGGTCCGCGCGCCACCGTCATCGACATGAGCCTGGGCGTCAGCCTCACGCGACTCGGCCAGCGCGTGCGCGTCGGCGGTGCGAATGAACTGGGCGGCGCGTCGTCGCAGCCGGACGGCCAGTCGATGGGCACCTTGCACCAGGCCGCGCACGACTGGTTCCCGGGCGCGCTGCTCGCCGCCGGTCAGCAGCGCTGGAAGACCTCGCGCCTGATGCTGCCCGACGAACTGCCGCTGATCGGCGAATCCGGCCTGCCCGGCGTGTGGCTGAACATCGGCCATGGCGAGCACGGCTGGACCATGGCCGGCGCCGCCGCGCAACTGGTCGCAGCACGGCTCGCAAAGAAGGATCCCGGCATCGATGCCGCGTTGCTGGAGCCGGGACGGCTCCAGTGACCTGAGCGGACCGGGACGGGGATAGAGTCGGCGACATGCTGCCGGTGCTCCCCACATCCCACGATCAATCCCTGCATGACGCGCCGTCGAGCCGGCACATCGAGTCCGCGGCGCTGTCGCTGCATCCGCCGCACACGCTCATCGAGCGCGCCGGACTGGCGGTGGCGCGACTCGCGGTCGCGCTCAAGCCCTTCGGCCAGAACGCCGTGGTGGTCGCCGGCCCCGGCAACAACGGCGGCGACGGTCTCATCGCCGCCCGCCACCTGGCTGCTCGCGGATGGACCATCCACGTGCTCCTTGTCGGCCCCCAGCCCAAGGCAGGCAGCGACGCCGCACATGCACTCGGCGCCGCCCGGCGAGCCGGCCTGCACCTACATGCCGATGCGCAGCAGCTACCCCGACGGACCGACCTCGTCATCGACGCCCTCCTCGGCCTTGGCGCCAGCCGGGCGCCGGAAGGCGTGTTCGCTTCGGCCATCCAGACCGTCGACCTGCTGCGCGGTGCCGGCGCCACGGTACTGGCCGTCGACATCCCCAGCGGCCTCGACGTGCGCACCGGCCGAGCGCTGGGCGCCGACGTCGTCCGCGCCCATCACACCCTGACCTTCCTGACGCTGAAGACGGGGCTGTTCACCGGCGAAGGTCGAGCGCTCGCGGGACGCCTGTGGTTCGACGATCTCGGTGTGCCGGTTGACGACGAAGGCGTCGGGCTTCTCTTCGGCGCCAGCCGCATCGCGCACTGGCAAGACATCTTCGCGCGCTCGGCATCGAGCCACAAGGGACGCAACGGCGACGTCGTCGTTCTCGGCGGCGCACCGACGATGCGGGGTGCCGCATGGCTGGCCGCAACGTCCGCGCTGGCCGCCGGCGCGGGCCGCGTGTACGCGGCGCTGCCCGACGACGACGGTCAACCCTGGCCGGCCCGACCGGAGTTGATGCACTGGGATGCCGCGCGCTGGAGCGCTTCGCCGAACACCTGGCGGGACATCATCGCCGTGTGCGGATGCGGCGGCGGCACGGCGATCGCGTTGGCGCTGTCCACGGTGCTGCATGGCGCGACGCGTGTCGTGCTCGATGCCGACGCGCTGAACCTCGTCGCCGCCGATGAGTCGCTGCAGCAGGCGCTGCGTCGGCGCGCCGCGCACGGCTGGCCGACCATCCTCACGCCCCATCCGCTGGAAGCGGCGCGACTCCTCGGCTTGTCCTCCGCAGCGGACGTGCAGGCCGATCGCCTCGACGCCGCGTCGCAGTTGGCGACACGCTTCTCGGCAACGGTCGTACTCAAGGGATCGGGCAGCGTCGTGGCCACGCCGAAGCGGCGTCTGTCGATCAACAGCACCGGCTCATCGGCGCTCGCGACCGCGGGCACCGGTGATGTCCTGGCCGGTTGGATCGGCGGGCTCTGGGCGCAATCGCCCGGCATCGCGCCGCACGACCTCGCCTGCACCGCCGTGGCATGGCACGGCATAGCCGCCGAAGGGCATGCCGGCCCGCTGCTCGCCGCCGATCTGATCGACGCGATGGCAGCGCGGCATTCCCCTTCGGCCTGAGCCCCGTCTTCAGGCCCCGCGCTTGCGTCGCGTCGTCTTGGCCGCGGGCGCGCCGCTGCCCTTGGCGGCGACTGTCTTCGCCGCGCTGCGTGCCGTGCGCTTGGCCGCCTTGACCGGATGCGTCGCCGCGCCCTTGGTCGCGCGCTCCGATTTGCGGCGCTCGGCCTTGAGCACGCGGTCGGCCTGCTCGATGCGCTCGAGCGCATCGACCGCCGTCGGCGGATCGGGCTGCGGTTGCGGCATCGGCTCGATCGTCGCAGCCGGAGCCGAGGCGGCCTCGCGACGCGCGCGGTGCTCGGCCCGCTTGTCCTGCTTCCTCGCGGGGCCCTTGCCGTCGCCGCCTCGTCGGTCACCGAACTTGTCGCGGTGGGCGCCGCGCAGCAGGCGCTGCTCTTCCCCATCGCGCACCAGGCGGAAGTCGATCTTGCGACCGTCCAGATCGACACGGCTCACCTGCACCTGCACCCGCGCGCCGGTGGCGTAACGGATGCCCGTGCGCTCGCCGCGAAGCTCCTGGCGGACCTCGTCGAAGCGGAAGTACTCGCCGCCCAGTTCGGTGATGTGGATCAGGCCCTCGACATACAGCGCGTCCAACTGCACGAACAGGCCGAAGCTCGTCACCGCGCTCACCGTGCCGGCGAATTCCTCGCCGAGGTGGTCGCGCATGAAGCGGCACTTCAGCCAGGCCTCGACGTCGCGCGAGGCCTCGTCGGCCCGGCGCTCGTTCGCGCTGCAGTGCGCGCCGACGACTTCCCAGCGCTCGGATTCGGTCGACGCGGAGGCCGGACTCGGCGCCTTCGAGGCCGGCTTGCCCGGCCGCTTGGGCATCGGGTTCGCGGCGGTCATCTTGTGCGCGTCGAGCGCGTACTTCTTCGTCGCGAGCAGCGCCTTGATCACGCGGTGCACCAGCAGGTCCGGATAACGCCGGATCGGACTGGTGAAGTGCGTGTAAGCCTGATACGCGAGGCCGAAGTGACCCGCGTTGGCCGGCGTGTAGATCGCCTGCTGCATCGAACGCAGCAGCATCGTGTGGATCTGCTGCGCGTCGGGCCGGTCCTTGGTCGCCTGAGCGATCGCCTGGAACTCGCCCGGCGACGGGTCGTCGCTGATGCCCATGCCGATGCCCAGCGCGCGCAGGTAGGCCTGCAGCGTGCCGCGCTTCTCGGGCGTCGGACCTTCGTGGACGCGGTACAGCGAGGCATGCTTGCCGCCCGCGATGAAGTCCGCCGCACAGACGTTGGCGGCGAGCATCGCCTCCTCGATCAGGCGGTGCGCCTCGTTGCGGGTGCGCGGCACGATCTTCTCGATGCGGCCGTTGTCGTCGCAGACGATCTGGGTCTCGGTGGTCTCGAAGTCGATCGCACCGCGTTTGGCGCGTTGCGACAGCAGCGCGCGGTAGACCTCGTGCAGGTGCAGCAGGTGCGGCACCAGCGTCTTGCGCTTGTGCGCCTCGGGACCATGCGTGTTGCCGAGGATCGCCGCCACTTCGGTGTAGGTGAAGCGCGCATGCGAGTTGATGACCGCCGGATAGAACTGGTAGGCGTGCAACTCGCCGGCCTCGCTGACCAGCATGTCGCAGACCATGGACAGGCGGTCCTGCTCCGGGTTCAGCGAGCACAAGCCGTTCGACAGCTTCTCCGGCAGCATCGGGATGACGCGTCTGGGGAAGTAGACCGAGGTGGCGCGCTCGTAGGCGTCACGATCGAGCGCCTCGCCCGGCTTCACGTAGTGGCTGACGTCGGCGATCGCGACCAGCAGGCGCCAGCCCTGGAAGGCCGTCTTGCCTCGCCCCTGCTTGTGGGGCTCGCAGTAGACCGCGTCGTCGAAGTCGCGGGCATCCTCGCCGTCGATCGTCACCAGCGCCACGTCGCGCAGGTCGATGCGATTTTTCATGTCCACCGCACGAACCTTGTCGGGCAGCTTCGCGGCCTGCGACAGCGTGTCGGTGCTGAAGGCGTGCGGGACCTCGTACTTGCGCACGGCGATCTCGATCTCCATGCCGGGATCGTCGATCTCGCCCAGCACCTCGGTCACGCGACCGACCGGCTGCGAGTACAGCGACGGCGGTTCGGTGAGCTCGACGGCCACGATCTGCCCCGCGGTCGCGTTGGCGATCGCGTTCTTCGGGACCAGGATGTCCTGGCCGTAGCGCTTGTCTTCAGGGGCGACGAGCCAGATGCCGGACTCGAGCAGCAGCCGGCCGATGATCGGCTTCTTGCGGCGTTCGAGGATCTCGAGCACGCGGCCTTCGGGACGGTTGCGCTTGTCGTGGCGCACGATGCGCACCCGCAGGCGGTCGCCGTGCATGACGGCGTGCATCTCCTGCGAGGACAGATAAACGTCCGGTTGACCATCGTCGGGCATCAGGAAACCGTGCCCGTCGCGGTGACCTTGCACCGTGCCTTCGATCTCCCCCATCAGCTGCGCGTTGGGAGCGCCTTGGGGGCTTGCATTCTTGAAGTTTTTGATAGTAGAATCCTTGTCTTTCCTGAAACGCAGAAGCATTTCTGTGTTTCGAGAAACCGAGGCTCAAGAATACTTCAAGAAGTGACTTGAGCTGGGTTTCGCGAGAAGCAGGCTTCTGACCTTGCCCAGGTGGCGGAATTGGTAGACGCACTAGTTTCAGGTACTAGCGGGTAACTCCGTGGAGGTTCGAGTCCTCTCCTGGGCACCATCAAGGGAAGAATAGATTCAAGCAAAGCCAGCATGACCTGCTGGCTTTTTGCTTT
>NZ_DASVNZ010000074.1:0-10226 GCF_036486225.1 Roseateles sp. | reverse complement strand
CCTGCACCTGCACCTGCACCCGGGCCGGCACCGGCACCGGAGCCGCCTCCCCCTCCGCCGCCACTGCTCGCGGCGCCGCGTCTGTCCACCAGCACGGGCAAGGACACGATCGACGGCGCGGGACACGTCGATGTCGCGCTCGCCGCGCCGGGGACCTCCTGGGTCTATCGCATGGACGGCGACACCACCTGGCATGCCGGACAAGGCGACAGCATCGACGCCGGCACGCTGAGCCGCGGCGTCCACGCGGTGATGGTCGCGCAGGTCGACGACCTGGGGCGACCCGGCGAGGTCGCCACGCTGGCCGTGCGGGTGCATGACGACATGCTCGCGCCCGGCCTGGCGCTGGCGCATGACAACGGCAGTTCGTCGACCGACGGGCTGACCAACGACGGGACGATCACTGTCGCCGGTCTGGCAGCAGGCGCGACCTGGTTCTATCGGGTGAATGGCGCGACCGAATGGACCCAAGGGAAGGACGGCCAGGTGCCGGCCAACGCGCTCGTCGCCGGCCAGAACAGGATCGAGGCCTACCAGGTCGACGCCGGCGGCGAGCACAGCCCGCTGACCGGCCTGACCGTGACGCTGGACCTGTCGCCGCCGGATGCCCCGCTGCTGCAGAGCAGCAACGGCACCGACCTGCTGAACGCCAAGGACTTCATCAACGTCTCCGGCATCGAGGGCGGTGCGAGCTGGAAGTTCCGCGTGAACGGGCAGGGGGACTGGATCGAGGGCCATGACGGACGCATTCCCGCGGCCGCGCTGGCGGATGGCAAGAACCACGTCGAGGTCGTGCAAGTCGACGCGGCAGGCAATGCGGGCGCCGCGGCAACGCTGACGGTCCGGCAGGACCTCGAGGCGCCGGATCCGCTGCAAGCGCATGTGGAAGGCGGGCACGGCAACCTCGTGTCCCTGCAGGGCTCGATCGCCATCGACAACATCGAGGACGGCGCGACCTGGAAGTACCGCATCAACGGCGAGAGCGACTGGCACGTGGGCAGCGGTTCGCAGCTGTCGGCGAACTATCTGCTCGAAGGTCGCAACGACGTGACGCTGATGCAGACGGACAGCACCGGCCATGACAGTGCCGCCACGGCCATCACCGTCACGCGTGACAGCCTCGCGCCGGACCGGCCCGATCTGGTGACCAGCAACGGCCTGCCGCTGATCAATGCGCAGGGCAGTCTGCTGGTCCATCGTCTGGAAGAGGCCGCGAGCTGGGAGTACCGCATCGACGGCGGCGACTGGCTCGCGGGCAAGGGCGACACGCTGGTGTCGGGCGCCTTGCACGAAGGTCTGCAGACCGTCGACGTGCGCCAGACCGATCTGGCCGGCAACGTGAGCGAGGTCGATTCGCTGGCCGTGACGCTGGATTCCACGCCGCCCGATGCCGTGTCGTCAGTGGCGCGAACGCAAGATGGCGCGATCGCGCCAAACCATCTGATCAACGCCACGGGCTATGTGTCGATCGACAATCTGGAGCAGGGCGGCAGCTGGGAGTACAAGGTCAACGGCGACGATCACTGGCGTCATGGCGCCGGCCAGCAGTTGTCGTCGCGCGTGCTGGACGAGGGCGAGAACACCGTCCAGCTCCGGCAGATCGACGCGGCCGGCAACGCTGGCCAGGCGACGACGATGCAGGTGGACCTGGACACCACCGCGCCCGACGCGCCGACCGTGACGTCTTCCAGCGGGAAATGGCTCATGAATGCCAGCGGCTATGTCCAGATCGGACATGTCGAGCCGGGTGCTCAGCTCACGGTCAAACTCGACGGCCGGGTCATCCAGCCGGACGGTACGCCCGGACACGAGCAATTCCAGGCCCTTCAGTACGGCGAAGGCTCGCACGCCGTCGAGTCCTACGTCACTGACGCAGCGGGCAATCTCAGTCGATCCGTCGTGGTGTCGTACACCCTGGATAACACGTCGCCCGATGCGCCTATCCTGACCATGGACACCAGCCGCATCCGGACGCTGGCAGACCACGTGAACGTGAGTCAACTGGAGCAGGGCGCCTCGTGGTGGTACCGGGTGGACAAGCAGGGCGCCTGGGTGCAGGGCAGCGGTGGAGAAGTGCCGGGCAGTGCCTTCGTGAACGCGCCGGGATCCTTCGGAAACCATACCGTGGAGGCCTATCAGGTCGACCTCGCCGGCAATCAGAGTTTCATCCGAAGCTTTGCCCTCTGGTCTGACATTGCGCCGCCGGCTGGCGTCTGACAGGGCTGGCGCATTCGTCGCGATCACGTGCGATGAACCAAGCGCCTCGCAGTCGCGGGGCGTTTTCATTGCGCGCGGATCAGCGTGGCCGCCTTCTCCGCGATTGCCACCACCGGCGCGTTCGTGTTCCCGCTGACGACGCTGGGCATGATGGACGCGTCCACGACGCGCAGGCCGTCGATGCCGTGCACGCGCAGGCGGTCGTTGACGACCGCCTGCTCATCGTGCCCCATGCGGCAGGTGCCGACCGGGTGATAGACCGTGTCGACGCGCCGGCGCAGCAGCGCCTCGATGTCGGCGTCCGCGTCGACGCCGGCGCTCCAGAGCTCCTTCTTCCAGAACGCCCTCATCGACGGCGCGCGCATCAGGTCGCGCGTCAGCCTGTAGCCTTCGATCAGCTCGCGCACATCCTCGGGATCCTGCAGGAAGGCCGGATCGATCCGTGGCGCGGCCAGCGGATCGGCGCTGGCGAGCGTGAGCGCGCCGCGACTTCGCGGCCGCAGCAGGCAGACGTGGCACGACAGGCCGTGGCCCATCCGCAGCTTGCGCGCGTGGTCTTCGACGAGTGCCACCACCAGATGCAGCTGGACGTTGGGCGCAGGCAGGTCTGGACGCGTCGACAGGAACCCGCCGCATTCGGCGAAATTGCTGGTGACGAGCCCGCGCCGTTCGCGCCGATAGCGTTGCACCTCTCCGATGAAGCGGGCGCTGCCACGCGCGGAGATGCCTGCGAGATCGAGGCAATCCGACTCGTAGCCGAAGACGAAGTCCGGATGGTCATGAAGGTTCCGACCCACGCCGGGCAGGTGGTGTCGCACCGAGATGCCGTGCGCCTGCAACTGCGCGCCGTCGCCGATGCCCGACAGCATCAGCAACTGCGGCGACTGCAGCGCTCCGGCACACACGATGACCTCGCGCGCCGCCCGCAGCGTGCGGTGATGACCGCTTTGCAGGACCTCAACGCCGACGGCGCGTCGGTCTTCAAGCACCAGCGACAAGGCCCGCACGCCGGTCTCCACGCGAAGGTTGGCCCGCCGGCCGAGATACGGCGCCAGGTAGCCGCGCGCGACGCTCCAGCGCTCGCCGTGGTGCTGCGTGACCTGGTAGACGCCGAGGCCGTCCATGTCGGCGCCGTTGAAGTCATCGAGGACGGTGTGACCGGACGCTCGCGCCGCAGCGCGCCACGCGTCGTGGATCGGCGAGTCGGTGCGCAGGTCGCCGACGCGCAGCGGACCCTCCTGGCCGTGCCACGGCGCGCCGAAACGCTCGTTGCGCTCCGCCTTGACGAAGAAGGGCAGCAGGTCGTCGTAGCCCCAGCCGACGTTGCCGGCTGCAGCCCATGCGTCGTAGTCGCTGCGATGACCGCGCGTGTAGACCATCGCGTTGATCGCTGACGATCCGCCCAGCGCCTTGCCGCGCGGCTGGTAGCCGCGGCGGCCGTTCAGGCCGGACTGCGGTTCGGTCTCGAAGCCCCAGTTGTTGATCTTCGCGGCAACCTGCAGCGCACCGGCGAAAGGCGTCGTCGTGACCCAGCCGTCGCCGCGACCGCCGGCCTCGAGCAGCAGCACGCGGCAGCCCGGGTCCTCGCTGAGCCGGCTCGCGAGCACCGCGCCCGCAGAGCCGCCGCCGACGATCACGATGTCGGCGTCGAACCTGTCCGTCGCGCTCATGCGATCTTCTTCAGCAGGCCGAGCAGTCGATCGAAGGTCGCGCCATACGGCGGATGGAACAGCTTCGTGCCGGCGAAGCGCGATTGCAGGAATACCGGCTTGAGCTTGCTGAAGGTGTTGAAGCCCCAGACGCCGTGGTACGACCCCATGCCGCTGGCGCCGACGCCGCCGAAGGGCTGCTCCTCCTGGCCGAGGTGCCAGATGCAGTCATTGACCGTGACGCCGCCCGCATGCGTGCGGGCCAGCACGTCGTCGCGCGCGACCTTGTCCTCGCCGAACCAGTAGAGCGCCAGCGGCCGGTCGCCGGCGTTCACGCGCGCGATCGCCTCGGACGGATGGCCGTAGGGCACGATGGGCAGCAGCGGGCCGAAGATCTCCTCGCGCATCACCGCCATCTCGGGCGAACTGTCGAGCAGCAGCGTCGGGACGAGTCGCCGATCGGCCGGTGCGTCGTCGTGCGTGGGGCGCAGCGTCGCGCCGCGGGCGCGCGCGTCGTCGAGCAGGCCCCTCAGGCGCGCGTGATGGCGCGGACTGACGATGGCGGTGTAGTCCGGATTGCCTTCGATGCGCGGATACAGCCGGCGCACGGCGGCGATGATCGCCGCCGTCAGCGGCTGCACCAACTCCTGGGGTGCGAGCACATAGTCCGGCGCGACGCAGGTCTGGCCGGCGTTCAGCAGCTTGCCGAAGGCGATGCGCTCGGCCGTGCGGGCGATGTCGGCGCTACGGTCGACGATCGCGGGCGACTTGCCGCCGAGTTCCAGGGTGACCGGTGTCAGGTGTTGCGCGGCGGCCTGCGCGACCAGGCGACCCACCGGCGTCGAGCCGGTGAAGAACAGGTGATCGAAGGGCAGTTGCGTGAAGACCTTGCCGACTTCGGCATCGCCGGTGACGACGGTCATCTCGTCGGGGGCGAAGTGCTGGGCGACGAGCTTGGCCATCAGATCCGAGGTGACGGGCGTCAGCTCGGACGGTTTGATCATCACGCGATTGCCGGCGGCCAGCGCCGCGAGCGCGGGCGCCATCGCGAGGTAGTACGGATAGTTCCACGGCGAGACGATGCCGACCACGCCCAGCGGCTGCGGCATGAGGCGGTTGCCGGCGGGCAGGAAGTGCAGCGCGGTGGGCGCGCGCTTGACGGCCATCCAGCGCTTGAGGTGCCGCATCGCGTGGCGGGCGCCGGACTGGACGGTGAAGAGATCGGCCAGCAGGCTCTCGTGCCGCGAGCGGTGGCCGAAGTCGCGGGACATCGCGTCGGCGAGCGCCTCCGCATGGTCGGCCGTCATCCGCAGCAGCCGGTCGAGGCGGTCGCGGCGTTGCGCGAAGGTCGGCATCCGCTCACGATCGAACGCGGCGCGCTGCTGCTCCAGCACAAGATGCAGGCGCTCGTGCAGGGCTTGGTCCATGGCTGTCTCCGTTGTTGCTCTTGTGGAGACGAAGGCTATGCGCATTCGCGCGGCGGGCCAAGCGCAGGGACCCTGGACTAGAGAGGCCCGACTAGGCGGGGCGCTGCGGCCCTGCGGGCGCGGAAACGAAAAAGCCCGGCCGGAGCCGGGCTTTCGAAACGACGAGGCCGTCCGCTCAGAAGCGGTAGCCGACGCTCAGCGTCACGCCGTCGATCTTCAGGTTGTCCTTGTCGAAGTAGGACGTGTAGTCCAGCGCGCCGTACACCTGCTTGTTGAAGTTGTACTTGGCGCCCAGGCCCCACGAGAAGCTGCTGTCCGTGCCCGAGAAGGACTGGCCGCCACCCGACAGCTTGAGCTTCGAGTCGGCGTAGCCCAGGCGGCCGAAGACTTCGAAGTCGCTGTTGATGGCGTACTTCGGCGTCAGGTACAGGCCGTAGCTGCGCGAGACCTTGAACTTCACGCCTTGCGTCGTGTCGTCGGACACGCCGGTGGCGAACATGGCTTCCAGCGCCAGGTAGGGGTTCACGTCCCAGCCGACGATGCCGCGCAGCGCGCCCGGCTTGGCCGACACGCCGGTCGTGTCTTCCTTGATCTTGACGAAGGTGTAGCCCACTTCGCCGTACACGCTGTTCTGCGCCGGGGTCGTCGATTGGGCTTGTGCGGCGCCGGCGGCCAGCAGGGCGGCGGCGACGATGAGGGAGATCTTGCTCATTGGAATACTTCTCTCGAAAAAAAAGCACCTCAGCGGTGCGGGGCGAAAGGTAGCAATGAGCGGTCAGGAGACCCTGTGAAAGAGGTCACATCCCGGTAAAAAAGTGCGATAGGAGTGGCGGGCGTGCGACGTTCGATCCACCGGGGCTCCCCTGTAGGTGGGAGTTGCCAGGCGACAGGAGTACAAGTATTGACGCCACCTTCACGCGACGGGAGGGGCCGGTGCGATCCGGCCCCTCCCGACGATCAATCCCCGACGATCAATGACGGAAGTGACGCACGCCCGTCAGCACCATCGCGATGCCGCGCTCGTTGGCCGCGGCGATCACTTCCTCGTCGCGCATCGAGCCGCCCGGCTGGATGACGCAGGACGCGCCGGCGTCGGCCAGCACGTCCAGGCCGTCGCGGAACGGGAAGAAGGCGTCGCTCGCCACGGCCGAGCCGGTCAGCGTCAGGCCGGCGTTCTCGGCCTTGATCGAGGCGATGCGTGCCGAGTCGATGCGGCTCATCTGGCCGGCGCCGACGCCCAGCGTCATGCCGCCGCCGCAGAACACGATTGCGTTGCTCTTCACGTACTGCGCGACGGTCCACGCGAACATCAGGTCGTCCAGCTGCTGCGCGGTCGGCTGCAGCGTGGTGACGACCTTCAGGTCGGCCTTGGTCAGGAAGTGGTTGTCGGCCGTCTGCACCAGCAGGCCGGAGCCGACGCGCTTGACGTCCTGCGCGTTGCGGCCCTGGTCCCAGGGGCGCGTGCCGCCCGGCGGCAGTGCGATCTCGAGCAGGCGCACATTGACCTTGCCCTTGAAGACCTCGCGCGCCTCGGCGCTGAACGACGGCGCCATCAGCACTTCGACGAACTGCTTGGACACCAGCTCGGCGGCGGCGCGATCGACCTCGCGGTTGAAGGCGATGATGCCGCCGAAGGCGCTGGTGGGGTCAGTCTTGAAGGCCTTGGCGTAGGCGTCCGCGGCAGTCGCCGCCACGGCCACGCCGCAGGGGTTCGCGTGCTTGATGATCACGCAGGCCGGCGCCTCGAAGCTCTTCACGCATTCCCACGCGGCGTCTGCATCGGCGATGTTGTTGTAGCTCAGCTCCTTGCCCTGCAGCTGCTTGCCGGTGACCAGCGAACCGGGCGCGGGGTACAGGTCGCGGTAGAGCGCGGCGGTCTGGTGCGAGTTCTCGCCGTAGCGCAGGTCCTGGACCTTGATGAAGCTGCTGTTCATCTGCGCCGGGTACTCGGCCAGCGAGCCGTCTTCCAGGCGGGCGCTCAGGTAGTTGCTGATCGCGGCGTCGTACTGGGCGATGCGATTGAACGCGGCCACGGACGCGGCGAAGCGCGTCCTGTCGCTGGTCTTGCCGTGCGCCTTCAGTTCGTCGAGCACCTGCGCGTACTGCGACGCGTCGGTCAGCACCGTCACGTCCTTCCAGTTCTTGGCCGCGCTGCGGACCATCGCCGGACCGCCGATGTCGATGTTCTCGATCGCGTCCTCCAGCGTGCAGCCGGGCTTGGCGACGGTGGATTCGAACGGGTAGAGGTTGACCGCCAGGATGTCGATGGTGTCGATGCCATGCTGCTCGATCGCGGCGACGTGCTCGGGCAGGTCGCGACGGGCCAGCAGGCCGCCGTGGATCTTCGGATGCAGCGTCTTGACGCGGCCGTCCAGCATCTCCGGGAAGCCGGTGTGCTGGGCGACTTCGGTCACCGGCAGTCCGGCGTCGGCCAGCAGCTTGGCGGTGCCGCCGGTGGACAGCAGGCGCACGTCCAGCGCATGCAGCGCCTTGGCGAAATCGACGATGCCGGTCTTGTCGGAGACCGAGATCAGGGCGGTGAGTTGGGCCATGAACATTCCTTGGAGGCGGGGGATTCGTATTACCAAGCGGAGCGCGGAGAACCGGCGTTGCCGGGCTCCTGTGCTCGCCCCTTGAGGGGCCGGCGGAGCCGGTAGGGGTGGTCTAGATCAGCTTGTGCTCGACGAGCTTGCGGCGCAGCGTATTTCTGTTGATGCCCAGCCATTCGGCGGCCTTGCTCTGGTTGCCGTCGCTGTGCTGCATCACCACTTCTAGCAGCGGCTTCTCGACGAGGCGGATCAGCATCTCGTGCATCGAATGCGGCACTTCGCCGCCGAGGTCCCTGAAGTAGACCTCCAGGTTTTCGCGAATGCAGGAGTCGATCGGTTTTGGCGTCATGCCGTCAGCCTTCTTTCTTGGTCTTGGTCTTGGTGTTCGTCGTTCGCGGCAACGGCTGCGTCGGTGTCTGCATCGTCGAGGGCGGCGTCGGCGGCCGGCAGGTAGGGCAGCCGGTCATGGTCGTCCGCCAGCGCGTCCAGCCAGTCCGTCAATGCGCGGACCTGGCCGTCGCAACTCTCGAGGGTGTTCATGCGGCGCCGGAAGTCCTCGCCGCCCGGCAGCGCCCGCACGGCCCAGCCGATGTGCTTGCGCGCGCTGCGCATGCCGGTCAGCTCGCCGTACAGCGCGTAGTGGTCGTGCAGGTGCTCGATCAGCCAGCCCTTGGCCTCGGCGATGCGCGGCGCGGGCAGTTCCTCGCCGGTGGCCAGGAAGTGCGCGATCTCCGCGAAGATCCATGGCCGGCCCTGCGCCGCGCGGCCGATCATGATCGCGTCCGCGCCGGTGGCGGCCAGGACCTCGCGCGCCTTGCGCGGCGTGTCGATGTCGCCGTTGGCGACGACGGGGATGCGCAGCGCGGCCTTCACCGCGGCGATGGTGTCGTATTCGGCGTGGCCGCTGTAGCCCTGCTCGCGCGTGCGGCCGTGCACGGTGACCATCGCGATGCCGGCGGATTCCGCCGCCCGCGCCAGCGCGACCGCGTTCTTCTCCGCCTGGCACCAGCCGGTGCGCATCTTCAGCGTGACCGGCACGCCGCGCGGCGCGCACGCGGCGACCACCGCCTCGACGATCTCCAGCGCCAGCGCCTCGTCCTGCATCAGCGCCGAACCGGCCCACTTGTTGCAGACCTTCTTGGCCGGGCAGCCCATGTTGATGTCGATGATCTGCGCGCCGCGGTCCACGTTGTAGGCGGCGGCCTCGGCCATCATCGCCGCGTCGGTGCCGGCGATCTGCACGGAGATCGGCGCGGACTCGCCTTCATGGTTTGCGCGGCGCGAGGTCTTCAGGCTGTTCCACAGGTCCTTGCGCGAGGTCACCATCTCGCTCACCGCATACCCCGCGCCGAGCTTCTTGCACAGCACGCGGAAGGGCCGGTCGGTCACGCCCGCCATGGGGGCGACGAACAGACGGTTCGGCAGGACGTAGGGACCCAGCACGAGGGAGCCGGGCGGCGGCGTGGACATCAGGACGGAGCAGCGGTTGCACAAAAAAGAGGCAGAAGTATACCGCCCCGGCGCGCCCGCCGCGGCTCCCCCGTCAGAGCGATGGCTGCTTGCGCCAGAGCACGAAGCCCTGCTCGACGAAGCGATTCATCACGCGGTCCTGCGAGAGCTTGTAGACCGCGCGGGCGACACGGCCCCGCAGCTCCGGGGTGTTGCAGCGCGAGCGATGGGCGAGGGTCAGGTACAGGCCCTCGCGCGCGATCGCCGGCATCAGCGGCTGGATCGCCGGCCCCCCGTTGCGCGCGGCATAGGCCTCGGCCGGCGTGTCCTCATAGATCAGGTAGTCGGCGCGGCCGCGCTGCAGCATCAGGATCGCCTGCTCGATGCTGGCGACCTGGCTGATCTTCAGCGACTGGCGCGCGTAGTTGTCGAACTCCACGCCGAAGCTGTTGTTGATCACCGTCACGCCCTGCTTGGGCGCGAGGTCGCTCCAGCGCTTGTAGGCCACCGGCGCCGCGGTCCGCGTCCAGATGACGCTGCGGGTCTCGCGGAACGCGGGATGGAAGTAGTCCATGTACTCGGTGCGCGGCAGCGTGAAGAAGGCGCCGGCGATCAGGTCGATGCGACCCGCGCGCATCTCCTCCTGCACACGGCCCCAGGGGCCGACGTAACGCGTCTCGATCGGGATGCCGATCTCCGCCGCGAGCCACTGCATCAGGTCGGCGTTGGCGCCGACCAGCTTCTGCTCGTCCGTCGGATCGCGCCACAGGTAGGGCGGGTATTGCGGATTGCCGGAGGCGACCAGCATCGGGCAGCCGGCGATGGGTCCGGGCGGGGCGGTCTGCGGCGAGGTCGGGGTGCCGGGCGCCGCGCTTGCCTGCGCAGCAGGCGGGGGCGCGGTCTGCGCCATCGCGACGGCGCCGAACGGCGACGGC
>NZ_DASVNZ010000059.1:0-3245 GCF_036486225.1 Roseateles sp. | reverse complement strand
CTCCTCCCCCGCCTGCGGCACCGCCGCCGTCGGGATCGCCTCCGGCCTCACCGCCGCCACCGGCCTCGCCTCCGCCGCCGGCATCGCCGCCGCCCCCACCTCCGCCGCCTCCTCCCCCGCCCCCGCCGCCCGCCTCATCGGTCAAGCGCGGCGTCGCCTACGACCTCCGGGACGCGGCCGACTTCAACGCGCTGTCCGGCGGCAGCGTGGGCTGGTGGTACAACTGGGCGCTGCAGCCCAACACGACCGTCCAGTCGCAGCCGTCGATCGCCGGCGCGCTGGAACACGTGCCGATGCTGTGGAACTTCAACTTCAACACGGCGCAGGTCGTGACGGCGTTGAAGGCCCGTCCGACGGTGAAGTACCTGCTGGTCCTGAACGAACCCAACCTCACCGACCAGGCCAACCTCTCGCCGGCCGATGCCGCCGCGCAATGGCCGCGTTATGAGGACGTCGCGCGCCAGACCGGCGTGAAGATCGTCGGCCCGGCGATCACCTGGGGCACGATGCCGAACTTCGGGGATCCGGTCGTGTGGATGGATGCGTTCATCGCCGCCTACCGCGCCGCCAACGGCGGTCGCGACCCGCAGATCGACGCGCTGGCCTTCCACTGGTACGACTACGGCCTCAAGGACCAGTTGGACCGCCTGACCAAGTACGGCAAGCCGTTCTGGGTCACCGAGATGGCCAACTGGCACAACGGGGCCGGTCCGCACATCGACACGTCCGACAAGCAGAAGGCGCAGATGGCCGACATGGTCAGCGTCTGCGAGAACCGCAGCGATGTGAGCCGCTATGCGTGGTTCACCGGCCGCTGGGACAACGATGTGCACTTCACCAGCCTGTTCGGCGCCAGCGGCGTGCTGACGCCGGTCGGTCAGCAGTACAAGACGCTGCCGAAGGCTTGATGGTCCGACGAGGACCCGGCAAGAGGGCCTGAAGACCTGAGGGCCTAACGCAGCGCGGCGAGCAACGCCGCCTGCGTGACGCGGCGGCGCTCCGCCGCGTCGGTACCGCCCTCGTCGCTGGGCGCGAGCACCGCCTGGACCGCCATCACCGGGACCACGGCCGCGGCCGTCAGTCGCCGCAGCACCGCCGGCGGCAGGTCGTCGCACGCGATCGCGCCATACAGCTGGCCCAGCAGACGGGCGATCTCCTCCAGGGCCGCGCCATCCTCGAGCACCCGCTCAGGATCCAGCACCGTGACCTGCGCGCCCAGCTCGAGCGCCGCCTGCTTGAACAGGCGGGGGGCCGGCGCACCCTCATCCCCGCACACCATCCCCATCCGAAGGCCCAACAGGGGCGGAGGCGTCGTGCGCGAGAGCGGAACTGGGGGCGACATGGTCGGACGCGCGGTGTGGCGGAGGGAAGGCAGGGGCATGAGGACAGCGGCGGACGCGAGGTCGCGCCGGAGGGCGAGGTCCGCAGCGTAGTCAGCTCCGGGCGGAGCGGGTTGACCGATGTCAACGCATTCGCTTCACAGCACACAGGGACGGCGCGGGGCTGTCCAGGCTCGACGGATCGTTACCGAACCGTCACCGAGGGTTCACCGACTGTTGCTGATCGATGTCAAGGATTGGTTCCGCGTTTGCGAGCCGTTTCTAGCATTCCCAGCAACCCCTCCAACCTCGAGACCCTCATGCACAGCGCCATCGCCCTTGCCTCTCCCCCGAGCGACCTTCCCCGCGATCGCCTGCGGGATGCCCCGGCCGGCCGCCCGCGCCTCGCGTCCGCAGCGCCCGCGGCGTCCCGGCCGCCCCGGCTGCCCCGCGACGTCGCCATCGCGCTGTCCACCGAGGACGTGATCGTCGCTGGCGCCGCGCCCGGCCTGATCGCGCCCGATCTCAACACGCTGGAGCGCCCGCCGCTGTCCGTCGCGGAGCCGCGTGTGTATGCCCGCGATCCGCAGCAGCGCATGCTGGAGGTGATGCGCACCATCCGCGACATCATCCAGCCCGCGGCCAAGGTGGTGCGTGCCGGCGACATGATCTTCCGCGCCTCCCAGCCCTTCAACACGGTCTACCTGATCAATGCCGGCGCGTTCAAGCTGGTGAGCCGCAGCCTGGACGGCCGCGAGCAGATCGTCAGCCTGAAGTTCCGGGGCGACTGGCTGGGTTTCAGCGGCATCGCGCACGGCCGGCATCCCTGCGACGCGGTCGCGATGGACACCGGCAACATCTCGATCATCCCGTACGACACGCTGCTGCAGGCCTGCGCCCGCCATCCGGAGATGATGGCCGTGGTCCACGAAGGCATGAGCGCCGAGATCACCCACGAGCGCCAGTCGCTGATGTCGGTCTGCACGCTGGCTTCGCTGGCGCGGGTGGCGGAGTTCCTCTGCGCCTGGGCGCGCAGCATGCATCAGCGCGGGCTGCGCGCCGACGAGCTCACGCTGCGCATGACGCGCGCCGACCTCGGCAACTTCCTGGGCATGACGCTGGAGACGGTCAGCCGCTGCCTGTCCAAGCTGAACCGCGAAGGCCTGATCCTGTTCGGCGAGCGCGGCCGGCGCCAGATCTCCATCCCCAACCGGGAACGGCTCGAGCAGTTCGTGATCGGCGGCTCGATGGCGAGGGGGAAGCTGGCGACGGCGGCGTGAGCCCCGCGGTGGGCATCGGCCGGCGCTGCCGATGCACGACCGCGACCGCGACCGCGACCGCGACCATGTCCGCCCCGTCAGCGCGACAGCACCTTCCCGATCGCCCGCGCCAGCGCGGCGCGCTCGTAGGGCTTGGGCAGCAGTTCCCAGCCCAGCGCGCGTTCCGGCCCGGACGACAGCAGTTCCGCCGAGAACCCCGACATCAGCAGCACGGCGATGTCGGGCCATCGCTTCTGGACTTGTGACGCCAGCTCGGTACCGCGCATGCCGGCGCCTAGCGCGATGTCGCTGAGCAGCAGATGTGGCAGCGCGATGCCTGCGGACGAGTCGGCGGCATCGCCCAACTCGCGCAGATGCCGCAGGGCCTCTTCCGCGCTGGCGCAGGCCGTGACGCTGCAGCCGAGGTCGGTCAGGTAGCGACGCGCGACCGCGCGGACCTCCGCGTCATCCTCCACCAGCAGCACACGCAGTCCCGGCGGCACGTCCGCGGCGACCGCATCGTGCTCGGCGGCCTCGCGAACTGCGGCGGGCGGCTGCGGGAGGATCAGCGACAGCGTCGTGCCATGACCCGGCGTGCTGTCGATGCCGATCGCACCCAACGACTGCCGCGCGAAGCCGTAGACCGTGCTCAGGCCCAGGCCGGTGC
>NZ_DASVNZ010000058.1:0-3730 GCF_036486225.1 Roseateles sp. | reverse complement strand
GGTGATGGCGCGCCAGGTCATGCTGCTGCTGCGCCGCAACGCCCACCAGTTCATGGGCGTGCAGGAGATCCAGTGGATCGTCGACAAGGCCACTGCGGACTATCCGGGCCTGGTCGCCGAGGTGCAGAAGATCCTGCCGGTGCAGCGCATCGCCGAGGTGATGCGGCGCCTGCTCGAGGAGCAGGTGCCGATCCGCAACGTGCGCACCATCTTCGAGAGCCTCATCACCTGGGGCCCGAAGGAGAAGGACATGCTGCTGCTGACCGAGTACGTGCGCGGCGACCTCGGCCGCTACCTCGCCTTCGAGGCCAGCGGCGGGCGCAACTACGTGTCGGCCATCCTGCTGGACGCGGGCGTCGAACAGGCGATCCGCCAGTGCATCAAGCCGACGCCCACCGGCAACTACCTGGCGATGCCGCCGGAGAGCGCCGCGGCGATCACCGAGAAGGTGATGCGCATCGCCGGCGAGTCCCCGGAAGCCGGCGTGGCGGTGATCACGTCGATGGACATCCGGCGCTACGTGAAGAAGATCATCGAGTCGCGGATGGAAGGCCTGCGCGTCTACTCGTACCAGGAGCTGGGCAACCAGGTCGAGCTGCGGCCGCTGGGCCGCGTCGCCGCTTGATCCCGGCGACCTGGGCGTGATCGGATCACCATGAACGACGAAGAGATCCGCCGTATCCGGCGTCTCGTCGTCGCGGAGCCGCAGCTCCCGCCGCTTCCCTTGCCCGTGGACGCGCGCCAGGTGGAGCGCTTCCATCGCGCGCTCGGCGCCGTGCGCCGGGCGACGTCCTCGACCGAGGCTACGCCGGAGTCGACGGCCCCGCCGCCTCCGCCGGAACATGCCCCGCCGCCACGGCATGAGGCAATGCACGCCTCGGTCGCAGCGGTCGCCGTGCCGTCACGGGAACGTTCGGACCGCACCGATCGCACCGATCGCCACGACCGCAAGGAGTCGGGCTCGCCCTCCCGCAAGAAGGATGCGTCGCGCAACGACGGCGCGCTTCTCGTCGACGGCCATCGCCCGCGAGCGCCTGTGATCGCCGTCGCGGAGGCCGGGGCGCGCGAGGCCAGCGAAGCGCAGGAAGCCGAACAGGACACCGCGCTCGACCAGACCGTGACCGCGCCCCCGATGCCGATCCCGCACGTGGCGTGGACGCCGCTGCCCGAGGGTTGGGAGCGCGAGCTCGCCGACACGGTCGCGACGCTGTGCCGCAGCAGCGAGCCCAACTTCCACAGCTGGACCATCCAGGTGCCGGTGGATGCCGAGACCCTGCCTCACACCGAACTGCGTCTGTCGTTTTCGCCTCACCAACTGACGCTTCGCTTCAGCACGCAGTCGACGCGCTCGCTCGCCCTAATTTCCGCCCACCAGTCGCAGCTGCGCGCGTTGCTGGTCCGCGCGCTGCCCGGCGACCGCCACATCGAGATCGACATCACATGAACCGGCCGTCATCCTCCGCAGCTTTGCCCGCGTCGGTTTCGTCCGAAGCGGACCTCACCACGCTGGTCGACCGCCTGCCGACCATGAGCCCGGCCGACGCCACGATCTCGCGCGTCGCGCACGATGCGCGCTTTGCCGACTGGCTGCGCGCGACCATCCAGCATGCAGGCATCGGCATCGCCCGGCAGCGCGAAGCGATGCCGTGGCGGCTCACGATCGAATCGATCCACGGCCGTTTCCAGATCGGACTCGATGCCGTCGACTCACCTGCGCTGCAGCTCGCCTGCGCGCACCAGCCGCGCGACTCGGCCTGCGCGGTCGTCACGCTGCTGCTGGCGGGCTGGGCGGAGGCATTCGCGCCAATGCTGGGCGCGCTGCGTATCGTGGACATCGAGCCGATTGGCGAGCCTCTTCCCGATGGGACCTCGGCTGCCACTGCGTCGACGCGCGATGGCGCGAATGTATCGCCGCGTCTTGTTCCCATCGTGGTCGGCGGCGCGATGCCCGTCGCGCTGCTGCACGCCGATCCGGCGGTGCTGGAGCGCGTCATCGCTACGGTCGCCGCGTCCGGCGTCGACCTGAGCCCGCTCGCCGCCTTGCCCTTGCGTCCAGTCATCCGCCTGTTCACGCGCGCCCTGCCCCTCGAGGTACTGCGCGGCCTGCGTCCAGGCGACACCGTCCTTGCCGGCGGCCAGCCTCCGCTGCTGCGCTGCGGCGTGGGCCGCGCGCTGCGGGCTTCCCTTCACATCGATCCCCAGGAGTTCACCGTGCACCTTGCCGAGCCGCCCGCCATTTCCGACGACCCGGCCGCCTTCGAGGCCGCGGATCCGACGTCAGCCAGCTCGGAGGCCCCGCAATCGGCCGGCTCGCTCGACGAGCTGCAGCTGCCGGTGGCCTTCGAGCTGGACACCGCGCGCGTCAGCCTGGCGGAGCTGGCCAGCATGCAGCCGGGTTACGCCGTCGAGCTGGACGTGCCGCTGCGCGAAGCGACGGTGCGCCTGGTCTGCCACGGCCGCACGCTGGGCACGGGACAGCTGATCGCCATCGGCGAGCACCTCGGCGTGCGCATCACCCGGCTGGAGTTCGCGCATGACGCCGCTGCAGCACGCTGATCCGGTCGCCCTCTTCCTGGTGCTGCTGGCGCTGGCGGCGCTGCCGTTCGCGGCCATGGTGGTGACCTCGTACACCAAGATCTCGATCGTGCTAGGCCTGCTGCGCAACGCCATCGGCGTGCAGCAGGTGCCGCCGAACATGGTGCTCAACGGCGTGGCGATCATCATCTCCTGCTACATCATGGCGCCGGTCTTCATCGAGGCGACCAAGGGCATGAGCGCCGCGTCCGCGGGCGGCTCCAGCACGCAGACCCTGATGGAGGCGGCCGACTCGGCGCGCGAGCCCTTCCGCAAGTTCCTCGACAAGCACGCCGAGGAGCGCGAGAAGCAGTTCTTCCTGAAGTCGGCGGCCATCATCTGGCCGGCCGACAAGGCCGCGGCGCTGAAGAAGGACGACCTGATCGTGCTGGCGCCGGCCTTCCTGCTGAGCGAGCTGACGGCGGCCTTCCGCATCGGTTTCCTGCTCTACCTCGCGTTCATCGTGATCGACATCGTCATCGCCAACGTGCTGCTGGCGATGGGCTTGTCGCAGGTGACGCCGAGCAACGTCGCCATCCCGTTCAAGCTGCTGCTGTTCGTCACGCTGGACGGCTGGTCGCGGCTGGTGCACGGGCTGGTGCTGACCTACCGATGAGCGTCCGCGAGGAGATGGAGCCATGAACTACGACGTGGTGGTGCAACTGACGTCCGAGGCGCTGATGATGTGCGTGCTGCTGTCGCTGCCGGCGGTGGTGGTGTCGGCGCTGATCGGGCTGATCGTGTCGTTCTTCCAGGCGATCACGTCGCTGCAGGATTCGAGCATCTCGCAGGGCATCAAGCTGCTGGCGGTGACCGGCGTGGTGGTGGTGACGGCGCCGTGGGCGGGCTCGACGCTGATGAAGTTCAGCGAGAACCTCTTCACGGCGGTGTTCCAGAAATGAAGCTCGACCGCGCGCGTCAAGGCGCCGAGGCCCAGCAGGCGCGGGAAGCGCAGGAGGCCGCGGGCAAGGGGCAGGCACGCGGCAGCGGCTCGTCCGGCTATGCGGGCGGGATGCACAAGGGCAACGCCTATCGGCACGCGCCGCGGGCGCAGATGCCGGCGCGGCGCAACACCGGACCGGCGCCCAAGCCGCGACCGCGGCCGCCGTCGACCGGCGCGCAAGGGGCACACCCCGAGGACGAGCATCCGCAGATG
>NZ_DASVNZ010000048.1:0-5264 GCF_036486225.1 Roseateles sp. | reverse complement strand
GTGCTCCCGAACGAAGGTGCTGGCCAGCGTCAGCAGATGGGTGGACCAGCTCATTTCGCCGCGCAGGTCCGCGTACATCGACGCAAAACGCGGCAGCACCACGACGATCAGGAAGCCGCTCACCAGCAGGCCCAGGCCGAGCACCAGGCTCGGATAGATGGCGGCGCTGACGACCTTCTTGCGCAGGGTCTCCACCATCTCGTGATAACGCAGGAACTCGGACAGCGCCTCGGCCAGCGAACTGCTGCGCTCGCTGGCGCGCACGCTGGCCACCAGCACCATCGGGAAGCGGTCCAGCGCCTCCATCGCCACAGACAGCGCCTTGCCCTGATGCAGCTGCGCCAGCAACGCGGCCTGGAGCTCGGCGCGCGCGCCGTCGGCACCGGACTGCGCCTGCAGCGTCTCGATCGCCTCGACGACCGTCATGCCGGCGACCAGCAGCGTGCGCAACTCCTGGCACCACCAGGCGATGTCCAGCGCGCTGGCCCGCGCGCCGGCGGTCCCCACGCCGCCGGAGATGCGCATGGTGGCGGGCTCGCGCACGGGCTCGGCGGCGAGCACCTTGCGGCCGTCGGGCAGCTGCGCGCCGAGCGACTCGCGCGACGCGACCTCCATCAGCTCCTCGCTGATGGACAGGTGCACGGGATCGAGCAGGCGGACGCGCAGCTTCATGTCAGCGTGTCATCTCAGAGCTGCACGTCGGCGTCGTCGCCGGTGCCGCCGGCCACCCGGTCGCGGCCGAAGCTGAACAGCTCGTAGTCCTTGCCCGGCTGCTGCGACGGAATGCGGTACTGGTAGGGCATGCCCCACGGATCGTTGGGCAGCTCGCCCTTCAGGTAGGGACCGCGCCAGCGCGGGTCGTTGGCGTCGCTGCGCACCAGCGCGGCCAGGCCTTCGGCCGTGTCGGGGAAACGGCCCATGTCGATGCGGTAGGCCTGCAGCGCCTTGTCGATCGCGTCGATCTGCGCCTTGGCCGTGGTGACCTCGGAACGGGAGATCTGCGCCAGGAAGCGCGGTCCGACGATGCCGGTCAGCAGGCCGATGATGAGGATCACCACCAGGAGCTCCAGCAGCGTGAAGCCGCGTGAACCACGGGAAGGACGGGATCGATTGAGAAGGTGCGAACGGCGGGCGGTGTGATGCATGTTGCTCTGGTCTCTCATTGCTCGGAGTCCACGACGAACTTCCAATCCGAATAACGCTGGGCCGGCTGCAGCAGCAGCCCGGGACGGCGCACGGCGCCCATGATCAGAGGCGCGTCCTCGCTGAGGCTGCGCACGCCGAGGATGCGGCCGTCCTCGCCGCGCACGACGCCCCAGCGGCCGGTGGCGCCAACCGGATCCGGATAGAGGCGGCGCATGTGCCGCACGGTGCCGACGAAGCGCGAATCCATCAGCAGCTCTTCCAGTTCCTGCGGGAGTCGCTTGTCGGTGCCCGGCGAGCTGCGCCGGTAGCGCTCCAGCGCCTGCACGTAGAGCGTGCCGATGCGCAGCAGCTGCTGCTCCTTCTCGCGCCGGGCCGCGTCGGCCCAGGACTGCGCGGCGACCGACAGCGCGGCAGAGGTCAAGGCCACCAGCACCAGCACCGCGACCAGGCCGTAGCCGTGCACACGCGAACGCATCGACGGGCGTGTCGAAAGACGTGCCAGGCGCTGCGTCGACAAGCGATCACCACGAGGCATAGCTGCTCCCGTCGGACGCGATCTCGCGCGCACCGCTGCGCACGTCGAAGACGCCTTCGCCGTCGGCGTTGCCCGTCCGCGGCGGCACGGCGACCCAGGTGTCGGCGCGGCTCGTCACCGGGTCGACCGGGATCGCGCGCAGATAACGGCGCTCGACCAGCTCGGGCAGTTCCTTCGGATACCGGCCCTGGTCGCTGTAGAACTTGTCGATCGCGTCGCGCATCGCATGCAGGTTGTGGCGCAGTGCGGTGTCGCGCGCGCGGTCGACGTGCTGCACGTAGCGCGGCGCGGCCACGCTGAGCAGCAGCGCCAGTGCGGCCAGTACCACCAGCAGTTCGATGACGGTGAAGCCGCGGGCTTTCTCTCGCCTCACCATGTCCTCACCATTGCTTCAACGGCACGCCGTTGAGCCCGTTCGCCGTGGACTTCGAGTACACGTCGTAGACCTCTGCGCCGGGCTGCGGGTTGTCGGCGTCCGACTGGTAGCCGCGCAGGCCCCAGCTCTGCTCGGCCGTCACGCCGGGCTCCGCGAACGGATCGCGCGGCACGCGGCGCAGGAAGCGGATCGTCTGGCCCTGGTGCTCGGCGCGCGCGTCGGCGACCTCGCGGGTCAGGCTCTGCAGCGATTCGGGATACGGCGGCCGGTCGCTCGGACCGAGGACCGCGCCGGACTCGCGCGCGGCGCGATAGGCGTCGAGCGCGTCGCGGATCTCCCAGAGCGCGCGCTTGAGTTCGCGCTCCTTCTCGCGCTGTGCCGTCATCTCCGCCATCGGCAGCGCCAGGGAGGCGAGGAAGCCGAGGATGCCCAGGCACACGAGCAGCTCGATCAGCGTGAAGCCGCGGATCCGCCGGCGCGCGCGCGCGCCCACACCGCCGGAACGGCGGGCGGCAGCAGGCGCGCGATTCGGCGTCATCGTCACTTCACCTCGATCACGACGGGCGCCGGCAGCGTGGGCCGCTCGCCGTTGGGCTCGAGCGAGACCGGCTGCGCGGTGCCCACGCGCACCTCGCCGCGCCCAGCGGCGGTGGTCTTGAATCGCAGCTTGAAGACACTGCCCGCGCCCTCCGCCGCGGTCGCCTGGTTGCGAAGGACGCTGAGGCTGACGCGGCCGGGCTCGACGCGCTTGCTGAAGCTGGTGACGGCGCCGCCCTTGCGGAAGTAGTCGTCCTCGTCGGCGTCGACCAGCGTCAGCTTGTCGGCGCTGTATTGCAGCTCGGTCATGAGGCCGCGCAGGTTGGCGTCGCGCAGGTCCAGCCGGACCTCGACCGTCTCACCCACCTTGGCCTGCGTCGGCGCGGCGAGCGACAGCACCGGTGTCTTGCGCATCGACGGATCCGCAGCGCTGGGCGCGCCGGGCGCAGCGGTCGCAGCGGTCGCAGCGATCGCAGCGATCGCTGCGGGCGCTCCGGGTGCGGCGGGCGTTCCAGGCGCGGCGGGCTTCGCGTCGGCCTGCGGCGTGTTGAACTGCAGGCCGCCGACCTGGCGCAGCTTGGGCGAGGCTTCGGTGCCGACCCACATCTCGGACTCGCTCGCGTTCAGACGCTTGACGTTGCGCAGCACGCGCGGCGTGATGGCGAGCAACAGCTCCGAGCGCTTGCCGTCGTCGAGCTGGCTGGAGAACAGCCGGCCGAGCACCGGCAGGTCGCCGAGGCCGGGCACGCGGCTGGAGGTCGCGCGCTCGTCGCGGCTGATCAGGCCGGCGAGCAACTGCGTTTCGCCGTCGCGCAGGCGCAGCAGCGTCGTCGCGTTGCGGGTGCCGATCTGGTACGCGATCGAGCCGGCCGAGGTCTTGATCGAGGTCCCGAGCGAGCTGACCTCCAGCGCGACCTTGATGGCGACCTCGTCGTCGGCGAAGACGGTGGGCTCGACGTCGAGCTTGAGGCCGACGTCGAGGTAGCTGATGCTCTCGGAGACGAAGCCGCCGGTGCCGGTGGTCGTGGACACGACGGGGATCTTGTCGCCGATCATGATCTTGGCCTTCTCCCGGTTGCGCACGCGCAGTTTCGGATTGGCCAGCGTGGAGCTGTCGCCGACTTCGCGGCGCAGGTTGACGAGGATGTTGCCCGGGTTGAGGCCCACGCCGATGCGGTTGCGGCCGAGGTGCTCGAAGTCGGCGAGCGTCAGCTGGTCGGAGTTCCCCGTCGGCAGCGGCGTCAGCGAGAAGGACGTGGGCAGCTTGACGCCGAGCTCGGTGAGGCGCGTGGCGTTGACCTCCAGCACTTCGACCTCCAACAGCACTTCGGGTTCGGCGCTGTCGAAGACGGCGATCAGGCGTTCGGCGAGCTGGATGTTCTCGGGCGAGTCGCGCAGCGCCAGCAGGTTGGAGCGTTCGTCGACGAAGGGCTCACGGATCTTGAGCATCGCCTTGAGGAAGGCGGCGGCGCCCTTGGGATCGCTGTTGGCGAGGTTGAACACGCGCACCAGCTGTTCCTGGTATTCGCGGTGCTTCTCGGCGGTGTTGGGGTAGATGACGATGGTGCGCGAGTCGATGACCTTCTTGGCCAGCTGGTTGCTGGCGGTGATCAGGTCCAGCGCGTCCTCGACCTTGGCCTGGCGCAGCAGCACGGTGACGCGCACGTCGGAGCGCACGTCGCGGTCGAGCACGAAGTTGATGCCGCTGTGGCGGGTGACGACGTCGAGCACGGTGCGCAGGCTGGCGTCGCGGAAGTCGAGCGAGATGGGCCGGGACTCAGTCAGCGCTCCGTTGAGCGCCTGGACCTGCGCGCTGCGCTGGTCGTTGAGCAGCCGGCGCTGCAGGTCCTGCAGCCCGCCATGGCGGGGGTTGTCCTTGAGCGCCTGCTCCAGCACGCGCAGCGCGCGATCGGGCTGTTTCGCCTCGATCCACTTCTGCGCGGCGGCGAGGTCCGCGGCGCCCTTGCGTTCGAGCTCCATGTCCGAGAGCAGCGCCTGCACACGGGCGTTGGTCGGGTCGAGGTCGAGCGCCTGGCGCAGCGTGGCGGTGGCTTCGTCGAACTGGCCGGCAGCGCGCTGCGTGAGCGCCTGCGAGATCAGCCGCATCTGCGATTCGGCGCGCGCCTGCAGCAGCGTGGTGCGCAGGGCGGTGCTCTCGGGGTAGTCCCGCAGGCCGTTCTCGAGCGTGTTCATCGCCTCGCGGTACTGGCCGCCGGCCATGGCGCGGCGCGACTCGTCGCGGATGCGGTTCTCGGCGCAGCCGGCCACGAGCAGCAGCGCGGCGAGAGCGCCGGCGGTGCAGACGGTCGTCGAGGTCGGGCGCCGGGGGGCATCGGAACGCGCGAAGCGAACGAGGCGGACGAAGCGGACGGATCGTTGAAGCATCGGGCGAGCGGATCAGGGTGACGGGGATGCCGCCGGAATGCGGATCACGGTGCGCTGCTGGAGGGGCTCGTAGACGAGACGGATCTCGTCGTCGGTGATGGCTTCGACACGGAAGCCTTCGTCGAGGCGGGTACCGGTCTCGACGAGCACGTCCTTGTCGGACCGCGCGAGATAGACCTTGCGCTGGCCCTGGGGGTCGATGAACTGGCCGAGGTAGCGGTAGTTCAGCGCCGGCGCCTGCGGTGGGGGCGGCGGCGGTGGAGGGGCCGGCGACGGAGGCGCCGG
>NZ_DASVNZ010000043.1:0-8238 GCF_036486225.1 Roseateles sp. | reverse complement strand
CCACCGGCGGCAAGGCGGGCACGGGCGCGCTGATCGGCGGCGCGCTGGGCGCGGTGGCCGGCAACGTCTGGTCACGGCACATGGAAGACAAGCGCCGCGCGATGGAACAGGCCACGCAGGGCACCGGCGTGGAGGTGACGCGCACCGCCGACAACCAGCTCAAGCTGGACGTGCCGAGCGACATCTCGTTCGCGACGAACAGCGCGGCGGTCGAGCCGCGTCTGCGGCCCGTGCTGGACGCGTTCGCCAACGGCCTGAACAACAACCCGTCGCCGACGATGGTCCGCGTCGTCGGCCACACCGACAACACCGGTTCGGACGCGATCAACGATCCGCTGTCGCTGCGCCGCGCGGAAAGCGTGCGCGGCTACCTGGCGGACCGGGGCGTTCGTTCCGAGCGGATCGAGGTCGCCGGCCGGGGCTCGCGCGAACCGCTGGTCTCCAACGACACTGCGGAAAGCCGCGCCAAGAACCGCCGCGTCGAGATCTTCCTGCGCGAGCCGCAGCAGGGGTCCGGCGGCTGAGCCGACGCGGCAGCGCTGCGGCGCTGCCATGACAAAGGCGCTCCCGAGGGAGCGCCTTTTTTCTTGCCTTGCCTGGACGACGGTCCGGGTCCGGGTCAGGCCGCGGACTTGGCGGGTTCGGGTCCCATGTGCGGGCCCGTGCGGTGCAGGGCGCCGCCCTCGCCTTCCCAGGTGGTGACCTCCTCGGGTTTGGCGTGGGAGGTCTTGTGCCGCAACTCGTGGCGCCGGGCCTGCCATTGCCACAGCGCGTAGCCGGCGAGGCTCGACAGCGCGAGCGGAACGAGGCGTTTCATCAGCATGGTGTCGCTCCTCTTCGATGGTTCAACGGGCCGGCGCGCTGGCCTTGGGCTGGCGCGGCGGCGGGACGTCGGGACCCGGACGCATGGTCGCGCTCGGCGGGTTGGCGGGGGCGGACGGGATGCCGGCCGCGGTCGGGTTCTCCTGCACCATGCGGTCGATGCGGGTCAGGATGCCGCCGCTCTCCACGCTGCCGTCTCGCGTGCCCTGACCCATGACCATCATGCGGCAGTCCTCGCGATCTTCCGCGGCGACGCGCTGGCAGCGCAGCATCGCGTTGTTGGCCAGGTCCTGCGTGCTCGCGGTCCGCAGCGCCCCGCTCTGGGCGGCCTGACGCGCGGCGCCCGCTTCCTTCAGACAGGCCGCGCGGGCCTGGCCGGTCTTGCCCGCCAGGCAGTTGGCGCGGTCCTGCTCGTAGGTCGCCTGGATGTCGGACTTGGACGAAGCCCCGGCCGCGAAGGCCGGCGTGGTCACGATCATCACCGCCGACAGCACAGCCCCGGCGGTGATCCATGCGGCGGCGGAGGGCGACGTGAAGGTCTTGTTGAGCTTGATCATCTTGGGTTCCTTTCCAGCGCTGGGCGCCGAGGTCGGAAGACGGGGGGAGAAGATGATGCAAGGCTAGGGCCGCGGCCTGCCGCCGTCTGTCGTACCGCGCCGGAGCCGCGTGTAGGACGAGTCCGGCACAAGTCCGGCACCGGTGCGCACGCCGGGCTTGCGGCGTCCTGTCCTACACCCGGACGTGGGCCCTGCTGATCCCTCCGGCACCCTGGCCGCTCCTACAGTGACCCCAAGCGCCGCGCCGCGGCCGACAGCACGAAAGGACATCGTCATGTTGAAGTGGGCCCTGATCTTTGCCGTGATCTCGCTGGTCGCCGGCGTCCTCGGCTTCACCGGTCTCGCCGCGGGCGCGGCCGGCATCGCCAAGATCCTCTTCGGGATCTTCGTGGTCATCTTCCTGGTGCTGCTGGTGCTGGGCATCACCGGCGTCAACGCGATCCGGAAGTGACGTCCCCGTCTACTGAAGTTTCCTGAACCCAGAGGAGCCAGCCCATGAACGCCCCCGAACACAAGCACCTCCAGCTTGATGAACAGGCCTTGCAACGCGCTCGCCAGCACCTCGACGAAGGTCCCGTCACGCCGAGCTACGGTCCCTGGCGCGAGGACGTGATCCGTCTGCTCAACGACGCGCTCGCGACCGAGCTGGTCTGCGTGCTGCGCTACAAGCGCCACTACTTCACCGCGCACGGCCTGAACTCGCCGCGCATCGCCGAGGAGTTCCTTGAACACGCGACGCAGGAGGCGGTCCATGCCGACCGCATCGCCGAGCGCATCGTGCAGCTGGGCGGTGATCCGGACTTCAGGCCGGACTCGCTGACCCAGCGCAGCCACGCCGAGTACGACGAGTCCAAGGACCTGAAAGCGATGCTGCGGTCCAACCTGATCGCCGAGCGCATCGCGGTCGAGGCCTACCGCCAGATGATCCAGCTCATCGGTGACAAGGATCCGACGACGCGCCGCATCCTCGAGGAAGTGCTCGCCGAGGAAGAAGAGCACGCCGACGACCTGGCCGACCTGCTGAGGGACTGATCCCATGCGCCGACGCGTCGCCGCCCTGCTCTTCGCGCTCGGCGCGAGCGTCGGCCTGGTCGCCTGCGGCACGCCGCGCGCGCCGGTCAACGGCCGCGTTCCGGATCCGCCGTCGGCGGCTCCCACGCTGACGCGGGTGGCCGCGCAGGTCGACGTCGTCGGCCCGCGCGGACCGATGAACCAGGCCAACCGGGAGCAGGCCGTATCGGCCGCCGCCGCACAAGGCAAGGCGGAGCTGCTGAAGCGCCAGATCGCCGCCATGTCGGCCTTCGGCGACGTCGACCTGTACGCCGGCAACGACGCGCAGCTGCTCGTCGACGGTCCCGCCACCTTCGCCGCGATGTTCGCGGCCATCGACAAGGCGCGCCGCCAGATCATCCTGGAGAGCTACATCATCGAAGACGCCGACGTCTCGCGTCAGCTCGCCGACCGGCTGCTGAAGCGGCGCGCGGAAGGCCTCGAGGTCGCGGTCCTTTACGACGGTGTCGGATCGATGGGCACGGACGAGACCTACTTCGACCGGTTGCGTCAGGGCGGCGTCGCCGTCTGCGCCTTCAATCCGGTCAACCCGCTCAAGCAGCGCACGCGCTATCACAAGATCACGCAGCGGGACCATCGAAAGATGCTGGTCGTGGACGGCGAAACCGGGTTCACCGGCGGCATCAACATCAGCGCGGTGTATTCATCGGGCTCGGGCGGCTTCGGCAGCCGGGGGCCGGCGAAGGCGCCCAGGCCCAAGGCCGCATCGAGCGACGCGGCCGGCGGCAAGGAGGGTGACAAGGCCGACGACAACGGCTGGCGCGACACGATGGTCCAGGTGCGCGGCCCCGCGACGCAGGCGCTGCACACGATGTTCCGCGAGGTCTGGGCGCAGCAGCATTGCGAAGGCAGCATCGCCGCGATCGCGCCCCCGCCGGGCCCGCCCGCGGGTCAGCAGCTGATGCGCGTGATCCCGGCCTCGCCGCAGGACACCGAGAACCGCATCTACACGCTGCTGCTGGGCAGCATCCGTGCCGCGCAGCGCAGCGTGTACCTGACGATGGCCTACTTCGCGCCCGGCCAGGACATGGTCGACGCCTTGTGCGAAGCGGCGCAACGCGGCGTCGACGTGCAGCTGATCCTGCCCTCGCGCAGCGACTTCGGCCCCGTGATGCACGCGGGCCGCAGCCACTACGAGCGCATGCTGAAGGCCGGCGTGCGCATCCATGAACTGCAGGACGCGGTGCTGCATGCGAAGACCGCCGTCATCGACGGCGTCGTCTCCACGGTCGGTTCCAGCAACATGGACTGGCGCAGCTTCGTGCACAACAACGAGGTCAACGCGGTCGTGCTGGGCGAGGACTTCGGCGGCGCGATGACCCGGATGTTCGAGCGCGACCGCACCGCGTCCAGGACGATCGAGCTGCAGCGCTGGCAGGACCGCGGGCTGTGGCAACGGAGCAAGGAATACTTTTCCAGGATGTTTGAACAATGGTGGTGAACAACGCGCCCTCCTCCGCACCGGCCCCTGCGCCGGGTCCCCGACGACGTCGCCGTCATGGCTGGCTCATGGGCCTGGCCGTGCTGCTGGCGATGCTGCTGATCGCCATCGGCGTCTGCGAATGGCTGGGCTGGCCCTTCCTGCGCCGGCCCGCAGAGCAATGGCTGAGCCAGAAACTCGACCGGCAGGTGCGTTTCGACGGCGACGAGGACAACACCGCCTGGCAGCTCCGGCTGATCGGCCACCTGCGTCTGCGCACGCACAGCCTCACGATCTCGGGCCCGAGCTGGAGCACGCTGGGCGGACCGATGCTCCAGGCGCAGGACGCATCACTGACGCTGCGCTATTCCGACCTGCTGGCCCTGCGCCACGAGGGTCAGGCCTTGCAGGTCAAAGCACTGCGCGCGGGTGAGCTGAGCATGAAGCTGGAACGGGACGTCGAGGGCCGCGCGAGCTGGCAGTTCGGCAAGCAGCCGTCCAGCGACACGCAAGTGCGCAAGCGCCCCAACATCGACGGCATCCGTTTCGACCTGCTCGAGGTGAACAAGGGCACGGTGCTGGTGGACGACAAGATCCAGCAGCTGTCGCTGCTGGGCCGGTTCGCGTTGCGCGAGACCTGGACAACGCCAGAGGCCGCTGCATCGGCGGTGCGCGCGGCCAGCGCGGCGGCTTCCGGCACGCGGCTGGCCGTGGACTTCGGCGAGCGGGTGGCGGGCCAGCCCAAGGGCGCGTCGGCGCCCGCCGATGATGCGCGCCCTGGCGAAGGCGCCCGTTACGGTGTGACGGCGCAGGCCGAGGGCCATTGGCGCGACCTGCCGATCAAGGCCAACCTGCAGACCGGGTCCGCGCTGCCGTGGATGTCCTCGGATCCCGATGCGCCGGCCGTGCCGGTCACCTTGCGCGGCAACATCGGCAAGGCGCAGTTGAGCTTCGACGGCCTGGTCCGCGACCTGCTGGTGAGCCAGGGGCTGTCCGGGCAGTACACGCTGGCGGGCCCGTCGCTGGCCGCGGTCGGCGAGCCGCTCGGCGTCACCTTGCCGACCACGCCTGCCTTCGCGATGAAGGGCAAACTGACGCGCGACGGGTCGCGCTGGACCACGGCGGTGAGCCAGGCCACGATCGGCAAGAGCCACCTGAATGGCGAGTTCGTCTACGACAAGAAGGCCGACGGCCTGCCGACGCTGACCGGCGAGCTGCGCGGCCGCGAGCTGTGGCTGGCGGACCTGGGGCCGGCGGTCGGTGTGCCGGCCGAGCCGGGCGCGCCCAAGGTGAAGAAGGCGCCCACGCGCGTGCTGCCGGACAAGCAGTTCGACCTGCCCTCGCTGCGGGCGATGAACGCCAACGTCAACGTGAAGCTGGCGCGCTTCGAATCGGGCACCGCGATCCTGCAGGCGGCCGAGCCGCTGAACGCGCGCATCGTGCTGCAGGACGGCGTGCTGGAGCTGCGCGACATCGATGCGCGCGTGGCACGCGGCCAGGTGGCAGGCAACATGAAGCTGGACGGCCGGGGGCCGCAGGCGAAGTGGCAGGCGCGGCTGCGCGTCGGCGGCGTGCATCTGGAGCAGTGGCTGAACCTGGAGCGCAAGAACGGCCAGCGCTGGGTCACCGGGCTGATGGGCGGGCGCATCGCGCTGGACGGCGAAGGCAAATCCACGGCGGAACTGTTGGCCAGCGCGGACGGCCGCATGGTGCTGTACTGGACCGACGGGACCATCTCCCACCTGATCGTGGAGGCCGCGGGCATCGACATCGCCCAGGGCCTGGGCATGCTGGTGCGGGGCGATGAGCCGCTGGCGGTCTACTGCGGCGTGGCCGACCTGCGGGTCAAGGACGGGGTGGTGACGCCGCGGCCGATGGTCATCGACACCAAGGACTCGGTGGTGCTGGTGGACGGCGGCATGTCGCTGGCGACGGAGCGGCTGGCGCTGACGGCCAAGGTCGATCCCAAGGACAAGAGCCCGCTGACGCTGCGCACGCCGTTGAACATCCAGGGAACCTTGGGCGATCCGCAACTCAGCCTGCAGAAGGCGCCGCTGCTGCGCAAGCTGCTGCCGGCGGCGGTGCTGGGCGTGGCGGTGGCGCCGCTGGCGGCGATCGTGCCGCTGATCGACCTGGGCGAGGATGCGGACCCGGAGAGCCTGAAGGCATTGTCCGAATGCAACGCACGGCTGGCGCCGACATCGAAGCGGCGCGCGGGATCGTGATAATGGGCGCCTCGCTCACGCTCACACCCATGTCCACCGTTCCCGTCACCGCACCGACGCCCGGCACGCTGAACTGTTTCCTGGTCGAGGACAGCCCGCTGATCCGGGAGAACCTTGTCGCGACGCTGCAGGAGATGCTCGACCTCGACGTGGTCGGCTGGGCCGAGGACGAGGCCGGCGCACTGCGCTGGCTGCACGACGAGGCGGTCCCCTGCGACATCCTCATCATCGACCTCTTCCTGAAGCGCGGATCGGGCATGTCGCTGCTGCCCAAGGCCCGGCTGCTGCAGCCCGAGGCCAAGCTGATCGTGCTGACCAACTACGCCACGGCCGACATGCGCCAGCGCTGCGAGGGCCTGGGCGCCGACCGCGTCTTCGACAAGTCCAGCGAACTGGACGAGCTCATCGCGTACTGCCTGGACCTGGCGTCGTCGAAGGCCTGACGCTGTACGCCAACGTGCGGCGCGACCGGAAACTGGTCAGCGACAAGTGGGCAGCGAGAAGTGGTCAGCGCACACAGCAGAAAGGGGTCCCGCGGGACCCCTTTTCCGTTGCCGGGCGACGACTGCCGCCCCGGCGATCGATTCAGCGGCGCGCGATCAATGCGCCCCGCCCGCATCCACCGGCGCGCCCATCTTCGGCGGCCGCTTGGTCAGCCACACGAAGGCGATCAGCACGACGAACAGCACCGCTGAGGCCAGGAAGATGTCGTCCGCCGCGCGCGTGAAGGCCTGCTGGTCGACCAGCCGGTTGATGTAGGCCAGCGCCTGGTCGTGGCTGAAGCCCTGGCGCTGCAGCGTGTCCAGCGCCGCCGTCTCCGCCGGATCGCCCAGCGACAGCCGCTCCGCCAGGTGATGGTGGTGCAGCGCCGCGCGGTTCTCCCACAGCGTCGTGGAGATCGACGTCCCCATCGCCCCCGCCGTGATCCGCACGAAGTTGGACAACCCGGCCGCCGCCGCGATCCGGTCCGGCGTGATGCCCGACAGGGTCAGCGTGGTCAGCGGGATGAAGAAGAACGCCAGCGCCCCGCCCTGCAGGATCGTCGGGATCATGATGGTCCCGAGGTCCGTGTCCGTGGTGAACAAAGAGCGCATCCACAGCACGATCGCGAACATCACGAAGGCGAAGCTCGCCATCATCCGCGGATCCCACACCGAGACCTTCTTCCCCACCACCGGCGAGAGCAGGATGGCCAGCACGCCGACCGGCGCCAGCGCGAAACCCGCCGCCGTCGCGGTGTAGCCCATGTGCTGCTGCAGCCACAGCGGCAGCAGCACCACGTTGCCGAAGAACAGCCCGTAGGCGATCGACAGCACCGAGGCCCCGAACAGGAAGTTGCGGCGCGCGAAGAGCCGCAGGTCCACCACCGGGTGGTCGTTGGTCAGCTCCCAGACGATGAACACCGCCAGGCCCACGACCGCGACCACGGCCAGCGCGATGATCTGGTTGGACTCGAACCAGTCCAGCTCCTTGCCCTTGTCCAGCATCACCTGCAGCGAGCCCACCCACAGCACCAGCAGCGACAGCCCGACGGTGTCGATCGGCAGCTTCTTGGTCGGCGTCTCGCGGGTGCGGTAGATGCTCCACGTCAGGCCGGCCGCGAACAGGCCCACCGGCACGTTGATGTAGAAGATCCAGGGCCAGGTCACGTTGTCGGTGATCCAGCCGCCCAGCAGCGGCCCGACCACCGGCGCGACCAGCGTCGTCATCCCCCATAACGCGAGCGCCGTGCCCGCCTTGTGCTTGGGATAACTCGACAGCAGCAGCGTCTGCGACAGCGGGATCATCGGCCCCGCCACCAGACCCTGGAACACGCGCGCAACGACCAGCATCTCCAGCGAATGCGCGAAGCCGCACAGCCAGGACGCCAGCACGAACAGCAGCACACTGGTCGTGAACAGCCGCACCGCGCCGAAGCGCTGCGTCAGCCAGCCGGTCAGCGGCACGGAGATCGCGTTGGCGACGCCGAAGCTCGTGATGACCCAGGTGCCCTGCACCGGGCTGACGCCCAGGTCGCCGGCGATCGCGGGCAGCGACACGTTCGCGATGGACGAGTCCAGCACGTTCATGAAGGTCGCCAGCGACAGCGAGATGGTGCCCAGGACCAGCGCGGTGCCGGTCAGCGGCGCGGGACCCGCAGGCG
>NZ_DASVNZ010000027.1:0-40690 GCF_036486225.1 Roseateles sp. | reverse complement strand
AGGGCCTGCCATTCAGCCCGGGTTTCCAAGCCCCGAGATCCACTAGCGACTACTGGGGGTGACCATGGGCACGAGAGGTCCTGTCCCGAAGCGCATCGAGGAGCGCCTGGGCCACCTGAGCAGCGCCGACAAGGAGGCCGTCGAGCGCGTGCCGGTCGTCGGCGACGTCGCGGTGCCGGACGCCGACGAGGCGTGGCACCCGATCGCGAAGCGCTGGTTCGCCTCGCTGGCCGACTCGGGCCAGTCGCAGTTCTACGAGCCGTCCGACTGGGCGACCGCCTGCTATCTGGCCGAGGCGATGTCGCGGAATCTGCATGCCGGCCAGCGGTTCTCGGCGCAGCTGTTCGCGGCGGTCATGTCGGGGATGTCGAACCTGCTGGTCACCGAGGGCGACCGGCGGCGGGTCCGGATGGAGCTGGAACGCCAGCCGGCCGACGAGACGCCGCACCTGGCGTCGGTGACACCCATTGACCGCTACGGCGATCTCTGAGCACGACCTCGCCGAGATCCCCGCGGGTTACCGCGTAGACCCGTGGTTCGGCACGACGGCCTGGTGCTCGCTGCCGTGGCCGGATGATCCGGGCGAGAAGGCCCACCTGATCGCGAACTCGCTGGGCCCGCAGATCATCGACTGGGCCGAGTGGCGCACGTTCGACGAATCCAAGGGCAAGGGCGCGCCGGGTCTGCTGCACCACCTGACCGGCGCCCGGTGGAAGTTCACCGATGGGCAGAAGCGCTTCCTGATCCTCTGGTACGCCTACGACCCGGACACGGGCCGGTGGCTGTACCGGTCCGGGGTGAAGCGCGGCGCCAAGGGCACCGGCAAGGACCCGTTCGGCGCGGCGCTGTGCCTGATCGAGCTGCTCGGCCCGTCGCGGCTGGTCCGCAAGAACGGCCGCTGGACCGGCGAGCAGCGGCGCATGGCGCTGGTGCAGATCGCGAGCAACTCCGAGGCGCAGTCCAAGGACGTACTGCGGGTCGCAAACGGGATGCTCGGCGCGCTGACCCGCAAGTTCTTCAAGCTCGACTGCGGCCTGACGCGCACGATCGCGGGCAAGTCCGGCGGCCTGCTGGAGATCCTGACCGCGTCGGAGAAGTCCTCCGAGGGTGACCCGGCCAGCTTCATTCTGCTGAACGAGTCGCACCACATGACCCACAGCAGCGGCGGCCACCTGGTCGCCGCGGTGGCGCGGCGCAACGTCGGCAAGTCGCCGTTCGACGTCCAGGCGCGCGTGGTCGAGATGACCAACGCGCACTCGCCGGGCAACGACTCGGTGGCCGAGCAGTCGTACAACGCCTGGCAGGCGCAGGTGTCCGGGCTGACGAAGCTCGCCGACATCCTGTACGACTCGATCGAGGCGCCGCCGGACACCGACATCTACGACGACGAGTCGCGGGCGGCTGGCCTGCGGGCGGCCTATGCGGACGCGCCGTGGTCGGACCTGGTCCGCCTGTCCGGCGAGATGCTCGACATCCGCACCACGATCGCCGACTCGATCCGCTACTACCTGAACGGCCTGGCGATGGCCGAGGACGCCTGGATCGACCCGCGGGCGTTCGACGCTCTCGCTCGGGCGGACATCGTCGTCGACGACGGCGAGCGGATCACGATGTTCCTCGACTGCAGCAAGAGCTCCGACGCGACCGCCCTGGTCGCGAGCCGGGTTTCGGACGGGCACGTGTTCACCCTCGGGGTGTGGTCGCGCCCGCACGGCGACCGCGGCAAGGGCTGGCTCGCACCGCGCGAGAAGGTCGACGCCGCGGCCCGGGCCGCGGTCGAGCGCTACTCGGTGATGTGGTTCGGCATCGACCCGTCGCCGGCGACCGACGACGAGACCGAGGCGCTGTACTGGCGCGACATGATCGACGGCCTGCACCGGGACCTGCGCGAGCAGCTGCCGATCTGGGCGACGCCCGGCGCGCAGGGCAACAGCGTGCTGTTCGACATGCGGCTGTCCCAGCTCGGCGGCGAGCAGCGCAACAGGCAGTTCACCGAGGCCGCGATGGCGACCCGCCGCGACATCAACGGCGACGACGACCAGCCGGGCACGGGAACCCTCACCCACGACGGTGACCCGCGGCTGCGGCTGCACACCCACCAGGCGCACCGGCGCACGAACAAGTGGGGCACGTCGCTGGGCAAGGCGTCGCGCGACAGCAAGAAGCACTGCGACGCCGCGGTGTGCATGGTCGGCGCCCGGATGGGCCGACGGATCGTCCTGAACAGCGGCGTGCTGACCGCACCGCCGAAGGGTAAGCAGGCAGGCCGCGTGGTCGCCTGGGGATGACCTGGGGGTGATCACGTGGCCCTCAGCGAAGACGACGCGGTCGAGACGGCGCGGGAGCTGCTGGCGGTGCGCCGCACCGAGGCGAAGCGCCTGGACCTGATCCGCGCGTACATGCGCAATCTGGTGTGCCGGATCTACGTGCCGCGCTCGGCGTCGGCGGAGTACAAGGATCTGGTCGACCAGTCGCGGATCAACATCATGCCGCTGGTCGTCACCACGGTGGCGCAGAACCTGTTCTCCGACGGCTACCGGGCGCACCTGGAGTCGGTGAACGCGCCGGCGTGGCAGGTGTGGCAGGACAACCGGATGGACGCCCGCCAGTCGGGGATCTACCGGTCGGCGCTGACCTACGGCGCGTCGTATGCCACTGCGCTGCCGGGCAAGGTCAACGGCCGGGCGTCGGCGGTCATCACGCCGTACTCGCCGCGGGCGCTCACCGCGGTGTACGAGGACCCGATCAACGACGAGTGGCCGGTCTACGCCCTGATCTCCGACACGACGCTGGAGAAGGGCAAGCGGATCCGGCGGCTGCGGCTGCTCGACGAGACGCACTCCTACCAGCTGCGCGGCTCCGAGGACGAGAAGACCGTCACCTTCGTCGACGCGAAGGACCACGGACTGGGCGTGACGCCGGTGGTGCGCTGGCTCAACGAGTACGGCGACATCGACGACGGCTCGCAGGGCGAGGTCGAACCGCTGATGCCACTGCAGGACCAGCTCCAGCAGACCACGTTCGGGCTGCTGATGGCGCAGCACTATGCGGCATTTCGTCAGCGTTGGGCGACTGGTATGGCGATCGCCGAGGACGAGCAGGGCAACGCGGTCGAGCCGTTCAACGCCGCGGTGAACCGGGTGTGGCAGAACACCAGCCCGGACGGCAAGTTCGGCGACTTCGCCGAGACGGACCTGTCGGGTTACCTGAACTCCCGCAAGTCGACGCTGGCGATCACCTCCGCCGTGGCGCAGGTGCCGCCGCACGCGCTGCTGGTCTCGGACGGCATCAGCAACCTGTCCGCCGAGGCGCTGGCCGCGATCGAGGCCGGGCTGCAGCGCAAGGTCGGCGAGCGCAAGACCAGCTTCGGCGAGTCCAACGAGCAGCTGCTGCGCCTGGCCGGCAAGGCCGCCGGCATCAAGGGCGCGTGGGACGAGACCTCCGCGCAGGTCGTGTGGCGCGACACCGAGTCCCGCTCCCTGGCCCAGGTCGCCGACGCCTACGGCAAGATCGCGACGATGCTCGGCATGCCCGTCGAGATCCTGTGGGAGCGGCTGCCCGGCTTCACCCAGCAGGACATCGAACGGGCGCGGGAGCTGCTCCAGGCCAACAACTCGGTTGCTGCGCTGGAGAGGATGCTCAATGCCGAGTCCGGAGGCCAACCGGCTGACGCTGGCGCACCAGCACCAGTGTGAGCTCGTCGCCGACGTCGTGGAGCAGGGCGTGCGCGGGCTGGCCCGCCGCGCCCGCACCGCCGACATCGACGCCTGGTACAACGAGGTCCTGCCGGACCTGCTCGCCCTGGTCTCGGCCGGGTTCATCAACCTGCGCCAGCTGGCCCGGCGCTACCTGACCCGGCACGCCGGCATTGAGGGCCGCACCGTCACCCCGGTGCTGGCACAGTTCAACCTCGAGCAGGCGCACACCTCGCTGCGGGTCACCGGTCCGGTCGCTTTCAAGACCCACATGTCCGCGACCGGGGATGTGGACGCGTCCCGGCAGGCCATGGCGAGCGCGATGGCCGGTGCGGCGCAGCGGCTGGCGATGACCGGCAGCCGCAAGACCATCATGGCGACGGTCGAGCGGGCCGACGAGATCGTCGGCTGGCGGCGCGTGCCCGACGCCGATCCGTGTGCCTGGTGTGCGCTACTGGCCGGTCGCGGTGCGGTCTACAAGTCCGCGGAGACCGCGCTGAGTGTGGTCGGACGCGCCGGCCGTCCGCGCGGTGAGGGCAAGCGGGCGCTTGGCCTGGACTTCCACGACCGCGACCAGTGCACGGCCGAGCCGCTGTACGAGGACGAGGACGAGCCGGAGTACGTCCAGGACCTGCAGGACCAGTGGAACGAGGTCACCGCGGGCAAGTCCGGCAAGCAGGCGATCCGGGCCTGGCGCGAGTACTGGGACAACCGCCCGCAGCAGCAACCGGCGCCGTCGTTCGACGAGCGCGTCGACGCCGCGCTGACCGGGGCCCAGGCCCGGGCCGCCGCGCCGCTGTCGGCGCTGCGCGAGTCGAGCCTGCGCGACCCGAAAGCACTGCGGCCGGCCGAGTCCGACGCGATCGACCAGTACAAGGGCGCGAAGTTCGGCGCGATCAACGACTCGCTGCGCGGCACCGGCGACCAGGCCGACGCCGACGTCGGCGACCTCGTCGACGCGATGGACGCCGCGTTCGCCCGCTCGCCGCTGGCATCCGACGTCGTGGTTCACCGCGGTATCGGCAACCCGGCCGTCGTGTTCGGCGACGCCGCCGGCGTGAACCTGGCCGGCGCGGAGTGGACCGAGCAGGCCTACGTGTCGACGTCGACGGACCGCTCCGTCATCGAGGGCTTCATGTTCGGCCTGCAGAAGATGGCGATGCGGATCCTCGTCCCGCGGGGCGTCGGCGCGATCGAGCTGTCGAACGAGCGGTTCGAGTCCGAGCTGCTGCTGCAGCGCGGCCTGCGGATGCGGGTCGTATCCGACACCGGGCCCGGCACCGACCCGCGCGAGATCGAGGTGGAGGTCGTGCGGTGACCGAGCAGGACCGGGCCCGCGCCCGCGAGCGGCTGACCGCGACCCACCCGGTGCGACTGGACCGGCAACCCGACGCGGCCACCGAGCCGCCCAAGACCACCCGCAAATCTGCGGGGTAAGCGCCACGGCCGCGCTCAAGGCCGGTGCACCAGCCGACGGGCATACGGAGATCTCCGATGACACAACCCACCACGACGCCACCCGCGGCCGCGGATCCGGCGCCGACCACTTTCACGCAGGCCGACCTCGACCGCATCGTCGCCGACCGCTTGTCCCGCGAACGGGGCAAGTACGCCGACTACGACCAGCTCAAGACGAAGGCCAGCGAGTTCGACAAGCTCGCCGACGCGCAGAAGACCGAGGCGCAGAAGGCCGCCGACGCCGTCACCGCGGCGGAGGCCAAGGCGCAGGCTGCGGAACGCCGCGCCCTGCTGCTGGAGGTCGCCTCTGAGAAGGGCATCACCGCCGCGCAGGCCAAGCGCCTGGTCGGCAACACCCGCGACGAGCTGCTCGCCGACGCCGACGAGTTCCTGCAGTCGCTGCCCGGCGCACAGCCGCAGCAGCCCAGCGGCCGCCGCCCAGTCGAGGCCCTGAAGTCCGGCTCCCTGCCGGCAGGGCAGGCGTCGGCACCCGGCGACCCGAACGAGTGGATGCGCAAGCGCTCATCCCGCAACTGACATCACCGCAGATAGGCGCGACGCCTTCTGCTCCCCACCAAGGAAGGAGTCGGCGTCGTGCCTTACGACACCGTTTCAACGTCGAATCCGGACCTGCTGCCCCAGGAGTACTCGGCGCAGGTCATCAAGGAGCTCGCCGAGCAGTCGGTCGTGCTGGGCATGTCCCGGCGGCTGACCATGTCGACCCGCACGCAGTCGCTGCCCGCCGTGTCGGCGCTCGCCCGCGCGTACTGGGTCGGCGGCACCGACAGCACCGGCCTCAAGCAGACCACCAAGAACGAGTGGGCCGGCGTCATGCTGAACGTCGCCGAGCTCGCCTGCCTCGTGCCGATCCCGCACGCGCACATGGACGACATGAACTTCCCGATCTGGGAGGAGACCCGTCCGGCGGTCGTCGAGGCCATGGGCGCCGCGCTGGACGCGGCCGCGCTGTTCGGCGTCGACAAGCCCACCTCGTGGCCGGGCCCGATCTACCAGTCGGCGTTCGCCGCGGGTAACACCGTGCTGTCCGGCCTGGGCGACGACCTCGCGCAGTCCATCGCGTTCGGCGCGCGGGACCTGCGTAAGAACGACGGCTTCAACGTGACCGGGTTCGCCGCCGAGCCGGGCATGAGCTGGGAGCTCGTCGGTCTGCGCTCCGGCGACGGCGTGCCGATCTACCAGACGAACCTCGCCGGTCCGATCACCAAGGGCCTCTACGGGTACCCGATCATGGAGGCGGCCAACGGCGCCTGGGACTCTGACGAGGCCAAGCTGATCTACGGCGACTGGTCGAAGTCGATCGTCGGCGTCCGGCAGGACATCACGTTCACCGAGCACCCGTCCGGCGTCATCAACGACGCCGACGGCCGCGTCGTGTTCAACGCGATGCAGCAGGACTCCACCATCTGGCGGGCCGTGTTCCGGGTGGCGTGGGCGACCGCGAACCCGCAGACCCGCATCGGGCAGGCGGCCGGTCTCACCTCGACGACCCGCTACCCGTTCGGCGTCATCCTCAACCAGCCCACCTACGACTACGCCTGATCGGAGACCGACAGATGACTTCCCCGTCCGACCACGGCCTGCTCGCCTGGGCCTTCGACCCGGCGACCTGCGACGGCCAGGGTGCGCCGGTCGACGCCGAGATCTACCTCATCGGCGTCAACTTCCGGTTCCCGACCCTCGTCACGAACGTGCACTGCTTCGTCGGCGTGGCCGGCGCGACCGTCACCGCGAGCTTCGGCGGCCTCTACACCGCCGCGGGCGTGCGGCTCGGCGTCACCGCGTCGGCGAACACCACGCTGGAGACCACCGGCTACAAGACGCTGGCGCTGACCGCGCCGGTCGCCTGTGACCCCGGCTGGCACTACATCGCGCTGCTGTCCGGCGGCGGCGGCACCGACTGCCAGCTCAACAAGGCGGGCGCGCCGACGGTGTTCGCGGGCAACGCGGGCATCACGGCCGTCAACCACCTGCGGTTCGCGACCCACAACGCGGGCTCGCAGGCGACCCTGCCGACCACCGTCACGCCCGAGGCGGCCGGCGCGATCCCGTTCTGGGCCGCGGTCTCCTGACCGTGCGCGTCCTGGCGCTGGCCCACCAGTACGTCCCGGTGCACTGCGCGGGCGCGGAGACCATGCTCCACAGCATGCTCCGCGCCCTCGCGGCCCGGGGCCACGAGGTCCACGTGACCCTCTCCGCGCAGCCCGGCCGGCCGTACGAACTCGACGGCGTCCGGGTGTGGCCTCACGTGACCAGCAAGGACGTCTTCGAGCACCTGCCGAAGGCGGACGTGCTGGTGAGCCACCTGATGAACACCCCGCGGGCGACGTTCCTCGGTAACTGGAACGACATCCCGACCGTGCTCATCCACCACAACACCTTCGACGTGACCAAGGCCGCGCTCGTCACCCCGCAGGCGCGCGTCGACCTGGCCGTCGTCAACAGCCAGTGGATGGCCGACGACCTCGCCGAGTGGTTCGCCGAACGCGGCGCCACGCCGCCGGCGACGGCGATCGTCCGGCCGCTCGTCGACCTGGCCGACTACGCCACGACCCCGGGCGACCGGGTGACGCTGGTCAACATGCGGCCGATGGACGTCGACAGCCGCGGCAACCGCATGGGCAAGGGCGCAGAGACGTTCTGGGCCGCCGCCGAGCGGATGCCGAAGACACGCTTTCTGGGCGTGCGCGGGGCGTACGGCACGCAGATGGTTCGGGACCTGCCCAACGTCGAAGTCCTCGACCACGTCCCGAACCACGAGATGCGCGAGAAGGTGTTCGCCCGCACGCGGGTGCTGCTGATGCCCAGCTCGTACGAGTCGTGGGGCCGGGTCGGCACAGAGGCGCTGTGCTCCGGCATCCCGGTGATCGCGCATCCGACGCCGGGCCTGCGCGAGTCGCTGGGCGACGCCGGGATCTTCGTCGACCGCGACGACGTCGACGCCTGGGTCCGCGCCCTGCGGACCCTCGCGCTGCCGCAGTCCTACGGGGCCGCGTCCGCCCGCGCTCGCGCCCGCGCCGAGCAGCTGGCCGCGCTCGACGACCTGGACCGCTGGTGCAACGCCGTCGAGGCGGTTGCCGGCAGAAGGGCCCGGTGACCGTGCCGTACTCCGACGGGCAGGGCAAGAACGCCGCCCTGGACTGGTACCGGCAGATCGCACCCGCCACCGTCGTGGACATCGGCGCCGGCAGCGGCACCTACGCCAAGCTCATGCGCCCGCCTGGTCGGACTTGGCCGCACGACTCGGCCTTCTGGATCGCCTACGAGGCGTGGGAACCCTACGTCGGCGAATATGGCCTGGAAGACCTCTACGACGACGTGCGCGTCGGTGACGCCCGCGTGTACGCCCACTACACGGCTTTCAGCGCCGACCTCGTCATTGCAGGCGACGTCCTGGAGCACATGCCCCGAGCGGACGCCCAGCGGCTGATCGCCGACTTCAAGCGGGCCGCAGCCAACCTGATCGTCAGCATCCCGGTCCTGCACCTCGACCAGGGCGCGGTCTACGGCAACCCGTACGAGACGCACGTCGACCACTGGACCGCTGACGCCATGCGAGCCGAACTCGGCGACGGCGTCGTGGCCGAGTGGGTCGGCGACGTCCTCGCCTACTTCTGGTGGCGGAAGGAGTGACCCCGTGGCATCGCTGGCAACCGTCGCAGACCTCGAGGCCCGCATCGGCCGAACCCTGACCACCACCGAAGCCGCCCGCGCGGAGGCGCTGCTCGCCGACGCGTCCGGGCTGATCCGCGGCTACACCCGGCAGCACTTCGAGCAGGTCGAAGACGACGTGGTCCAGCTGACGGCCGCAGGTTCGTTCATCCGGCTGCCGCAGCGGCCCGTCACCGCGGTGTCGTCGGTCGTCGCGATCAGCTACGCGCCCGTGCCGGACCTCACGCTTCCCGAGGGGACGTGGGGCTGGGACGGCATCGACCTGATCGAGGTCTACCCTGCGGCGTCCGACGTGTGGGTGAGCCTGCCCGAGTCGCTGTACGACGCGGCCGGGCCGGGCACGTTCCGGATCACCTACGACCACGGCTACGCGGACATCCCCGCCGACGTCGTCGCGGTCTGCTGCCGGATGGTGCTGTCGGTGCTGCTCGCCCCGACCATGGCCGAGGGCCTGGTCCAGGAGCGCGTCGGGCAGTACGCCTACCAGTACGGCCAGGCCGCCGGCCAGGCCTCGCCCGGCGCGACCGTCCGACTCAGCGATGCCGACCGGGACGACCTGGCCCGCTACAAGCGCACGTCGGGCACGATCGCGGTACGGGTGCGCTGATGGGCATCCCCGACACGATGCTGCCGCACGAGGTGACCGTCGTCCGGCCCGCCACCACCACCGACACCTACGGCAGCCAGGTGCGCGACTACGGCGGCGCCGCGACCCGCACCGCCGGGGTCCGGGCGTGGCTGCAGCAGGACCGGCGGGCCGAGCCACGCGAGGACGGCCGCGACCCGCTGGAGCAGGCGTGGCTGATGCTCACCAACCACGCCGACGTCCAGGGCCTCGACCGCATCGAGTGGACCGGGCCGACGTTCGAGGTCGAGGGCCCGCCCGAACCGGCATACACCCCTGCCGGCTTCCACCACACCGAGGCGACGTTGAGGGTGGTGACCGGGTGAGGCTCGAGAAGTACACGCCGAACCGGCGCGGCATCAAGCAGCAGCTCGGCTCCGAAGGCGTCCGTGCCGAACTGGTGCGCCGCGCCCACGCGATCGCCGACGTCGCCCGCGCCGAGTACGAGGCCAACCCGCCGCACACCGGCACCGTCGAGGTCTTCGTCGACAGCCAGGCCGGCGGCCGCCGGATCCGGGCCCGGGCCGCGGTCATCGCGAAGCACCCGGCCGTCCTCGCGATCGAGGGCGACCGGCGCACGCTCGGCGCCGCGATGGATGCGGGCAGGCTGCCGTGACCACATACCCCGACATCGTGGCGCTGCTCGTCGCCTACCTCGACCCGCTCACCACCGTGCAGGTCGCGTCCGACGTGCCGAACCCGCGGCCGCCCGAACTGATCCAGGTCCGCCGCGTCGGCGGCACGCAGCTGCGGCCGGTCCGGGACAAGCCCCGCGTCGACTTCACCTGCTGGGCGGCCACGTCGCCGCGGGCGCACGAGATCGCCGACCTGGTCCGCAACGCCGTACACCAACTCGCCGGGACCACGACGCTTGGCCCGGTCGTGTACCGCGTCGAGGAAGTCCTCGGCCCGCGGCAGCTCGACGACCCTCTGACCCGCACGCCCCGGGTCCTGCAGACCCAGTCGATCGAAGTGCGCGCAGACGCCGCGATCGCCCGCTGATCTTTCCGCACCGGCTCCGCGCGCCGGATGCGCCCCAATCCGCATCCACCGCCTGGAGGTTCCCCATGACGCTGCTCGCGTCGAATGTCCGTGTCGGCATCACCGGGGAGCTGTCCGTTGCTCCCGTCGGGACCGCCGCCCCCACCACATCCATCTCCGCGCTCAACGCCGCGTTCGTGGGTCTGGGCTACGTGTCCGAGGACGGCGTCACCGAGACGCCGAACGACACGATCGAGAACATCGTGGCGTGGCAGCGCGCCACCGTCGTCCGGGCGCTGACCACCGAGTCGTTCTTCACCTTCACCCTGACCCTGATCGAGACGAAGGGCGAGGTCGTCGAGCTGTACTACAAGGGCTCGACCATCGCCGTTGTTTCGGCCGGCCAGTGGAAGGTCGAGGTCGGCGCGGCCCAGTCCGACCCGCGCGCGTTCGTGCTCGACGTCGTCGACGGGTCGAAGCACTACCGCACCCACATCGGCAACGGCGAGGTCACCGAGCGCGGCGAGATCGTCTACGCGTCCGGCGAGCCCATCGGCTACGAGATCACGATCACCGCCTACGCGGACGCCAACGGGGTGCTGTTCACCAAGTACGCGGACGACGCGAACTGGGGCTACAGCTGATCGTCACGAACCCCGACCGGCGTGTTCTGCGCGGGCCACGCCGGTCGGTCAACCCAGCCTGCGCACGCACGAAGGAGTCCCGCGCATGTTCGACCTCGCACAGACCACCGCCGACCTGGTCCTGCCGCCGTTCCCGTTCAGGGGTATGGATGGCGAGACCTACGAGCTGCCCAACATCAAGACCCTGTCGCTCGACCTGAACGACCGGATCCTCAACGGCGAGCTGCTCGACGTCCTCGTCGACATCGGCACCGACCCGGCGACCATGGCCCAGATCAAGGCCGCGTGCCTCGGCGCGCTGGAGCCGTTCGTCAAGGCATGGCTCGCCCACGCCGAGGCCGCGCCGGGGGAATCGCAGGCCTCGTCGCGATCCACCGCGCCCACGGCGGGGCCGTCGAAGCCGACCTCGCGCGGTTCTTCCACGTCGAGGACCCGCAAGCGCTGACCCTGCGCCGGTACGGCGTGCTCGTCGGCGCCCTGCAGAAGACGCCCGAGTCCCTGCTGCACCGCGCCTTGGCCGGTGACGAGTGGAGCCTGAACGACCACCTGCTCGCCCTCGTGCACGACCAGCTGGCGCTCGCGAACTGGCAGCGGTCCGGCAAGCAGCGCGGCCCGAAGCCGAAGCCGATATCGCCACTGGCCCGCAAGGGCTCCCGTACTGGGGGCGGCCACGGCCGCAGCAACGACGAGGTCAAGGCGCTGCTGGCGCGCTACCGCAACGGGCAGGTGCCCGGCTGATCGGAGGTGATTCCGATGGCCGAGGAGCTTGGCGCAGGGTATATCTCGCTGCTGCCGTCGATGCGGAACTTCAGCAAGCTGGTCAAGGCGGAGTTGGCCAAGTCGCTGAAGGGCGTCAAGGGCCAGGGCGTCGAGATCCCGGTGACACCGGTGTTCGACCAGAAGGCGCTCAACGCTTCGCTGGCCGCGCAGAAGAAGCCGCTGCGCGTGCCGGTGGAGCTGGAGCCGCTCCGCGGCGGCCCGGGCGGCAAACTCAAGCCGGTCCGCGTGCCCGTCGAGGTGGACCGCGACGCGTTCCGCCAGTCTCTGACCGGGCTCGGCAGCGACAGCCGCAGCACCATCCACCAGAAGGTGAACGTCGACGTCGACCGGGACTTCGTTCGCGGGCAGCTCGCCGACACCTTCAAGGAGGGCGGCTCTGCTGCGGCCGGCCTCTTCTCCAACGGCTTCGGGGTGTCGCTGCCCGGACTCATCATCGGCGCAGTCGCAGCGGTCTTCGCCGGCCCGCTCATCGCGGCCGCGACTGGCGCGGTGATCCTGGCTGGTGCGTCGCTCGGCGCTGTGTTCTTGGGCGCGTTCCTGCTGCGGGGCGACGCCGACCTACAGAAGGGCGTCAAGACGCTCTTCGACGACGTCTCCAAGACGTTGACCGATGCCGCGAAGCCGCTCAAGGGGCCGTTCCTCGAGGCGCTCGGGATCATCGGCAAGGCGTTCAAGGACATCGCGCCGGACGTGAAGACGTTCTTCGCGGACATCGCGAAGTCGGGCGGCATCCAGGATCTGGCCCGCGGCGTCAGCGGCCTGATCAAGTCGTTCAGCGAGACCGGCGCGCTGAAGAAACTCGGCGAGGCGATCGGCCCGGTCCTGACGCAGATCGGCGGCGCGCTGCCCGACATTGGCAACGCGGTGAGCCAGTTCATCATCTCGATCACCAAACCCGAGGTGATCGAGTTCGTCGGCAAGCTGCTCCGTGGGGTAGCGGACCTGATCCGTTTCATCGGTGATGCGATCGGCTGGCTGGCGCGCTTCGCGAACCGGGTGATTGCGATCGCCAAGGGCATTGGCGACGGGCTCGACTACGTCATGACCGGCCTCAAGGTGATCTGGAACGCGATCGTCGGCGCGATCACCGCGAACATGTCGAAGGTCAAGCCGCTGTTCGACATCCTCAAGCGGGCGTTCGAGGACCTCACCGGGAAGATCGGTCAGCTTCCGGGCAAGGTGTCCGGCTTGATCAAGCCGGTTGGCGAGATCCCCGACAAGATCAAGGCGGCGCTGGGCAACACCGGCACGATGCTGCTGGCCGCGGGGAAGTCCGTGGTCCAGGGCCTGATCGACGGCATCAAGGCGAAGTTCGGCGCGCTCGGCAACATCATGAGCAACGTCGGCGGGATCATCTACAACCACCTGCAGCACAGCCCCGCCAAGTACGGACCGCTGGCCGGCAAGGGCAACACCTTCTACTCCGGCCAGGCCATCGCATCGGGCCTGGTGTCCGGCGTCGAGTCGAAGCTGCCCACGGTGACCAGCGCGGCCAGCCAGCTCGCCGGGTCGTTCGCCTTCGGTGGCACATCCTCGCGGGCGGCTGCTCCGGCCGATGCCCCGACCGTGGCCGTGGCTGGCGACCAGGTCATGCAGGCGCTGATAAACGCGATGCGGGAAACGATTCGCGGCCTCAACGGCGGCGATGCGGTACTGGCGCTGAACAGCAAGTGAGGCGGTGAGCTGTGGGTTTCCCCGACGACGAAGACCTGCCGCTCATCCTGGAGGCCGCGTACGGCGCGGACCCGAACGGCGACCCGAGCGCGTACGCGTTTACCGACATCTCCGACCGGCTCGTGCGGAGCTCTGACGTCCATATCCGCACGGGCCGTAGCCCCGGTGCCCAGACTGCTAACGCGGGCAGCGCCTCGTTCGCGATCGACAACGACGACGGCGCCTGGTCGCCGCTCAACCCGGTCTCGACCCTGTTTCCGTATGTCCGCCTCGGCCTGCCGATGCGGTTGCGCTACCGCCTTGCCATGGCCACGTTCTCGACCGCGGTGACCAACGGCTGGGGAAGCACCGACGACGGCTACGTCTGGACGCTGTTCGGCGCGGGCGGGTCGGTCGTGACGTCGAACTGGAACGTTTCCGCTGGTGTCGGCACTCACCTGGTGCCGGTCGCGAATGCCAACCGAACCTCCTACCTCGGCGACGTCGAGGTGCCGGACGTCGAGGTGCTGGTGACCGTGTCGCTGGCGATCACGAACATCACCGGCGGCAACGTCGAGCCCGCGAACATCCTGCTCCGCGGCACGTCGACCTCCAGCTTCTACACGGCTCGGGTCGAGATCACGACCGCTGAGGCTGTGCAGGTCAAGCTGTATGACCCTTCCGGCAACCTGCTCTCGTCCGCGACTGTGGCGGGCCTGACCCACACCTCCTCTCAGGCGCTGCGTGTCCGTGCGCAGATCGTCGGGAACTTCTTCGCGATCAAGGTGTGGGCTGCCGCGGGCAGCGAGCCGGCGGGCTGGCACGCCACCGCTGTCGACGACGCCGCGCCCCGGGCCGGCTGGATCGGCATCAGCTCCGGCCTTGCATCGGGCAACAGCAACGCCCCGGTCACGTTCTCGTACGACGACCTGGTCGTCACCGTAGGCCGGGCCTCCGGCTTCACGGCGTCGCTGCAGCCGGACTTCATCCCGACCACGGACGGCGACCCGCTGTCGGTGACCCGGGTGACGCTCGGCGGCCGACTGCGGTCGCTGTCGCAGAACGCGCAGCCGGCTCGGGCGGCGCTGGAGCGAACGATTCTTGCAGACGGACCGTCCGCGGCCTGGACGTTCGGCGACGGCAGTGGCGCGGAGCTTGGCGGCTCCGCGATCAGCGGCGGCCAGCCCATGCGAGTGGTGGCCGGCACCCCGACGTTTGGCACAAACGACGACCTGCCTGCGGGCGTCGGTGCCTCGGCGATCGACCTAACCAACGCCTCAATGTCCGGCGCGGTCGTTGACGGATCGGCATCTGCGTGGTCAGTGGAATTCGTGGCCACCGCTGCGGATGCAGCAGCCGGGGCACTGGCCTCGATCTTCATCGCGTCGGGGTCCTGGGAACGGCTCGACATCTACGCTCCATTCGCCGGCAGTTCGGGGATGCAGTTCGTGACGCGCGGCGGTGGCGGGGCGTTCACCGGCAGCTGGTCGGTCGACAACAACTGGCACCACTACCTCGTCACTGCGGCGCAGTCGGGCGGCAACGTCAACGTCAGGGTCTACCAGGACGGTGTGCTGGTCGCTTCGCCATATAGCGGTGCGGGAACACTGGGCGCGCTCACTGAGGTCAACATGAACTCGGTGCTGTTCCCGACGTCGACCGCCATGTCGTTCGTGGATGCGGCAGTGCATAACCAGGCGCTTGACGCCACTGCTGCGGCCAACCGCTATCAGGCGGTGCTCGGCTTTGTCGGCGAGCTCCCCACTGATCGGCTCGCACGACTCGGCCTGGAAGATGACGTCGCCATCGACATTGTCGCAGGCGGCTCGACGCAGCCGATGGGGCCGCAGCCAGTCGCAACGTTCCTGGAGTTGCTACAGGACTGTGCCCTGGTTGACGGAGGGTGGCTCGGGGAGCAGATCGACGGGTTCGGCCTGTCGTACGTGCCGCTCGCCGCCCGCGTCAACCGCGACGCCGACATGACGATCAACCTGGCCACGTATCGGGTGACGTCTGGGGACTCGGCTTCGGTGCTCGCACCGACGTACGACGACCAGGGCGTGGTCAACGCGGTGACGGCCAGCAGGCCAGACGGGTCGTCGGCGACACGCTCCGACGCTGCGCACATCGCCGCGCTCGGCCGCTACGAGGCGGACGCAACCGTCAACGTCGAGAGCGATGAGCAGCTGCCCGACCAGGCGAGGTGGCGCGTCAACCTCGGCACTGGCCAGGCGGTGCGCTACCCGAACACGCCCGTCAACCTGCACGCCAACCTGACCAGCCTGCTCATGCCATGGCTCGGGCTGCGGCCGGGCTTGTCTCGGATCGTGCGGACCGGCCTGCCCGCCAAGTCGGGCACGGCCGACGACGACCGGATGCTCGACGGCTACACGGAGACGCTTCGGCCACGCGGCTGGACGGGCGGCTACGACGGCTCCCCGTCTGCTCCGCTACAGATTGCCGTGTACGGCTCACACTCGGCCCAGCGTGGCCGATTCGGCGCGTACAGCACGGTCCTAGCCGAGGACCTGACCGACATCGAGACGGCCGCTGACGTCAACTCTGGCGGCGAAGTCTGGGCCACGACCAGTTCGCACCCGAGCCGGTTTCCGTTCGACGTCACCATCGGCGGCCTGGACTACAGCTGCACAGCCATCACCGGCACCGCGCCGAATTACACCCTCACCCTCGTCCGGCTGGCAACCGACAAGGCGCACCTCACGGGCACGTCAGTGACCGTGACCGACACCGGCCGCTACGGACTTTAGGGGGGAATGGTGGCGTTCAGTGACATCGTGGCCGGCAACACAATCATTGCCGATGAGTTGCGAGACGCGATCCTGGACACGTCGTTCAGGGTCGCGAAGACCTCGGATCAGTCGGTCAGCTCGGCGACGACCGGCTCGACGCTGGTCGACGATACGCAGTTGATCGCACCGCTGTCGGTCGGCAATGCCCGCTACATCATGCAGGCGGGGATCAGGTACTCGTCGAACTCGACGGCGGACATCAAGTTCACGTTCTCCGGTCCTTCTGGAATGACGATGGTATTCGGCGGGCCGACGATCGACCTGACTACGTCGACAGCATCAAATTTCGCGGAGGCCATCGCTCCGAGCGTGCTCACATCGGGCGGCACGGGCGGCACCGTCCTTGTAACGCTGCACGGGTCGCTGTCGACCGGCGCAACGACCGGCAACCTCACGCTCCGGTGGGCGCAAAACACCTCCAACGCGGGCACGACGACCGTGTCGAACTTCTCGTGGCTACAGGTCTGGAGGATCACCTGATGCGCGCACGGAACATGCAGACGTTGACCGACGCGGTCCGCGGCCGCCACCCCGGGGTGGTCATCTACGGCAAGGGCGACGCTGCTCACGCCCTGCGAATCAGCGACCACAACGAGGACGACACCACCGGCGTCCGCGCCGAACAGACCGACGCCGACACCGTCCCCGAGCACCGCGCGATCGACATCATGCTCGGCCCGCACTTCACCCGGGCCGACGCGTACGCACTGATCGACGACCTGCTCGCCGACCCGGCCGCGCTCGCCCGGCTCACCTACCTGATCTTCGATGGCTGGATCTGGTCCGCGTCCCGCGGCTGGACGAAGCGGGAGTTCGACGGCGACGACCACTCCGACCACATCCACGCGTCCGGCCGGGCATCGGCCGACGAGAACACCGCCGGATGGCCGGCGGTCGAGAACGGAGACAGCATGGCATCGACCCCCGCCGACCGGATCGCGTTCTGGACCCACGACCTGAAGGACGGCACCGGCACCGACCCGGCCTACCAGGTGCTCAACCGCGCCGCCGCCGCTGCGACCGACGCCGCTGCGACCGGCAAGGCGCTGCTCGTCGCCGCGGCCGCCGACGAGGCCCGCGACAAGGCCGCGCTCGCCGCAATCCAGGCCCTGTCCGCCGCCGGCGGTGTCGACGCCGCGCCGATCCTCGCGAAGGTCGAGGAAGTCGCCAACGGGCTCGGCCGGCAGCTGGGCGAGGTCCGCGCCGAGCTGGCCGCTGCGCGTACCGAGGCCGAGCAGTTGCGCGACCGGCTCGCCGCGGCGCTGGCCCAGGCCGACAGCTGACCACACGATCAAGCCCCGGCCGGTGGTCCGGCCGGGGCGAGCCACCGGTGGAGGGTGACTCATGCACCAGCGTAAGTGTCCTGAGCGGGTGAGCAGATGACCGCCGCCGCTCCAACCCCGCCACGCTGCCAGGTGTGGCCGATGATCCTGGCGGGCATCGTCCTGCTGGTCTGGGGGGCGTACGTGCTGATGGCCAGAACACAGGGAGAGACCGTCGGCCTGGACGTCCTCGCCGCCGGACCGACCGGGGCAGTCGCCGTCGTGACCGCCCTGATGAACACGAGCAAGCGCCGAGGTGGTGCGTCGTGATCGAGACAGTGCACACCCTCGGCGGCGTCGTCATCCTCGGCCTGCTGCTCCGCCACGCGTTCGGCGTCGAGCTCGAAAAGCCGCGCCTGTCGCTGCGAGACCTCATGCCGCAGCGGTTCCGCACCGATCCGTAGGAGGCAAGTCGTGAACGTCCGCCTCGTCGCCGCGCTGCTGGCCGGCGCGCAGATCCTCAACGCCGGCACCGCGCTGGCCGACATCATCGGCCCGAAGTGGGCCGGGCTCATCGGCCTGGTCGTCGGTGCCGGGCAGGCCGCGCTCGCGGCGTACCGCAGCGGTGAGCCGAAGCCGGCCGCGGTCGACGCGCCGCGCTAGCCTTCCCGGCCGAGCCTCATGCCGCGGGCGCCGGGCGGGTGCATCTCGTCGTAGATCGCGGCTGCCTCGACCAGGTCGACGCCGGCGGCAAGCGCCAGGCGTAGCGGCACCGAGTCGGCTGCCCACTTGGCCGGGTTGCCGAGTCCGTGCGCGAGCAGGTGCCGGTCGCGGGTGATGTCGTGCAGCTCGGCGACTGCTTGCTCGTCGGTGAGTTCGCCGCGGATCACCTTGGCCGCGAGGTTGCTGAGCGCGCCGGAGACTTCGGCGATGCGGATCCGGTCGCGGCTGTCGTGGCGCGGCGTTTGCACCTGACCACCGTAGTCGTCCGGCCCGTGAATGCAGGGGTGTGGCACGGGCCGGATCAAACGTTGAGGGCGTCACCTGGACTTCGGTCCGGGTGACGCCCTCTTTCGTGTTGGTGCAGACTGCTGGGATGAGTTCCGACCCGAAGCCCGAGCCCCGTCCCTGCTGCGGTACTGGCCCTACTGGTGGCGCGCACAAGGCGGGCGAGGGGAGTCAAACGGATGCGTGCAGGTTGTGCCCGGAGTCGGGCCGGTACTGGCGCGACAAGCGCTAGGCCTCGACCTCGTAGAACTCGGCCACGATCTGCACCGTCTCGCACGGGTAGTTGTAGGTGCCCTCGCCGTCGTCGCAGATTGAGCAGGCCCATCCGGTCGGCATGCCGTTCTTGAGCGGCCTGGGCATCAACCCGTGCAGGTCCAGGATCTTCCGGTCTGCCGCGCAACGTCGGATCACCGTCGTCGGATCGTGGCGGGCGATGTGCTCGGCATCAGCGCGGGTCCCCGTGGTGCGGTAGCCCTCCCACTCACCGTCCTGGCCGTGGGTCATGACCGTCTTGTCCTCGGCGTACCACCGCCAGTTCTCCTGCTCGGCGTCCTTGGCGACCTGCTCGGTCTCGCCGATCGCCTCGCGCAGCCGAGCCACCAGGTCAGTCATCGTCGCCGCCCGTCAGCTCCTCGATCCGCGCGTTCAGCCCGTCGATCACCTGTAGCGCCGCCGCCAACCGTTCCTCGACGGGCACGGCGAGGTTGCGTGCCCAGCCCTCCAGCGCGGCCAGCTCCGTCATGCGATCCATGCGTTCATCCTCTCGTACCATCAGCGTGCCCCGTCCAGAGCGTTACCGGCGTTCTGGACGGGGTCTCGTCGTCTCTTGCACCCCGCGCAGTGCGGGTCACACCTCGATCGGTGCACGCTCGGCGTGCGTCTGCACCGTCCGCTTCTTCAACGCGTGCCGATCCGCGATCTCCTGCTGGCTGTCGCCACGTGCGAGCAGGTCACGGGCCGCACCGCCGACCGCAGTCCGGATCATCTCCAGCACCTCGCCGATCTCAGCCTCGTGCTCCAGCCAGCGTTCGTACGCACGGTCCGGGTCGAGTTCGTGGATCGCCTCGTCGCACATCACGTCGAAGCGACGCTCGGCCGCACTGCTGTAGGTGCGGGGTCGCACGGCGGCGGTGCCCTCGATGGGCTCTGCCGTACGGGGAGCCGTCACGACTGCTCCCCGTAGGTAGCGACCACCGCGCCGTCCTCCCAAACCTGGGCCGTGGCGTACGAGCCAGACTGCACGAGCGCGAGGGCGATGTCGCCAGCCCATAGGCGCGCACGGCACTGGGCGATCTCGTGCCACTCGCCTCCGACCTGGACGGCGACAGTGAACGGGTGCTTCATGGTGTCCTCCTCGGGTTGTCGGGTCAGGCGGCGGGCTCGGCGTTGGGGTCGTACGGCGGCCTGCCGTTGCGGGCGAGGTCGCATTTGAAGCTGTGCTTGCCGCCGCGCATGAAGCAGTTGCAGGCGGGTGCCTTCGGCTTGCCGGCGGGCTCGGTGTCGGTTTGGCCACCGGTGAGGTCGGCCTCTTCCCACATGCCAGGCAGGTCAGCGAACAGGTCCGGGGTGTCGTGGCTCTTGGCGATGTCGGCGATCAGGCGGTCGGCGCTCGACGCGGGTGTGATGTCGACGTGGCCCATGAGGTCGCAGCCCGTGCAGGCGAGGTGGATGCGGACGGCGTCGCGGGCTACGTCAAGGACGGTGGTGCTGAACTGCGTGCGGTGCTCCATGGCGGTTCCTTCGTCGGGTCGGGTCAGGCAAAGGTGGCGGCGGCCCAGGTGCGGCCCAGCGACCGGACAGCCAGGCGGCGGTAGGCCAGCTCTAGGCGGCGGCTCGCGGTGCGGGACCGGGCGAACTGGCGGCGCATGTACGGGGTGGCGTACCAGTCGTCGATCGCCGCGTCTTTCCACGGGCTGATCTGGCCCAGTGCCCGCCGCCCGCAGCAGGTGCAGTACGCCTTCTCGTCGCGCTCGGTCTCGCCGCGCCACTCGAAGCGGTCCCAGTCGCCGCCGTGCCGACCGCCGCACTCGGTGCGGGTGGTCGCCGGGGTGTGGGTCATGACGGCGCGGTGGGTGGCCCACTGCTGCTGGATGTAGGCGTCCATCGCGGGCTGGATGACGGTGTCGTGGTCGGCGTCGCGGCGAAAGTCGAGGTCAGCGTCGAGGATCCGGTCGGCGGGGGCGGTCATCGTCTGCGTCATGCTCTCAGTGTAGGGGGTACCCCCTAGGACGTCAAGGGGGTACCCTATAGAAGTGACCCAGGAGTTCCCCGACATGGACCTCGCCGAGGCAGACCGCCACGCACGCGAGCAAATCGAACACCACCGCGCCGAGATGGGCAGGTGGCGACTCATCCGCGCCCAACGACTGCTCGCCGAACGCGAGGCAGGCAAGCGCGCCGAGGACATCGCCGCCGAGATCGACGTCTCCGTGCCGACCGTCTACGAGGTCATGCGAGCGGCGAAGAAGGCAGGCTGAGCCACACCACGGCAGGACGACCGCCGACCGTGCCGTTCACCCACCGGCCGTCATGCTGCGCCGGCTGAAGAGCGGACACGACCAGCTGGACTTCGCCGCCGTCGTGCTGGCAGGTGAGCTCGGTGCCCGGCGCCAACACGGGCTCGCGGTCGAGGCGCTGGGACCTCAGCAGCAGCGTCATGCCGCACGCTCCGTCACGGCCGGCGTCGAGTCGTCGAGCAGCTCGCCCAAGAACAGCAGCTCGGCTTTCGCACTCGCGCAGTCGTGGCAGGTGTGGGGCTTGGGCTGGTCGGCGTGCTTGGCCAGCTCTCGGCGTAGCCAGTCGCGGTAGTCCTGGTCCATGTGCCACTCCTCCCGAAAGGTGTGGAGGGCGGCGGCCCTTCGGGGGGCCGCCGCCGGGCAACTGGCCCCGCCGTCAAGCGGACACCGAGGTCAGCGCGCAAGAGGCAGGTGTCGACCCTGGCCCCTGCTCGGAGGTTATTCGAATAACTCGAACAAGTCGACCTGTGCGCGCAACTCACTCACCGAGTCGTGTTCAATGTGGCATGTCGACTCTGGAGCTCCACAACCATGCCCCCACAGATGAGCGCTGCTCAGATCGTTGATGATCTGACGGCACGGATCGCGGCCGGCGAATACGGTCCGCCGCACACGCAGCTGCCTACGTACCACGCACTGGCGCGGTTGTACTCGGTAGGTTTCGGCACCATTGCCCGAGTGATCCTGGTCCTGCGGGAGCGCGGCGTGGTGTACGGGGTGCAGGGCAGGGGCACGTTTGTGGCCACGCCTGCGGGTCCGCGACAGTGACCATCGGGTAAAAGACCTGGTCAGGGTCGCCCGGTTAGTTATTTCTGGTGAACATAAACCGATCCAGTGATCGTCCACATGGTGGAATCGCCGCTGCTTGCAGCTGCTCGCACGTGCGAGTTACATCCCTCGATGCGGTTTACCTGGGCGAACGGGTCTAGAAATCGATCACTCTTCGGGTGCACGCTGTGACCTCGCGTGAGTGACCAAGGCGGAGTTGCTCACTCAACGGAGAGGCGCGGGGCATGAGTCATTCCGACTACGAGAAACTACCGAACTACTCGGGCATGCTGATCGGCGGCTGGTCCGCCACGGCTGCCGGCGGCCTTGGGCTGCCAACGCTTCTCACGGTCGGATTCATGTCCCAGGCAACTTTGCCCACGGGGCTCGCCGGGATGGTGATCGGCGCTACCACCATCGGCGCGATTCTGCTGGCGTGCCGGATGGTGATGCGGCAGGGTAACGAGCACCGCCTTGACGTTATCCAGTCGACGACTGCGATCTTCGACGAGATGCGGGTGATGCGCGACGAGATGGCGGAGGACCGGGCCGACCGCAAGCGGGTCATCGATCTACTGGAGAAGCTGCTGAGCCAGGAGGCCGACACGGCTCACCGTCCGGCGGCCAACGGCAACAGCCGCCCGGTGAGCCGCAAGGCTCCGCGGCAGCGCAAGCGCCGACGCGAGGGGGCCGACGCCACCGGCGACAATGTGGTGCCGATGCGATCGCGTCGCGCCGCAGATGCGTTGCGTCGACTGACCGAGAGGCTGGATCCGCCGAAGGAGTAAGACCGGGACCGGAAGAGGTCACATCGCATCGGGCGTGCGGTGTGACCTCTTCTTTTGCATGTACGCCTTGCGTACGTTTGGACAAGCAGGTGTACGTAAGAGTGCATCCGGGGTTAGGCTGCCGCCATGATTTCCGACTTCTACGGACGCAAGTCCACCGAGGATGGCGGGCGCAGCGTCACCTCGCAGGAGGACGTCTGGCGCGCCGACTGCGCAACGAACGGCTTCACCGAGGGCCGCCTCTTCGCCGACCCGGGACTGTCGGCCAGCAGGTTCGCGACGAAGGCACGCGCCGACTACGACGCCCTCGTCTTGCACATCCAGTCGGGCCAGTGCCAGATGCTCACCCTGTGGGCAACCGCGCGCGGCTCCCGCAACCTGGCCGGGTGGGCCGGCCTGCTCGATCTGTGCCGGTCCAAGGGCACCCTGATCAGGGTCATCTCCCACGACCGTACCTACGACATCAGCAATCGGCGCGACTGGCGCACCCTCGCAGACGAGGGCGTTGACGCGGCCGACGAGTCGGAGCGGATCAGCGAGAACATCACCCGCGGCAAGCGGACGGCGGCGACACGCGGTCGCCCGGCGGGACGGCTGACGTACGGCTACGCCCGCGAGTACGACAAGACCGGCCAGTACGAGCGGCAGGTCATCGACCCGGCGCAGGCTGCCGTGGTACGGGAGATCGTTCAGACCGTCCGGGATCGCGGCTCCCTGTACGGGCTGGCGCGCAGCCTCAACGACCGTGGTTTCACCGCGCCTGAAGGCGGGCTGTGGCAGTCGGCGCACATGGGCCGGATCGCCTCCAACCCCGCGTACGCCGCGCTGCGCGTTCACTGCGGCGAGGTGATCGGCAAGGCCGAGTGGCCGCCGATCATCGACGAGTCCGAGCACTATGCCGTGGTGGCCACGTTGCGGGAGCCGGGCCGGCGCATCTCTCGCGGTACTGCCCTTCGGTGGCCGCTGTCCGCCGTGGCGCTGTGCGGCAAGTGCAAGTCGGGCAAGCTCCGCGTGCACCGCGGCGGCCCGACCCGGACGTACAACTGCCCCGAGTGCCAGCGCACCTCCATCAACGGCGACGCCCTGGACCGGTTCGTCCGCGGCAGGGTGCTCGAGCGGCTGAGCAAACCGGATGCACTGGAGGCGTTCCTGCCCGCTGGCGACGATGCCCAGCTGGTTGCGGCGCAGAAGGAGAAGAAGGCGCTCGAGGACCAGATGGAGGGCTACTACGACGCAGGGCTGTCGCCTGCCGGGCTGGTTGCGATGGAGGCGCGGCTGCTGCCCGCGATTGAGGAGGCCAAGGCGAAGGTGCGCCGACTGTCCATGCCTGCTCCGCTCCGGGAGCTGGAGGGCGTGGACGTGGTGGGCACGTGGGACGACCTGGATGTTGCGCTGCGGCGCCGGGTTATCGAGGCGGTGTGTTCGCTGCGGGTGGACGCGGCTGTGCCCGGCAGGCCGCGGTTCGACATGTGGCGGCTGGCCGGGACGCGGTGGACGGGCGACACGATGACGTGGGGCGAGAGGTGGACTGAGGAGGGGCTCTGACTAGGCCACCTTCTTGCGCGCCTCCCGCGCCTCAAGCCTGGCCATCAGCAGTTCCAGGGTCGCTTCGATAACAACCAGGTCCTCAGCCGGCGTACTGGGGTCCCGCAGCGCGCGGTCGATCAGTGCGAGGTCCTGCCTGATTGACGGCGCGCTGGCCTTGTGTACGTCGCTCGCGGTCATCAGGCCCGCCTTGGCCCACGCCTCCTGGGCCGACTTGTTGAGCACGCGGGCAACGTCGGACAGGCTCTTGGCCGTTGGCCGCTGCCTGCCGCTGCGCCATCCGCTGATGGAGGTGTGGGACATGCCCGCAGCCTTGGCAACATCCGAGTCGTAGGTGAAGCCGGCGTCGTCCTTGGCCCGGTCGAACCAGGCAAAGAACTCGCCTCTGATCCCCATCCACTCATCACGTGTGCCCACACGCACAATGTTAGAGCGTGCGCCCTTGCGCGTCACTCCGGTGATATCACGCACGGATGCGGATCGTGGCAGGTCAAGCACTGGTGGGCAGTTCATCTTCTATCCCGATGTGTCGATGTGTCGTTGTGCCTGTAGGCACACACTATGCCCACACCGCATGTGTGCGCGCAAGCCTCACTCATGTCGGGGTTGTGCCCGATGCAACTTGCAGGCTTGTGTTTTCGCAGACATGGACCTATGGTCATGTGCGTGATACCACATGCATCGCCTAGCGAGTCCGAGGTCACCGAGCCTCGGACCGTCGTGGTCATGCGCTTCGAGGTGTTCGACGCCCTCTGCAATGCGAGGGGTCTCGACCAGGACCTCAAGCGCGCACGAGCGCTCGGCATCTCCCACACGACCCTCAGCCGCATCCGCTCCGGCCACCGCAGTGCTGGGGGCAAAGTCATCCGCCGTGCGATCGAACTGCTCGGCGTTCCATACGCAGCACTGTTCGAGGAGCGCGCCGCATGACCACTGCACTGAAGGAGCGGCAGCCCAACTGCCCCGCACCTAAGCCTCCGCCGCCGCCGAAGCCGCCGAAGTTCGACGAGCGGACCGAGCGCGCCATGAAGGCCGGCTGCGACAGCCCGCCGTTCTCGCCCGAGGTGATCGAGACTCTGCGCGGCCTGCTCGCCCCGCACGCGCGGAGGAAGCCGTGACCGTCGTCGCCGTGCTGACCGCTGTCGAAGCCAAGGCCCTCGAGGAGAAGTTCCTCCTGGGCATCGGCGACGCGCAGTCCGCGTACGAGCAGATCGTCGAGCAGCAGGCCTGGACTCCGCTGGGGTTCGACTCTCTCGGCGACTGGTGGGACGCGCGGGTCCGCCCGGTGATGACCGCGCTGTCGATGAAGCCGACCCGCGAGATCGCGGCAGCAGTCATCGAGCAGGTGCGCACCGAGGAAGCCGCGCTTCCTGCTACATGGCGCCGGACCCAGGCTCAGCTCGCCGAGATGGTGGGTGGCGGCCGTGACATGCAGGTTATCCGGCAGAGATCAACATCGGGGGTAAATACCCACGGGGACGATCTTGTCGACCCGGCAGCCGATGAGGTCGGCATCACCGACGCCATCGACGACGTCCCGCTGCCGTTCGACCAGCCCGAGCCAGAGGGTACTCACGAAACGAGTACCCCTGCCATGCCCGAGCTGACCACGGAGCAGAAGCGGGCGAACGCCGAGTTCGTCGCCGCTGTCCGGGAGAGCGCCGAGCGCCAGCAGCAAGAGGTGCTGGAAATGCTCGCCAAGCAGGAGGCCTCGAACGCTTTTGGCCGTGCTTGTGACGGCCTTCTCGCCGCCGTGTCCTACGCCGCGGCGTTCCGTCCGCCGGCGGAGATCCCGGCCGAGCGCATCGACCAGTTCATTACCCGCACGGAGCGGCTTCTTGAGGCCGCCCGCACCTGGAAAGAGCAGACCGCATGAGCAGCGACCGCAGCCTTCAGCTCCGCGCACAGGAGATCATGCAGGCCAACCCTGGTGAGATTGCCGCCGCCGACGCCCTCAAGTTGGCGCTGAACGAGCGGTTCGAGGGTGACACCGCAGCCGCCTACGACTTCGCCTGCCAGGTCATCTCCAAGTCGATGAAGGCGCTGCGCACTGCGGCGTACGAGCTGGACGACAGCCAGGGAATCCTGTTCTCCCTGCCGACGACGATCGTCGTCGACACCGACCGGGGCCCGCTGTACGTCGGCCTGGAGAAGGCGACGCTTGGCCAGGTCAAGCAGTACGCGAAGGCGGGCAAGCAGTATCACGCCGGCCAGGACCTGAAGTTCGGTCGGCTGATCGAGCGCCTGGAGCACCTGAAGGACGCCCCCGCCGACCTGCCGTGGACCGATGCCCGCTCGATGCTGCCCGCCGAGGCGGACGAGGCGGTGCCCGGTGAGGAGTGAGCGGATCAACCTGCCGCTGCGCGAGCTGGTGCGTATCGCCAGCCGCGACGGGTGGAAGTGCCACGTGTGCTCGTTGGGCTTCGAGGTTGGCAACCCGTGGGAGATCGACCACGACATCCCGCGTGCTCGTGGCGGCACGAATCACCTGGTGAACCTGCGACTGGCTCACCGCTCTTGCAACCGCGAGAAGGCTGCCGCATGAGCGAGCCGCTGAAGGTCCTGGTCACCCGGTACCGGTGCCCGCATTGCCCGAAGACGTACGCGCACAAGGCGACGACGGCAAATCACATCGGCAAGTGCTGGTACAGCGCCGACGCCCGCGGGTGCAAGACGTGCGTGCACTTCACGCCGTACTACCGGGACGACCCGGACGACTGCGCGGAGGGTGTGGACCTGCGCGGCACCGAGGTCATCGAGACCGAGGCGGGCCGTAGTCCGGTTGCTGCGCCGCAGTGGGTCAACCCGGGCCCCATCACCGGCTGTGCCAAGTGGCAGGCCAAGACCGATCCGTACGAGGAGTGACCGTGATCGTCGTCAACCACGAGGAGGCCGCGCTGGCGATGCGTCGCCGCGGCAACCCGCACCCCCAGCCGACCAACCCTGAGGCTCCGCCGCCGCCGCGGTAGCCCCACTGACCGGGGCGGGCGGCTTGCCATCCGGGCATCCATTTGTTCCGCCGCCCGCCCTGCAAGACCGGGGGCCACTCGTGGCGACCGCCTCGCTGCACGGCGAGTGGCCCCCACCCCAGACCAGGAAAGCAGCGAGCCCCAGGCGCTAAGGACGCCCAGGGCTCTGACGGACGACGAAGGAGTGACCAACGTGTCCACCGAAAGCAACGCTACCAGCGCCGCCGAGTTGCGCGCCCTGGGCCGCCTCATGCGCTACGCCCGCAGCCAGGGCTACATCTACCACCGTACGACCTCGTTCGGCCGCACGGACTGGACGTGGAGCAAGGCCGGCGAGTGTGTCGTGTCGGCGGAGTCGCTGTTCGAGGGCTGGCTGGTGCTGGTCCGTGACGGGCGGGCGCAGCTGTTCCCGGACTCGGTGCAGCAGTTGGCCGACGTCCTGGTGGCGCTGGGCGTGCTGCCGGTCGTGTTCCGGTCGGGTGCGCGATGACCGCGGCGGCGAACGACCGGTTCCGGATCACGCACCCGGACGGTTCGACGACAGCCCTGAACGATGCCGGCCATGTCGTCGGCTGGACGGAGCGCGGTCTGGCCGGCTGGTCGGCGTTCTGGCACAGCCGTGGCGGCGATCAGCGCCGTTGGGCGGATTCCCCTGAGGCGGCGGCTGAGCTGCTGTTCGCCGGTATCGCCGAGGAGGCGCAGCAGTCATGAGCAACCACACCTCGCACGAACTCGTCGACACCGAGCATTCCGTGCCCGGCCACACGTTCACCGTCGTCTACGTCCACCAGACCCGCAGCATGGGCCTGCACTGCGAGGAAGACGGCTGGTTCGGCGGCAGCTTCCGCCCCGACCGGTGGCGCGACAAGCACATGACCGAGGCGTGGCAGAAGCACCTCGACCACGCCGCGACCGGAGCCGTCATCGAGCACGGCCGCGCCGAGAACGTCACCGAGAAGATCTGCGTCTGCGTGACCTGCTCCATCGCATGGCGGCAGGTGAACCGATGACCGAGACCACCACTGCTCAGACCATGGCCGTTCTCGCCGAGCTGGTGCTCATGGCGACGCGCCACAACCTGCCGATGCCGCTGTACCTGACCGCGAGCGAGAAGAACTCCCAGCTCAACCTGACCCTCAACAACCGGGCCGACCTCGACGCGTGGCACGCGGTGTTCGGTGGCGGCCGGTTGTGGGAGTGCGAGCCGACCGAGGCGATGCCGTCGGTGCTGGTGACGAACATGCACGGCGGTTCGCTGCTGGGCTGGTCGGTGAATCTGCAGGCGAGCATTCAGCCGCCGATCTCGCCGGAGGTGCTGGCTGCGCTGGGTGAGGCTGCCCGTTCTGATGCCGCGACGCTGGTCGCTGAGGCCGTTGCCGTACTGGACGAGCCGAAGGCGCGCCGGTGGCGTGACCGCGACGGCCAGTTCTGGAGCGTCGGCGACGACGAGCTGATCTCGCTGGAAACCGAGCGCGGTCCGTCGCGGCTGTTCGTGTTGGCCACGGTCGAGGAGCTGGCCGAACTGTACGGCCCGCTGGTCGAGGTGACCCCGTGACCATCATGACCCGTCGTGCCGCTGCGCCGACGATCGCGTCCGACAAGCCCGAGACGTGGCAGGAGCAGTCGGTCTGCCGTGAGGTCGATGCCGAGCTGTTCTACCCGCTGGGCGGGGAGGGCGAGCACCGCCGTACTGGCTTCAACCTGGTTCAGGAGCTGGAGGCGAAGAAGGTCTGCGCCCGCTGCCCGGTGTCGCGTGAGTGCCTGGAGTACGCGCTGGGTGCCGGTGACCCGTGGGGGATCTGGGGCGGCCTGAACGAGGCCGAGCGCCGGGACCTGCTGAAGCGGAGGTCGCGCGATGCCCGAGCTGCGTGACGTCCTGTTCGCCCTGTGTGTCGCCGTGGCCGCCGGCTGCACGTACGTCCTGTACATGTACGCGCGCGACTTCCTGATCTGGCACCTGGGCCGTCTGGTGGCTGTCCTGCGGGAGGCGCTGCGGTGAGCCCCGTCTGGTCCCAGATTGCCCTGTTCGGCCTGGTGGCGTTGGCCGTCACCGTCCTGTTGATCGCACTCAAGCGCAGCCCAAGGAGGACCCGATGACGAAGTTCGAGTACGGCGAGCCCACCACCTACGAGATCACGTGGGTCAACGGCCACACCGAGAAGATCCAGGCGCACCAGGTCACCTGGCCGAACAGCATGGCCCTGGCGTTCGGTGGCCGCGACGACCGCAAGCAGCGCATCCAGTTCCACGCCGACATCAACGGGCAGTGGACGCTGCAGCTGTCCGCGTGGGAGGACGACATCCGCACGGTCCGCAACTGCGCGACCGAGGACGTGCACCTGGGCGGTGGGCTGTGAGCCAGATCCTGACCGTCTCCCCGACGCTGGTCCATGACCTGTGGATCGCCGGGGTCACCGCGACCGTCACCGCCGCTGTCTGCTGGTACGTGCAGCGGTTCAAGCGGTTCGCCGTCGATGAGGACAAGGCGATCATCAAGGCCGTTGTCGGCGGCGAGCAGGCGTGGCACGCGGCGCACCGTGAGCGGTTCGAGCGGGCGTACGCATCGCTGGGCGAGCAGCCGAAGACCGCCGAGCCCGCACCGCTGGCCCTGTCGGATCGGTCGCACGCCGACGAGCAGGCCGACCACACCGACACCGACCGCGCCGGCATGTGGCGGGTCCTGGCCGGTCTGGCGCGGGACACGTTCGATGCCGCTGCCCGTGGTGTCGGTGCCGCTGTGGTGTGGCCGGTGAACGCTGTCCGTCGTGCTGCTGCGTCGTGGCGTCGTCGGCGTGACGAGCGGTACCTGATCGGCTCGGGTGAGCAGGCGGTCGACCCGTCCCAGCCGCTGCGTGAGGTGCTGGCCGCGTCGGGCTACGAGCTGGACGAGGAGCCGTCGGAGGCCGAGGAGCGGGAGCTGCTCGACACCGCGTGGGCTGACGCGAACCCGCCGACCAACCCGGCGTACAAGTCCCACCGCTGCCCGTACGGCACGGTCGCCAAGCGCGACTCGGACTACCTGTCGCGGCACACGCACCCGGACTTCAAGACGGGCGCGTACGAGGTCATCAACCCGAACATCCCGGCGCAGCGGACGGGAGGCGAGGCATGAGCGTCAAGCCGACCACCGTGTACGTCATCGCCTGCGACGGGCGCGGCTGCATCTACGAGTTCCAGGACCTGGAGTTCGGCCACACCGTCTCGTGGATGACGGAGAGCGAGGCCATCGACCAGGACGTCAGCTACCAGGAGTGGACGCGGGTTGCTGGCCTGCACTTCTGCGACCAGCCCGGGTGCCAGGAGGAAGCGGCAGCGGAGAAGCAGGCGCTGGCCGCACGTCAGCAGATCCCGCCGCTGCCCGGTCAGCTCGACCTGCTGGCGGAGGTGTCCGCATGAAGGGCGTCTCCGCTCTCGCCGTCGCGTTCGTCGGCGGACTCGTCATCGGCGGGCTCTGCTCGCTGCTCACCCTCCTGGGAGTGATCGCGTCATGGTGAAGCGCAACCTGCGGGACCGGCTCGTCGACTGGACGATCGACCGCATCGCCAGCCTCGACCGGGACGGCGACCTGCCCGCGTGGGTGGACGAGCTCGGCGACTACATCGAGCGCGACGCCATGCACAAGCGGCTGTCGGACGGCGAGGGCGACCAGTGACCGCGACGAAGTTGCACGGCATCGTCGACATGCCGGCCGACGAGTACCACCGGCACGAGGCGCTGTCGTCGTCCGGCGCCCGCAAGCTCCTGCCGCCGTCATGCCCGGCCAAGTACCGATACGAGCGCGACCATGGCCAGCCGCCCAAGGCCGACTTCGACTTCGGCAAAGCCGCACACAAGCGCGTGCTAGGCGTCGGTGAAGACGTCGTCGTGGTTGACGCCGGGGACTACAAGACCAAGGCCGCACAAGAGGCCCGCGACCAGGCGTACGCCGAAGGCAAGGTTCCGATCCTGCCGAAGGAAGACGCCGTCATCGACGAGATGGTCAAGGCGCTGCGTGGTCACCCGATCGCGTCGGTGCTGCTCGACCCGGCCCGTGGTGGCAAGCCGGAGCAGTCCGCTTTCTGGACCGACGCCGAGTCGGGCGTCGACTGCCGGGCCCGGTTCGACTGGCTGCCCGCTCTCGACCGCGGCAGCCGGCTGATCGTGCCCGACTACAAAACCGCGCGCGGCGCCGACTTGGCGTCGATCGGCCGGAGCCTCGACGACTACGGCTACGCACGTCAGGCCGCCTGGTACCTCGACGCTGTCGCAGCGCTGGGATTGGCCGAGTCGGCGGCGTTCGTGTTCGTCGTCCAGGAGAAGACGGCCCCGTACCTGGTGACCGTCGTCGACATCGACGCGACGTCCATGGCTGCGGGCCGCTTCTACAACCAGCAGGCCCGGCGCGTGTTCGCCGAATGCCTGGCCACCGACACCTGGCCCGGCTACGTGCCGGACGGCGAGGTCGGTACCGCTTCCCTGCCCGGATGGGCGCTCAACCGCTACTTCGAGGAGTCCGGCCAGTGACCACATCTGCCCTTGACAAGATCGAAACCCGTGCGCTGGCAGTGCCCGGCGACATCAGTCAGGCCACCGCCGTCGAGCAGGCCCGCGCCATCGCCGAGGTTCAGGCCGCCGTCGTCGTTGCCCAGCAGTGCCCCCGCGACATGCGCCGCGCCGAAGCCGAGATGCGCGACGTGTGCGCGCGGCTGTCCATGGCCGGCCGCGCCTTCTACAAGGTGCCCAACCGCGGCACCGGCCCGTCGGTGCACCTAATGCGGGAGCTCGCCCGCATCTGGGGCAACATCGAATACACGGTCCGGGAGCTGCGACGCGACGACACCGAGGGCGTGTCCGAGGTGCTGGCGTTCGCGTGGGACGTGCAGACCAACACCCGGTCGTCGCGGTCGTTCATCGTTCCGCATGCCAAGATGGTCGGCCGCAACCGGCAGCCGCTGATCGACCTGAACGACATCTACCTGAGCAACCAGAACGTAGGCGCCCGGGCGGTGCGTGAGTGCATCGCGTCGGTGCTGCCGACGTGGTTTACCGAGGCTGCGCAGGAGCTCTGCCGGAACACGATTGAGCACGGTGAGGGCAAGCCGCTCGCCGACCGAATCGCCGACATGGTCGCCGCATACGCGAAGATCGGCGTGACGGTCGACCGGCTGGAGTCGAAGCTCGGCACGAAGCGCGGCCAGTGGACCGGTGCGGATGTCGCCGACATGGCGATCGCGTACACGTCGATCACCCGTGAGGGCCAGGACGCCGAAGAGATGTTCCCGGCCGCGCGCGTGACTGCGGCTGAGATCACGGGCGGTGCCAAGTGACCGACCTCAAGGGCACCGTGTGGTCCGCGACCCGCGACGGCCGCACCACCTACGTCCGCGTCACCGACAACGGCCCGACGCACGCCCACGTCATGGAGTGCGACAACCTCGGCCGGGCCATCTACACCCTCGGCAAGGGCTGGACGACCCGGCAGGTGCAGCTGTCGCACGAGGGCACGCGGGTCAAGGGCCGCAAGCGCGTCGAGGTGCAGGCATGACGCCCCGAACCTGGACGATCACGATCAGCGCGCCCTGCGCCTGGCTCACCGCGAACTCGCGGATGCACCGCATGGCCGAGGCGAAACTCATCAAGCAGTGGCGTCTAGCCTCCTGCCTCGCCGCGCGGTGGGCCAAGCTGCCGACCGGCCTGGACCGGGTCCGTATCGACGCCGTCGCGCACTTCCGTGGCCGGGCTCCGGTCCGGGACTCCGACAACCTGCGGCCGACGTTGAAGGCGGTCATCGACGGGCTCGGCCCGCAGCGGCTGACCAAGCGCGGTGTCGTGCCCGGCCATGGGCTGATCGACGACGACGACGATGCGCACCTTGACGGCCCGTACCTGGTGATCGGGGACAAGCTGCCGCCGTTGACGTACGGCCGTCCGGGCGAGCTCGTGCTGACCATCACGGAGGTGGCGGCATGATCCTGTCCGACGTCAGCCTCCGTGCCGAGCTTGCCGCCGGCACTCTCGTCATCGACCCGCCGCCTGCCGACGAGGCGATCCAGCCCGCGAGCATCGACCTGCACCTCGGCAAGCAGTTGCGCTGGACCTTTGGCGACACCATGGAGCTGAACAAGCGTGAGGTCTGGCTCTCGCCGGGCGTGTTCATCCTCGCCCACACGGCCGAGCACGTGACGATCCCGCGGCACCTCGTCGCACAGCTCAACGGCAAGTCGAGCCTCGGCCGGCTGGGTCTCGCCATCCACATCACCGCGGGGTTCATCGACCCCGGCTTCAGCGGGCAGATCACGCTTGAGCTGCACAACTACTCGCAAGATGCCGTGCGGCTCGACCGCGGGATGCCGATCGGGCAGTTGGTGCTGATGCGGCTGACCGCACCCGCCGAACGCCCCTACGGCAGCGCCGGTCTCGGCTCGCACTACCAGGGACAGACCGGTGCCACACCCTCGGCGGTGACCCGTGCCGCGTAAACAGCACCCGCCATCGGCGCTGATCGCCGACCTCCGCCAGGCCCGTATCGACCAGGGCCTGACGCAGACCGACGTGGCGGACGCCCTGCACGTGGGCCGCAAGCAGGTGTCCGACTGGGAGACCGGCTGGGCTGTGCCACTGGTGACGAGCGCGCAGGAGTGGGCGTCGGTGCTGGGCCGGCGCCTGACGTGGGAGCCGATCGGCGTGGACGTGTCGGCGCTCCTCGGCGAGCTGGACGACGAGCTGTAGATGTCCGAGGTCGAGCGGGCGGAGCTGCTGGCGGCACTACTCGCCGAGCGCTACGGCAGCCCGGCCGAGCTGGAACGAGAGAGAGCGAGAAGACCATGAGCACCAACAAGTCATCGAACAACAGCGCCCCCGGCGGCATCGGCCTGCCCGGAGTCGTCTTCGTCGTCTTCCTGATCCTCAAGCTGGTCGGGGTCATCGACTGGTCGTGGTGGTGGGTGACCGCCCCGCTTTGGGCCAGTGCCCTCATCTGGCTGGCAGTCGTGGTCGGTATCGCACTCGTCGCCCTGGTCGCTGCGGCGGTGAAACGATGAGCACCGACATCCCCGACCTGGACGCGCTGGCCGCACTAGGTCAGGCCGCGACACCCCCGCCGTGGACCGTGGAGCACGAGGGCGGATGCATCATCTTCGGTCCGAACAGCTCGGTTGCCGAGGCGGACCCTGCTGACGCCGTGCTGATCGCGGCGATGCGCAACAACTGGACCGCGCTGCTGTCCGCCCTCACCGCCGCCCGCGCCGAGCTGGACGCGTTCATGCACCCGCGTATCCAGGGCGACGACATGGCAGCCCGCGTCACCTGGCTGGGCGACGAACTGACGAGGGTCGAGGCGGAGCGCGACTTCTGGAAGCGCAAGCGCCACTCCAGTGCCACCACGCCGCAGGCAGACGGCGACGAGCCGTTCGACTGCGCCCCCGAATGCCGGTGCGGAACGAGGGAGCCCGGCACCGCGGCCGAACTGGAACGAGAGAGGAAGCGACCGAGATGACCAGGCCACGACTGCTCGACCTGTTCTGCTGCGAGGGTGGCGCCGCGGTCGGCTACCACCGCGCCGGCTTCGACGTCGTCGGCGTCGACATCGAGCACCAGACGCGCTACCCCTACGAGTTCCACCAGGGCGACGCGATGACCTGGCCGCTCGACGGATTCGACGCCGTCCACGCCAGCCCGCCATGCCAGGACCACTCCGCCCTGTCGACGCTGCACGCAAAGCACGGCACCGCGTGGATGCTCCACGCCACCATCGAACGCCTCACCGCCTGGGGCGGCCCGTGGGTCGTCGAGAACGTCGAGGGTGCCGACATGCCCGGCTCGCTGACCCTGTGCGGCAGCGAGTTCGGCCTGACCGCCCGCACCCAGGACGGCAAGGTGCGGCTGCTCAAGCGGCATCGCCGATTCGTGTCCAACGTCCTGCTCATGGGTGCGGGCGGCTGCCACTGCAGTGCGAGCCGCGGCCGGATCGTCGGCGTCTACGGAGACGGCGGCGGCGGCGCCATGACGCGCGGCTACAAGGGCGATCTGGCCGAATCCCGCGAGGTGATGGGGATGCCGTGGGCGTCGCGTCACGGCGTCTCGCAGGCGATCCCGCCCGCCTACACCCAGTTCATCGGCGAGCAGGTTCTGGCGCACCTGGCGGTGCCGGCATGAGCGTCACCATCGTCCGCTGCATCAACTGCGATCGGTGCGCCACCTGGATCGATGGTGGCGACCCGACCGCTACCGCCTCCAAGATCCGCCGTGTGGCCAAGCGCCGCGGGTGGAGGGTGGCGCTGCCTGGCGGCGAGGACGTCTGCCCCGACTGCATCGCGATGGAGACGTGCACCTGCGGGCCGCACCGTGTCATCGGCGGCGCGATGTGGCACTCGCCTGAGTGCCCGTCGCAGGTGACGCCGTGACCTCCGCTGCCTGTCCGCTATTCGGCGGCAGTACGGCTCGGGCGCTTGGGCGGCTCGCGTCAGGCGGCGTCGGCTCGCCGCTGCTCTTCGGCGCGGATCAGACGGCGCACGTGCTCGCGGTCGTACTCGCTGTCCGCGACCAGGTCGGTGGGGCGTACGCCCTCGTCGTGCGCGGCGATGAGCGCGGTCAGGGTCGCTTCGCGGGCGCGCTCAAGCGCCGCCTCAGCGCGGCGTCGGGCGGCAGCAGCGCGGCGGAGGTTGGCGCGGGCTTCGTCCTTCGTCATGACACCAGAGTATGCCGCACGATCCGGCAACGCGCACCCGCCGGGTTGACCGGCCGCATGAGTCTGCCGCATGATGTGGCATAATTAGCACGTTGACCGATCAGGCACAGCCGATAGGCCGGAGGGCCGACATGGCACGTCAGTCACTGGGCAAGGCGAAGTCGGTCTTCGCCTCGATGCCGTTCTTCCAGACCGATGACGCGCAGCTCAACATGGACCGCGCCGTCCAGGCCGCCGGATACATCGACACCGCCAAGACCGCCGCCAAGCGCTACCGCGAAGCCGTCCTGGCACACCCCGACCTGACGTCCCGGCTCAAGGCGACCTGGGGCTACGAGCACCCCGAGCAGTGGAACGGCTACGTGCCGAGCTACCTCGACTGCGAGGACAACGTCACGACCAGCCCGCACCGGGCCGTGCTCGTCGAGCTGGTGACCGAGGCCCTCAAGCGCAACGACGACTGGCAGGACGGCGACGACGACCGCCTCGCCCATGTCTCGGAGCGGTACATCCGTGCCCCGTGGAAGGAGAGCCAGTACGGCCCCAGCCCGGCCGCCGTAGCGGCGCGCATCGATCGAGTTCTGACCGAAGACGAGGACGACAACTGAAATGACCTGGTTCAAGGTAGACGACTCGCTTCACTCCCACCCGAAAGCCATGGCCGCCGGCCTGGCTCCGATGGGTCTGTGGCTGATCGCCGGATCGTGGTCCAACGCGAACCTCACTGACGGGTTCGTTCCGGACTACATGCTTCCGCGGTTCGCTGAGGGCGCTTCGGAGCACGCCGAGAAGCTCGTGGCCGTAGGGCTGTGGAGGCGGGCGAAGGGCGGCTACCGGTTCCACGACTGGCATGAGTACCAGCCGACGCGCGAATCCCGGATTGCGGAGCGCGAAAAGTGGCGGGACAAGAAGGCCAAGCAGCGGGCCGGATATAACGAGAAGCAGAGTTCAGCCAGTTCAGATGTGGTTGTGTCCCCCGGGGACAACGAGGGGGACTCCCTCGGAGACTCCCCGGGGGATTCCTCGGGGGAGTCCCGCCTATCCCGTTCCCAGTCCCGTTCCCGTAAGAACAACCAACAACCTTCGGTTGTTGGAGGCGCGAAACGCGCCACACGAATCGCAGACGACTGGACACCCAGCCCCGCCCTCGTGGCATGGGCGCAGGAGAAGTGCCCCAACGTCGACGGCCGCTACGAGACGCAGCAGTTCGTCGACTACTGGCGGGCCAAGTCCGGCAAGGACGCCACCAAGCTCGACTGGGACCTCACGTTCCAGACCTGGTTCCGCCGCGCCCAGAAAGACGCCGGCAGCAAGCCGCAGCGCGCAGGAAACCGCCTTGCCGGAGCCGACACCCGCAGCGGAGCAACCGACTGGAACGACCCCAAGAACCTGGAGTTCTGATGGACCTCGGCATCAGCCCCACCGACACCAACTGGCGCATCGCCCGCAACGCCTACGTCACCGACCTACGCATCGCCCGCATCGCCGAGATGTACGCCCTCGCCGAAACCGAACTCGCCGACGTCAAGGCGTGGGCCAAGGCATGGCGGGCCGACCCGAGCCGCTGCCCGTGGCTGCTGCTCGTCGGCCCCGTCGGCACCGGCAAGACCCACGCCGCCATCGCCGCCCTCCGCCGCGCCGTGCTCGTTCCCCGCACCGTCCGGTGGGAGTTCGCGACCTGCGCCCAGATGCTCGACGACCTCCGACCCGGCGGACCCGACGACGCAGACGAGCGCTACATGCGCTGCGACCTGCTGCTCATCGACGACATCGCCATGGTCAAGGCCAACACCGAATGGGCCATCGAGCAGATCTACCGCGTCATCGACACCCGACGCCGCAACAACCGGACCACCGTCATCACCTCCAACGACGTGCCGGCCCGGCTCAAGGAACTACTCAACGAGCAGATCGTGTCCCGCATCGCCCAGAACTGCACCCTCGTCGCGCTCGTCGGAGACGACCGCCGCCGCGCCCCGAAGGAGGCGTGATGATCGCTCACGGCACCACCAGCAGCTACGTCAACCACAAATGTCGCTGCGACCCATGCAAGCGGGCCCAAAGCGAGTACATGCGCACCTGGTCCAAGCGCGCCCGCCAGCGCACCGCAGACCAGATCCCCCATGGCCTTGGCGGCTACAAGAACTACCGCTGCCGCTGCGAGGTCTGCCGAGCGGCATCCACCGAGTACGAGGCCATTCGGCGCGCAAGCCGGTGATGGTCTGCGAGACCTGGCTCGCCCGCGACTTCTTGCGCCGCGCCGGCCGCCCACTCGACATCCCGCCGTGCGGCCACCCGCACGACCGATGCCCACCGATACGCGAAGGAGACCACCAATGGCCACCGCAGTCCTCTCCGATGACGAGCCCGCGTTCCGGCTCGGCCCCGGCCTGTACTACGTCAGCCGAGGCGACGCACCCCAGATGCTCTACCGCCTCGACGCCAGCCACCTGCCCAACGTGCCCCGGCCCGACCGCGACGTCCTGAAAGCGCTCCTGCGCTACGCGTCCGACGGCCTCGACGAGCAGAGCTGACCTCCGTTGGGCGCGGCACGACCAGGCCGCGCCCACCCACCGCCGACCGAGAGGGACCCGCCATGACCGACCTGCCCCTGTGGGCCATCAAGCTCATCGCCGGACTCGCCAAGTACGACGACGAACACCCCAAGCTGTTCGCCCAGTACGCGGGCAGCGCCGACTACCAAGCCGCCGACTGCCCCTGCCGCCTGCTCTGCGCCGTCCCCAACGACGTCATCGCCTACGCCCGAGGCTTCGCCGCAGGACAAGACCACGCGAGCAGTGTCGGCGGGACCGGGACCAGCAGCGAGGAGCAGGCATGAGCGACGCCATCGACGCAGCAGCACTCGCCATGTACGGCACACCCCGCCTCGCCGAACGCAACCGCGACATGGCCGAACGCGCCATCAGCGCGGCCGAGGCGATCATCCGGGCAGACGAGCGCGCCAAGGTCGGCGAGGACATCGCGAAGGCCATCGAGGACGCGCACATCGACTGGGCACTCGACTGCCTGTGCGGAACCAGGTGCGCGGCCATCGCGCGCCAGCATGCCGCAAACCGGCCTGAGAGCCACGGAGACGCCACAGAAGCCCCTCGCGAAGGGAGCGCCAACCACCAAGGGCACAACGGGGCGCAGGAGGCCGTGGGATGAGACGCCTCGACCACCTGCGGGTCACCGTCCGATGGCACCTCAAACAACGCCGGCCACGACCCGCCCACGTCGACACCATCGACCACCTCGTCAGCGCAGCCCACAACATCCTCGCCATCGCCCTGCTCATCGCCATCGGAGGCTGAACGTGACCGACCAGCTCGCCCAGGCCGAACACCTCTGCGCCGTCTGCAAACGGCGCCAGTACGAGCGCGCCCAGGTGTGCAACCCCTGCCGACGCTGGCTCGCCGCAGACCTCGGCCAGATCGCCGGACTCTCCCTCCTCCTGCCCGCAGCCGTCGCGCCGGCCAACGGCATTGAGGGCGGGATGCCGATCCGGATCACCGCCGTCGACCTCACCCTCACCAACGCCAGCACCGAACCCATCCACGACGACCGCGGCGACCAGATCGGCGAAGTCCCCATTCGCGGCCGGCTCGGCAGCTGGGTCCGCGAGTGGATCGAAACCCGTGGCATCGGCGAACGTGAACCCGTGCCCACCATCCCGGTCCTCGTTTCGTGGCTACTCGTGCGCCTGCCCGACGAATGCGACCACCACCCCGCCATCGGCGACTTCGCCCGCGAGATCCGCGAACTCCTCGCCACCATCCGCCGCGTCCTCGCCATGGAGAAGCCGCAAACCGTCCGCTACGGTGCCCCATGTCCACGCTGCGGCACGAAGACGCTCAAGAGGGCAGTCGGGGCCGAGTGGATCGAATGCGGCGACTGTGGACGCCTCTGGGGCGAGGAAGACTACGCCGATCTCGTCCGCGATACCGTGCCAGCCGACAAGCTCCTCACCGCGGCTCAGGCGGCCACGATGCTCGGCGCCACACGCGACGCGATCTACAAGCGTGTGCGCCGCGGCATCCTCCGCCCCGACATCGGCCCATGGGGCGGAATGCACTTCTGGAAAGCCGACATCGTGTTGAGTTGAAACGTGCGTCGATCTTTGTCTACACTGGTCCGCAGTAGGTGAACTATGCCCGAAGCCCCGCTCCCGGATCACCGGTCGAGCGGGGCTTCAGTATTGGAACGTGAACCCGGTGTCGAAGCCGAAGGCGATGCCGTAGAACGCGCATCCAAGGCAGCAGATGATGATCGGCGACAGGACCAGCAACACCAGGACCCACACTGCCGTGTTCGACTGCTTGACCACGATCGGACGCTGAGACATCCGCCCAGCATGCGCCACCAGCGCAATCACCCACATCCGCTGGGAGGGCGCGCATCATGGCCGGAACGTGGAAGCGAGACCCCACCAGCTGGCGCACCACCCCGCGGCCCAAAGGCTGGAAGAACCTCCGCACCCAGGTCATCGCCAGGGATGGGGGTAGGTGCACGTGGGTCGATGGAATTTTTGACGGGGGTACCTGGCGCAACGGAGCCCATCCGAAAAGGTGCCCCACCCCCGGCACGGACGTCGACCACATCGGCGACCCCACCGACCACAGCCCGCCCAACCTCCGCCTCCTCTGCGGACACCACCACCGAGGACGCACCGCACGCCAAGGCGTGGCCGCACGACAAGCGAAGGCCGCCACCACCACCTCGGAGCGAACACGCAGGCATCCAGGACTGCGGCCGTGAACCACGAACAGCGAAGCGATGGCCGTCACCCTGCGTAGGGGTGGGGGGTGCCCCCGACCGGATCCCAAAGGCCCC
>NZ_DASVNZ010000025.1:0-36233 GCF_036486225.1 Roseateles sp. | reverse complement strand
CACGATCCGTCCGCGCTGGCACTCGGCGTGGGCGCGGTCGCTCATGCCTGCGTCGGCGACGGCGAGATCGCCCGGCAGTGGGCCGACGCCGCGGTCGCCCACGCCACGAAGATCGGACTGCCGGTGATGCGCGGCTTCACGGCGCGTTGCGCGAGCATCGTCGATGTGCGTTTCGATCGCGCCGAGGCGGTGATGACCCGCACGCTGCGCATGCGCGAGCTGGTGCGCGAGCATCAGCTGGGGCAGGGCGAAGGTCCGAGCCTGGCGATGCTCGGCTGGGCGCGCGCCTTCACCGGCGATGCGGCCACGGGCTTGCGCGAGGTGGAGGCCGGCTGTGCCGCCCATGCGGCGACCGGGGCCTGGTTCGAGGCCTCGGGACTGCGGCGGATGGCCGTCGACGCGGCGCTTGCCGCAGGCGATCTGCCGGCGGCGAGGCGCCATCTGGCGGACGGCTTCGAGATGGCCGAACGCTTGGGTGAGACGCTGCACCTGCCCGATCTGTGGGTGTCGAGCGCCATGCTGGCGGCGCGCCAAGGCGATGACGTCGGGGCTCGCACCGCAGCCGAGACCTCGGCGCGCATCGCGCGCGAGCAGGGCGCGCTGACGGCGGAGCTCGTCGCCCGGCTGGCGCTCTGCGAGCTGCCCGGCACGACCGTCGCCGACCTCGACGCCTTGCGGGAAGTCCGCGCCCGCTGGCGGGACACCCTGCCGTGGCCGACGCTCGTGCGGGCCGACGCGTTGCTGGCGTCCTGACCCTTTCCAGGCTGTCTTTCCGGGCCGTTCTCCGGGACGTTTTCCCGGGCTTCTTCGAGCCATCCTCCCAGGCCTTCCCGGACCTTCCGGGACCTCTCCGCACCTTTCCCAGACGGTTTCCAGACCGTTCCCGAACGACTTTTCCGAGCCTCGTCCCTACGCTTCAGTCCATGGTTTTCCGCGCCTTCCGCGCCGACCGTGACGATCTGGAGAGAAGACGATGTTCCCCCACCTTCGACGCTTTGCCCGCCCCGCGCTGGTCTCGGCCGTGGCGCTCGCGCTGGGCGCCTGCGCCGCGCTGCCCGACGTGGCGCCGCTCACCACCCCGCGACCGGTCGACGGCTACGCGGCGACGCAGGCGCTCGCCGCCACCCGCGCGGACTGGCCGTCCGACGCCTGGTGGCGCGGTTACGGCGATGCGCAGCTCGACCAACTGATCGACGAGGCCCTCGTCGGTTCGCCGTCCATCGCCACCGCCCAGGCGCGCCTGGCGCGGGCGGAGGCCACCGTGCAGACCTCGCGAGCCGCCGACCGGCCGCAACTGCGCGGCAATGCGTCGATCTCGGAGCAGAAGCAGAGCTACGCGTACCTGACGCCGCGCGCCGCCGTGCCCGAGGGCTGGAAGGACTACGGCCGCGCGACGCTGGACTTCTCCTGGGACCTGGACTTCTGGGGCCGCAATCGCGCGGCGCTGGCGGCGGCCTTGTCCGACGCCGAGGCGGCGAAGGCCGACGCTGCGCAGGCGCGCCTGATGCTCGCCGCGTCGATCGCCTCGGGCTACGCCGAGTTCGCCCGCCTCTGGGCCGTGCAGGACACCGCCGAGGCCGCGCTGGCGGTGCGCCAGAAGACGGTCGAGCTGTTCCGCATGCGCCGCGAGAACGGCCTGGAGACGCTCGGCAGCGTGCGCCAGGTCGAGGCGCGGCGCGCGATGGCCGAGGCGGACCTGCTGTCGGCGCGCGAGCAGCTCACGCTGCAGCGGCATCGCCTCGCGGCGCTGGCCGGAGCCGGTCCCGACCGCGGCCTGACGCTGACCCGTCCGCGGCTGGACGTCGCCCGCGAGCTCGGACTGCCAGAGCGCCTGCCCGTACAACTGCTGGGCCGCCGCCCCGACATCGTCGCGGCGCGCCTGCGCGTGGAGGCCGCGCTCGGCCGTGTCGACTCCGCCAAGGCGGCGTTCTATCCGGACGTGAACCTCACCGCCTTCGCCGGCATGCAGTCGCTCGGCCTGTCCAAGCTGACCGACGGCGGCGCCTTCACCGGCAGCATCGGTCCGGCGATCTCGCTGCCGATCTTCGACGGCGGCCGGCTGCGCGGCCAGTTCCGCGGCGCCCGCGCGGATGCCGATGCCGCCGTCGCCAGCTACGACCAGGCCGTCGTGCAGGCGCTGCAGGAGGTGGCCGACATCGCCGCCAGCACCCGCGCGCTCGGCGGCGAGCTGACCAGCACCGATGCCGGCGTCGACGCCGCGCGTGAGGCCTGGGAGATCCAGCAGCGTCGCTACACCGGCGGCCTTTCCACCTACCTGGAAGTGCTGACCGCCGAGGACGCGTGGTTGTCCAACCGCCGCGCGCAGACCGATCTGCGTTCGCGTGCCTTCACGCTGGACGTGTCCTTGAAGCGCGCCCTGGGCGGCGGTTACAGCGCCACGCCGAAGTCCTGAATCCGATTCCCCCGACAAGAAGCCCGAGAGAGAAAGCGAGTCCCGCCATGTCCGAAGCCGTCCTCGATGCCCTGCCGCATCCCGCTCAACAAGCATCGCAACACCTGCACGCCGTCGATCCACCGGCCCACGCCGGGCCCGCCGCCGCCGCACCGGCCCGTCCTGAAACCCGCCGGAAGCTGTTCACCTTGCTCGCGCTGACGGTCGTCGCCGCGGCGGTGGGCGTCTTCGCCTACGAGCACTTCTTCGCGTCGCGCTACGTCAGCACCGACAACGCCTACACCGCGGCTGAGACCGCGCAGGTCACGCCCTTCGTCGGCGGGATCGTCCGGGACGTGCGCGTCGCCGACACGCAGGCCGTGAAGCGCGGCGACGTGCTGGTCGTGCTCGACGACACCGACGCGCGCCTGGCGCTGGACCAGGCCGAGGCCGAGCTCGGCCGCGCTCAGCGCCGCGTGCGCGGCTACGTTGCCAACGACGCCAGTCTTGCCGCGCAGATCTCGGCGCGCGACTCCGATCGCACCCGTGCCGAGGCGCAACTCGCGTCCGCCGCCGCCGACCTCGATCGCGCCCGCGTCGACCTGCAGCGGCGCGAGGCGCTCGCCGATTCGGGCTCCGTCTCGGCCGACGAGATCACCCGCGCCCGGAACGCGTTCCAGACCGCCAGCGCCGCGCTCGCCGCGGCCAAGGCCGCCGCCGCACAGACCGCCGCCAACCGCGTCGCGGCCGTCGGCCAGCGCGAGGCGAATGCCACGCTGATCGCCGGCGCGAACGAGGACACCAACCCCGAGGTCGCGCTGGCCCGCGCCCGGCGCGACCAGGCCCGCGTCAACCTCGAACGCATGATCGTGCGCGCGCCGGTGGACGGCGTCGTCGCCCGGCGCGCCGTCCAGCTCGGCCAGCAGGTCGCCGCGGGATCGCCGCTGCTCAGCATCGTCCCGATCGGTCAGGTGCATGTCGACGCCAACTTCAAGGAAGGCCAGCTCGACAAGGTCCGCATCGGCCAGCGCGTCGAGATCGAGTCCGACCTCTACGGCCGCGCGGTCGTCTATCACGGCACCGTGCAAGGCCTGTCCGGCGGCACGGGCTCGGCCTTCGCCGCGATCCCGGCGCAGAACGCAACCGGCAACTGGATCAAGGTCGTGCAACGCGTGCCGGTGCGCATCGCGCTGGACCCGCGCGAGCTCGCCGAGCGGCCGCTGCAGGTCGGCCTGTCGATGAGCGCCACCGTCGACACGCGCGCCGAGTGAGCCGCATTCAAGGAGTCGCGCCATGACCGCCGCTGCCCTTTCCACCAACGACCGCCCGCTCGAGGGCGGGCAGTTGTGGCTCGCCGCCATCGTCCTGGCCGCCGCGAACTTCATCGCGGTGCTGGACATGACGATCGCCAACGTCTCCGTGCCCGACATCGCCGGCAGCCTCGGCATCAGTGCCAGCCAGGGCACCTGGGTCATCACCTCGTACGCCGTCGCCGAGGCCTGCATCGTGCCGCTCACCGGCTGGATCGCCGGCCGCTTCGGCGCGGTGCGCGTGTTCTCGACGGCGATGGTGCTGTTCGGGCTCTGCTCGGCGCTGTGCGGGCTCTCGCCGACGCTCGGCCTGCTGGTCACCGGCCGCGTGCTGCAAGGCCTGTCGGGCGGCTCGCTGATGCCGCTGTCGCAGACGCTGCTGCTGCGCGTGTTCCCGAAGGAGAAGGCCGGCAGCGCGATGGCGCTGTGGGCGATGACGACGCTGGTCGCGCCCATCCTCGGACCCATCCTCGGCGGCTGGCTCTGCGACGCGTTCTCGTGGCCGCTGATCTTCTTCATCAACGTGCCGATCGCACTCGCCGTCGCACCGATCGCGGCGCGGCTGCTGCGCCGCTACGAGACCCCGCTCGAACGCAAGCCGATCGACCGCGTCGGTCTGCTGCTGCTGATCGTCTTTGTCGGCGCGCTGCAGCTGATGCTGGACCTGGGCAAGGAGAAGGACTGGTTCGAATCCAACGAGATCATCGCGCTGGCGGTGGTCGCCGCGATCGGTTTCGTCGCCTTCCTGATCTGGGAGCTGACCGAGCCGTATCCGATCGTCGACCTGCGGGTGTTCCGCCATCGCGGCTTCGCCGTCGGCGTGCTGACGATCGCGCTGGGTTTCGGCGCGATGTTCGGCGCCAACGTGCTCACGCCGTTGTGGCTGCAGAGCTTCATGGGCTACACGTCGACGTGGGCGGGCCTGGCGACGGCCTGGTCCGGCGTGCTGGCGGTCGCGGCGGCGCCGCTCGCCGGCAAGCTCGCGGGCAAGATGGATCCGCGTCCGCTGGTGTTCTTCGGACTGGCCTGGCTGGGCGGCGTGATGATGCTGCGTACGGTGGGCACGACGCAGATGGGCTACTGGCAGGTCGCCCTCCCGCTGCTGCTGATGGGGGTGGGCATGCCGTTCTTCTTCGTGCCGCTCACGGCGCTGTCGCTGGGCAGCGTCGAGCCGCACGAGACCGCCTCCGCGGCCGGGTTGCAGAACTTCATGCGCACGCTGGCCGGCGCGGTCGCGACCTCGCTGGTCACCACGAGCTGGGAGAACCGCACCACGGCTATCCATGCGGACCTGATCGGTTCGCTGGACCGGTCGGGGGAGGTGATGCGCTCGCTCACCGGCCTGGGGCTGGCGCCGGACGCACGCAACGCGATGCTCGACAACCTGCTCACCGGTCAGAGCGTGATGCTGGCGACCAACCAGATCTTCTGGATCGTGGCGGCGCTGTTCATGATCTCGGCCTTCGCCATCTGGCTCGCGCCGCGGCCGACCCGCGCGGTGGCGATGAGCGAAGCAGGCCACTGAACGCGGGAGCCTCACCGTGACCCTGATCCAGGACCCGTTACACCCGGTTCGCCGGCACTACGTCCTCAAGCTCGATCGGCACGCCGATCCGGCGAAGGGCGCGGTGAGCGGGCGGGTCGAGAACCTGGCGACCGGACAGGTCTTCGATTTCGACGATGCGAAGTCCTTGCTGGAGGGTTTGGCGCGGGAGTTGGCCGAGGAGAGGGCGACATCGACGCCCCCGTCGGGCGCGGAGTGATCAGGAACGGTCGGCTCAAGCGGCCAGTGCGAAGCGCTCGTCCACTTGACCTTGCCTCAACGCCCGCCACCCCAGGCAGGCCAATGCGACGGTCCGCGGCACTGCCTTTGCGCCGCTGCGGTAGTACGCGACCATGCGGCGCGACATGCCCAATGCGATGGCTGCGCCATCGAGGTTCAGGTCGTTCTCGTACATCCAGCGGACGATGAACTCGTGGGAGATGCCCCCCGCCTGTTCAATGCCCATCGCGCGGAGGTTGTCGGCCGCCAGTTCCAGTTCGCCGTCCTCGTCCCAGACGACCGTGTCGTCGAATTCCCCCAGGCGTGCCTTCATGAAAAGGCCTTGATCTTTCAACGGCCCCAGAGCGTGAAGTTTCGTGATCACTTCGACGAGGTCGACCTCGAACTTCTCGCCGTCTGCAAACGTCAGAAGCAATGACGCCTTCAGCGTCGGCGTGACGCTGGTCAACGTGAACTGCGGCGTCTTCATGAATTCAACTCCTTCCATACCTTCAACAGCAGTGGCCGCCTGGTCTCCGCCCAGGCGAGCGCTTCCAACAGGGCGGCGCGTGGTACTTCTCCTGCGATCACTTTCAGATCCCTGATGGAGACAGCTGCCTTGCTGCCATCGTTGGATCGGATGTGGAAATGCGGCGGGAGGTGATCGTTGGCGTAGACATCGATCCTGGATTTGTTCAGACGGACAAGCGTGGGCATCAATTCTGGTGCAATGGTTGCACCGCTGCAAGCGCCATGAAGACGGATCCGAGACTGTGTCGTTCTTGTTCGGCGCTTGCATTGACCAATCACAAACTCACACGCGAGGGTTATGAAAAAGCCCGCCGACGTTCGTCTGGCGGGCTTTTGCGGATGGGCTTGGTGATGACGACGTCTGTCGTCTCAGATCGCCTCGGCCAGCAGCGTCGGATCCAGCTTCTTGCCGAGCTTGTGCTTGTGCGCCGTCAGTTCCGCGAGCACGCCGCGGATCTCCTCGGACGACGGACGCAGCGGTCGCAGTGCCGTGGCCAGGCGGGGGACGATCTCTTCCGACATGTAGCGCTTGCTGCCTGCGACGATCTGCCAGATCACGAGAGCCAGGCCGACCACGAAGACCGTCAACACCATCTCGGGCAACTGGACCGGCGCGAAGCGGTTGGCGATGGCGCATGTCGCGAGCAGCATGGCGATGGCGCCGCCTATCGCCAGCGCGCCGTAGCGGTCGATCTGCGTGTGGGCGAAGCGCTGCTCCACCATGTGCGACAGGACCAGGAACGGCGAAGCGATCAGCGCCGAACGTTCCTCGGCGGTGACATTCGCCGGGCCGAGCTTGATGCGGTTCTCAAGCGCCAGGCGGTCGGCGTAATGGGTGCGGATCGTCGGGAAGGTCTTGATGATCAGCATCTCCACCGCCGCCAGCTTCTTCTCCGGCCTGCCGTAACGCGAATCCTCGGTGATCGAGGTCGTCTTGCAGTGCTGGCAGGTCCGCTCGTGACCCACCAGCCGGCCTTCGCCGAAGCTCAGGTAATAGACGTGCCCTGCGGAGCCGATGCGCCCCAGCCGGTGCGCGGTGACAGCCCGGCAGATCGGGCAGAAATCGGCGACGAAGCCGAGCTTGCGGCGCACGATCTTGCGCCCCCAGACGATGAACATGGCCCGTGGCCCTCCCTTGATCGGCGCGTGTGGGTTCCGGGCCGGCCGCGCGCCTGAGGCGCTGTTGGCTCCGGATCGGGCGGGAGTATCCCTTCGGCGGATCGGCTGGATCCGGGGATCCGTCACTGGTTCGGGTTTTCCTGTCGCCGGGTGTCGCTTTCACAGGACAGACAACGCGCCGCGCCTGCTCGAACGGGCGAGCGACAAAAGCAAAAGCCCGCCGGCATTCGCCGGGCGGGCTTCTTGTAGGAGGCGCTTCGTCGAAGCGCTCGCCGCATTCAGTCGACGGTCAGTCGAAGTTCGGCGTCTCGACGCCCAGCACCTTGTGCAGCTTCGGGCTGGTGGTCGTGTACTGCAGGTGGACGCGCTTGTCCGGGTTGATGATCGGCATCGCGCCGAAGGCCGCCAGCGCGGCTTCGTGGAAGCCCGACAGGATCAGCTTCTTCTTGCCCGGGTAGGTGTTGATGTCACCCACCGCGAAGATGCCCGGCACGTTGGTCTGGAACTTCTCAGTGTCGACCTGGATCTGCTTCTTCTCCAGCGACAGGCCCCACTCGGCGATCGGGCCCAGCTTCGGCGACAGGCCGAAGAACACCAGCACCTGGTCGGCCGGCACCACGCGCGTGACGCCGTCGCCGCCGGTGATCTTCAGGCCCTTGAGCGAATCCTCGCCTTCGTCCAGGTCGTTGACCTGGCCGACGATGAACTGCATCTCGTAGGCGTCGCACAGCTCGCGCATCTTGGCCACCGACGCCGGCGCGGCACGGAAGCCGTCGCGGCGGTGCACCAGGATCACGCTCTCCGCCTTGTGCGGGTTGCCGTCGGCGTTGCCGCCGCAGAAGTTCAGCGCCCAGTCCAGGGCCGAGTCGCCGCCGCCGATGATCACCAGGTTCTTGCCGGCGAACTGCGACGGGTTGCGCACCCGGTAATGGACCTGCGAGCCCTCGTACTTGTCGATGCCCTCGACCTTCAGCGTGCGCGGCTGGAAGGAGCCCACGCCGCCCGCGATGAAGATGGTCTTGGTCAGGAACTGCGTGCCCTTGCTCGTCGCGACGAAGAAACGACCGTCTTCCTGCTTCTCGACCGTCGTGACCTCCTGCCCCAGATGGAAGGTCGCGCCGAAGGGCTCGATCTGCTTCATCAGGTTGTCGGTCAGCTCCTTGCCCGTCACCACCGGCAGCGCCGGGATGTCGTAGATCGGCTTGTCCGGGTAGAGCTCGATGCACTGGCCGCCGGGATAGGCCAGCGAGTCGATGATGTGGGCCTTGATCTCGAGCAGGCCCAGTTCGAACACCTGGAACAGGCCCACCGGGCCCGCGCCGACGATGACGGCGTCGGTCTCGATCACGCCCGCGTGCGGGGCGGAGGTCGCTTCAGTCACTTGCGTTTCCATTCTTGTGTGGGGCGGCCGCCGGCAGCAGGACCCGACGCCGCGAGATGAGGGGATCGGTCAGCGGACCAGCTGATCGATCTTGCCCGTCTTGTCCTTCCACTCCTCGGCGTCCGGGAGCGGGGCCTTGCGCTTGGTGATGCTGGGCCATTTCTTCGCCAGGTCGGCATTCAGCTTGATCATGATCTGCTGATCGCCGGGCACGTCCTCCTCCGGCATGATCGCGTTCACCGGGCACTCCGGGATGCAGACCGCGCAGTCGATGCACTCATCGGGGTCGATGGTCAGGAAGTTCGGACCTTCGCGGAAGCAGTCGACGGGACAGACATCGACGCAGTCGGTGTATTTGCAGCGAATGCAGGCTTCGGTGACGACGTGGGTCATAGCGGCTCTTCTAGTGACGGGGCCGGCGGAACGGGCCCTCGAAAATCAGCGATCCCCTGGCAGTCCGTGGACGGCGGGCTTGGTGGCGCTGACGGTAAACAGGAGATTTTAGACGTTCGGGCTCTGGGGCAGGGATTCCAGCCCCTGCGGCTCAAGGTCTTGGCGTGAGGACGGTGTCGCGTAATCGCCCAAACCGGCCTCCGGCGGCTCCGCCAGCGGGGCCGCGCCCGCGCCGACGATCACCACGGTCGGCCGTCCCTTGTGCAGCATCGACGCCGCGCCCAGCGAGGCGACGTCGTGCTCGCTGGACAGCGCATCGGCGCAACCGGCCCGCGACACGACGCTCACCGGCGTGCCGGCATCCCATCCCGCGGCGATCAGCCGGCGGGAGAGGGCCGCCAACTGCTGGCCGGCCATGTAGAAGACCTCGGTGTCGGCGGACCTGGCGGCCTGGAGCTCGCCCTCGCGCGTCATCGCGGTCGTCAGCGCGACGCTGCGACCGGCGCCGCGCCGCGTGAGCGGGCGTCCGGTCTGCGCGGCCGCCGCGATCGCGGCGGTCACGCCGGGGACGATCTCGTAGGGGATGTCCGCCTCGGCCAGCGCGAGGAGTTCCTCCTCCAGTCGACCAAAGACGCTCGCGTCGCCGCCCTTGAGGCGCACGACGACGTCATGCGCCTTGGCCTCACGGACCAGCGCGGCGTTGATCGCCGTCTGCTTCGTGGAATGGCAGAAGCCGCGCTTGCCGACATCGAGCCATCTGGCTTGCGGTGCCAGGTCGCGCAGTGCGGGATCGGTCAAGGCGTCGAACAGCACGACGTCCGCCAGCGCGAGCGCCCGCGCGCCGCGCAGCGTGATCAGGTCGGCGGCGCCGGGTCCGGCGCTGACGAAGAGGACACGTCCCATGGCGATGGCTCCTGGCGGTCGTTGGTGGTCGTTGTTCGGTCGAGCCGGCGATCAGCGGACCAGCAGCGCGCCGCTGGTGCGGTTGCTGGTGGGATCCACGACGATCAGCGCGCCGCCGACGCGGTTGTCCGCGTAAGGCTGCAGCGGCAGTTCGGCCTGCAGCTCGATGGTGACGTGGCCGATCTCGTTGACCGACAGCTCGTGCGCCTCGGTCTCGGCCAGCGTCTGGATGTCCAGCCGGTGGTCGATCGCGGCGATGCGGGCCTGGACCCAGCGGTTGCCGTGACGCACCCAGTACTTGCGGCCGAGCACGGCGGGTTCGGTGTCGATCCACGCGAGCGTGGCTTCGAACGTGCGGCGGGGCGTGGCCGCGCCGGGCGCGACGATCCAGTCGCCGCGCGAGACGTCGACCTGGCGGTCCAGCAGCAGCCCGGCCGATTCGCCTGCGACGGAGGTCGCCACCGGCTCGCCGGCGCGGCGCAGCTCGCCGACGATGGCGGTCTGGCCGCTCGGCAGGATCTGCACTTCGTCGCCGACCTGCACCTGGCCCTGCGCGATCCGGCCCCACAGCACGCGCGGGTTGTTGCCCGTGCCGTCGCCGTCCTTGGCCACGTACTGGACCGGCAGCGCCAGCGGCGCCTCGACGGTTTCCTGCGCCGTCGGCAGCGACTCCAGCACCTGCAGCAGCGACGGACCGTCGTACCAGTCCGCTTCCAGCGGCTGCGTCACGTTGTCGCCGCGCAGCGCGGAGACGGGCACGACCGCGGTCACGCGGATGCCGGCGGCCGAGGCGAACTTCTCCAGCGCGGCCGAGACCTTGCGGAACGCGTCGCCCGGATTCTTGGCGGCGTCGATCTTGTTGATCGCGAAGACGATGCTGGGCACGCGCAGCAGGTGCGCGAGCAGGCTGTGGCGGCGCGTCTGCGCCAGCAGCGGGACGTCGTCGACCGACAGGTCCAGCTTGGTCACGTCCACCAGCACGACGGCGGCATCGCTGCCCGCGGCGGCGGTCACCATGTTCCGCGTGTACTGCTCATGGCCCGGCGCGTCGGCAATGATGAACTTGCGCTGCTTGGTCGCGAAGTAGCGGTAGGCGACGTCGATCGTGATGCCCTGTTCGCGCTCGGCTTCGAGGCCGTCGGTCAGCAGGCTCAGGTCGATCGGCTGGCCGGCGGCGCGCTTGGCCAGCGTGTCGAGCTGGTCGGCGAGGATGGCGCGGCTGTCGAAGAGCAGGCGCCCGATCAGCGTGCTCTTGCCGTCGTCGACGCTGCCGGCGGTGAGGAAGCGCAGCGCGCGGTGCGTCGTGTCGAGGTCGGATTGATGGATCTTGGTCACGGCGGGGGCATTCACTGGGTTCAGGACGGCGGACATCAGAAGTAGCCCTCCTTCTTGCGACGTTCCATCGAGGCGTCGGAGGTACGGTCGTCCATGCGGGTCGCGCCGCGCTCGGAGACAGTCACCGTCAGCGTCTCGGCGACGATGTCGGCGGCGTTGGCGGCCGGGCTCTCCACCGGGCAGGTGCAGGTCATGTCGCCGACGGTGCGGAAGCGCACCTGCGCGGTCTCGACGGTCTCGCCGGCTTCCGGCGGGGTCACGTCGGTCAGCGGCACCAGCAGGCCCTTGCGACGGATCACCTGGCGGTTGTGCGCGAAGTACAGCGACGGCAGCGGGATGTTCTCGCGGGCGATGTAGAGCCACACGTCCAGCTCGGTCCAGTTGCTGATCGGGAACGCGCGGAAGTGCTCGCCCGGACGGATGCGGGTGTTGAAGAGATTCCACAGCTCGGGCCGCTGCTCCTTCGGCTGCCATTGGCCGAAGCTGTCGCGGTGGCTGAAGATGCGCTCCTTGGCGCGGGCCTTCTCCTCGTCGCGGCGGGCGCCGCCGATGAGCACGTCGAAGCGGTGCTCCTCGATGGTCTCCAGCAGCGTCACCGTCTGGTGGCCGTTGCGCGATTCCAGCGGATGCGACAGGCGGATCGTGCCCTTCTTGATCGAGTCTTCCAGGTGGCCGACGACCAGGCGCTCGCCCATCTCCTCGACGCGGCGGTCGCGGAACTCGATCACCTCGGGGAAGTTGTGGCCTGTGTCCACGTGGACCAGCGGGAAGGGCAGCTTGCCGCTGAATTCATTGCCCGCGATGCGGCGCTTGAAGGCCTTCTCGGCCAGGCGCAGGACCACGCACGAATCCTTGCCGCCCGAGAACAGCAGGGCGGGGCGCTCGAAGGCGGCGGCGACCTCGCGCAGGATGAAGATGGCCTCCTCTTCGAGGTGGTCCAGGTGGCGGTGATCCGCCAGCGGCAGCAGTTGTTCGAGGTTCACGGGGGCGTTCATGCCTGGGCTCCGGAGGTCACGTTCGACGTCGGGGGGGACGCTTCGGGTTCAGATTCGGTGGATGCGCTGTCGGGCTCGCTGTGGGTGGCGTGCAGCCCGCATTCCTTCGAGCTGTCCTCCCACCACCAGCGGCCGGCGCGGAAGTCCTCGCCGACGGCGATCGCGCGGGTGCAGGGCGCGCAGCCGATGCTGGGCATGAACTGGTCATGCAGCGGGTTGTAGGGGACGACGTGCTGCTGCACGTAGTGCCAGACGTCGGCCCAGCTCCACTCGGCCAGCGGGTTGACCTTGGTGCGGCCCTGGCCGTCGTCCTCGCGGAAGGGGACCTCGGCGCGGTTGGCGCTCTGCTCACGGCGCAGGCCGGTGATCCAAGCGGTGCGACCGGCCAGCATGCGAGACAGAGGTTCGAGCTTGCGCACGCCGCAGCAGGCCTTGCGCAGTTCGACGCTGCGGTACATCGGCTCTTCGCCGTTGGCTCGGACGAAGTGGACGACCTGCTCGTTCACCGGCGCGAAGACTTCCACCTCGATGCCGTAGCGGTCGTGGATGCGCGGGATCAGCGCCAGCGTTTCCGCATGCAGCTTGCCGGTGTCCAGCGTCGCCAGCGCGATCGGCAGGCCGTGGCGCGCGATCAGGTCGGTGATGACCATGTCCTCGACGCCCAGCGAGGTCGACTGCAGCGCGCCGGGACCGAAGTCCGCCGCGGCCTGCTTCAGCACGTCGACCGTACGCGCGACGCGCTCGTCGAAGCCGGCGGTCTTGCGGGCGTACAGGCCGATGGCGGAACCCACACCGGCATCCGTGCCCGGCAACGCCGAGACGCCTGCGGATGCGCTTCCGGATGCGCCATCCGACGCGCCGCCCAGGGGCGCGAAATCCAGCGAAGACACCTCGCCGCTCATGCTCAGGCCTCGGACTTCTGGCCCGGTCGGGCGAACAGCGGGCGCGGTTCGTTGACGTCCGCCTGGTAGTGGCCGGGGAAGAAGCTCAACGCGCGCTCGGCGGCTTCCTGGTTCTGGTCGCCGCGCATCTGCACGGCGTCCACGCCGCAACGCTGCAGCAGCGGCAGCATGTCGACGAGGACTTCACCGGTCGCGCGCACTTCGCCGGCGAAACGCAGCCGCGAGCGCAGCACGTGCGCCTGGCTGTACGCGCGGCCGTCGACCCACTTCGGGAACTGCAGCACGATCAGCGCCAGGCGCGGCAGATCGGCCTTCAGGTCGAGCACGTCGATGTCGTTGGGCAGGATCACGCCGGTGGCCAGGCCTTCCGGCCAGGTGTCGCGCACGGCGTGCCACTGTTCCAGCGTCAGCAGCTTGTGGTCGGCGGCGGCGGGATGCGGTTGCGGGCCGTCCTCGCCGGCGCAGGTGTGCCAGGGGTCTTGGGCCTTGGAGACGAACTTCATGGTGCGGGGGCGTTCCATGTCCGGGGTGCTCGGGGTCATTGCTTGGCGGTCGTGCGGCGGATCTCGTTGGTCGCCTGCTTGAAGGCGTCCAGGCCGATGCGGCGGACCGTCTGGAGGAAGCGCTCGCCGGCTTCGCGCTCGCGGCGGTAGGTCGCGATCACGGCCTCGACCGCGTCGGCGGCCTCATCGGCGGCGAAGGACGGGCCGATCACCTTGCCCGGCACGGCCGTGCCCGACAACGTCGAGCCGTCCGAGCCGCCCAGCGTGATCTGGTACCACTCGCTGCCGTCCTTGTCGACGCCGAGCACGCCGATGTGGCCGCTGTGGTGGTGGCCGCAGCTGTTGATGCAGCCGCTGATGTGCAGGTCGATGTCGCCGATGTCCCAGAGCTCGTCCAGGTCCTGGAAGCGGTCGGTGATCTCGGACGCGACGGGGATGGAGCGGGCGTTGGCCAGCGCGCAGAAGTCGCCGCCGGGGCAGACGATCATGTCGGTCAGCAGGCCGATGTTGGGCGTGGCGAAGCCGTGTTCCTTCGCGGCCTCGAAGAGCGCGGGCAGGTCGCTCTCGCGCACCCAGGGCAGCAGCAGGTTCTGGTCGTGCGAGACGCGCAGCTCGCCGTGGCTGTAGGCGTCGGAGAGCGCGGCGGCGGCGTCCATCTGCGCGTCGGTGATGTCGCCCGGCGGCAGGCCGACGCGCTTGAGCGACAGCGTCACCGAACGGTAGCCGCTGACGCGGTGCGCGTGGACGTTGCGTTCCAGCCAGCGGCGATAGGCCGGCGAGGCGCCCTCGAAGATGTCGACACCCGGCACCGGGGTCACGCCTTGCGGCTCAACGAAGCTGGCGGCGACGCGGGCCAGTTCGGCCTCGGGAATGAGCTGCTCGTGGCTGCCGGCGTCGTCGTTCAGGATGGCCTGGTACTCGGCGTTGACCGCGTCGAAGTAGGCCTGGCCTTCGGCCTTCACCAGGATCTTGATGCGCGCCTTGTACATGTTGTCGCGGCGCCCGAAGCGGTTGTACGTGCGCACGATCGCTTCGAGGTACAGCACGATGTTCTGCCACGGCACGAAGGGGCTGATCTCCTGGCCGATGATCGGCGTGCGGCCCATGCCGCCGCCGACGAAGACCTGGAAGCCGATCTCGCCGGCGTCGTTCCTGCGCAGCTGCAGGCCGATGTCATGCCAGGCGATGGCGGCGCGGTCTTCCTTGGCGCCCGAGATCGCGATCTTGAACTTGCGCGGCAGGAAGGCGAATTCGGGATGCAGCGTCGACCACTGGCGCAGCACTTCGGCGTAGGGGCGCGGGTCGATGAGTTCGTCGGCGGCCACGCCGGCGGTGACGTCGCTGGTGATGTTGCGGATGCAGTTGCCGCTGGTCTGGATGCCGTGCATGTCGACATCGGCCAGCAGGTCCATCACGTCCGCCGACTGCGTCAGCGGGATCCAGTTGAACTGCAGGTTCTGGCGCGTGGTGAAGTGGCCGTAGCCGCGGTCGTGCTCGCGGGCGATGCGCGCGAGCTGGCGCAGCTGGCGGCTGTCGAGCACGCCGTAGGGCACGGCCACGCGCAGCATGGGCGCATGGCGCTGGATGTACCAGCCGTTCTGGAGGCGCAGCGCGCGGAAGTCGTCGTCGGGGAGCTGACCGGCCAGATGGCGTTCGAGCTGATCGCGGTACTGGGCGGCGCGGGCGTGGACGAACTGGCGGTCGAAATCGGTATAGGCGTACATGGCGTCGGCTGGACCCGGCCGGGTTTCTCAGGAGGCCCGCCGCGCGTCAGAGACACCGCGGCTGGCCCAGGGCTGGCCGGGAGTCTGCACTCTATGAACGCTTTATATATATGAGAACTACAAAATCGTAGATTGCTTATGGCCGAATAAGCATATGAAGATTCCTGCAAAGGCCGCAGGCCGCGCTCAGGTCGTTGCCAGCCGGCGCAGGGCCGCGATCTGGTCGGCGATCCGCGGCGGCAGCGGCTCGGTGCCGGCGAGGATCGCGCGGATGAAGTCGGCATTGGCTGCGGGCTCGCAGGCGGGCGACAGCGTCCAGTCCAGATCCTCGTTGCTTGCCGGGTTGAGATCCAGGCCTTGCCCGTTCGCGAAGCCTTGCAGGTGGGCTTTGCGCCGGAGGTGGAGGTAGGCCTCGCCTTCGCTGGCGCGCATGAGGAGCGCACGCCCGTCGTCGGCGCTGAGCTGGGGCAGCGCCTCGCCCATGCTGTCGACGTATTCCGGATGGGTCACGGCGACTACGCGCACGCTGCGACCCGGCAGCGGGTCCAGGAGCTTCGCGACGCTGTGGCTGCTGTTGCGCAGGCCCATGCGGGGGCGCAGCGCCATCATCGCATCCAGTCCGGGATGGATGACCTGGGTCGGCAGGATGGCGAGGCGGTCCGAAGCTAGGCGCTGGCCGGCTTCATCCACGTTCCGGGCGACGGGAAGTTCCAGCGCTTCGAAGAGTTCGAACGGGCTGATGCGGCTGTCGAAGTCGTGCCGACCGTGGATCAGCACCGGGATGCCCTCACGGGCCAGCAGCATCGCCACCAGCGGCATCAGGTTGGCCTGCTTGCGCGCGCCGTTGAAGGTCGGCAGCACGACGGTGCGGGGGCCGGCGGGTGCCGCGACGCGGGCAGCGCCGGCTTGCATCGCCTCGACGAACCCGAGCAGTTCATCGAGGCTTTCCCCCTTGATGCGCATCGCGATCAGGATGGCGCCGCGCTCCAGGTCGGGCACGGTGCCGGCGAGCAGCGCGGCGAAGAGCGCGCGCGCCTGCTCGCGTGTCAGGTCGCGGGCGCCTCGAGCGCCGCGGCCGATTTCCTTGAGGAGGGGGGCGTAGTCCATGCAGGTCCCGTTTGAAGGCGGTCATCTTAGAGGCGGCCTCGCTAACACGGACGCCAACGGCCGACCAGATGTCAATCCTCACAGCACCTCCCGGCGCGCGAAGCCGTTATACCGCTTGCTGCCTGGCGCCATCCCGGCGTCGAGGCCACACGCAAAGAGGGAGTGATCTTGAAAATCTCGAAGACTTTGAAAACGATCGTCGCAGCCTTGGGCTGCGTCGTGGCCGCGACCGCGCAGGCGCATTGGGTGCCGAGTGGCGGCACAAGCAGCTACACCGCCACGGTGTCCACCGGATCGGGGGCGTTCTCCTACACGGACGTCGACAACACGTTCACGCCGAAGCCGCTGCCGAGGCTGGCGGGCCAACTGGCGAGCGTCAACACCCGTCTGGAGTCCGCGCTCAATGAGCGGCTCAAGGCGGCGGCAGTGGCGCAAGGCCTGAACTATCTGGGCGGCACCGTATCCGGGGACCTGTCGATCACCATCCAGCCGGTCGGTGGCGCGATGCAGGCCACCTTGTCGGGGCTGTCCTTCCGCGGCACGACCCAATACAGCGGGAGGAAGTTCGGCGTCATCACCTTCGACTGCATCAACACCGCGACCATCAGCAACATCACGATCCGCGCGCAGTACGGCGCGAGCACAGGCGCCGTGTCCGCGCCGACGGTCGGCATGACCGGGCAGGTCGGTTCGTCGACCGAGTGCGATTCCAACCTGAGCTGGGTCCTGCCCTTCATCGGCGACCTGCTGATCGACTACGCCGCCAACAAGATCGACGACAAGATCCTGGCGGGCGCCGTCCAGCTGATGGCGGACTCGCAAGGGTCGCTGTTGTATGGACAGGATGTGAACCTCGGCCAGACGGTCGTCGGCCTGCTGACTCTGATTCCGGAGAACGCCAACATCGCGGGATTCGCGGTGGGCAGCTATGTGCGCAGCAACCTGCCGTATCTGCTGGCCAACAGTCAGTTCACGATGAAGCTCGGGCATTCGCCCAGGATCGATCCGTGGCGTCGGAACGTGCCGCCGGCGAGCGACCTCGTGTACACCAGCGAGCTGCTGAACATGTCGCTGACGGCACCGGGGGCGTCGTTCAATGTCCGGCTGACCAATTCGATGACGGACGTCGAGTGGGTCTGGGTCTGCAACGTCGACAACCTCGCCTTGCAGTGTCCGCAGCCCTGATGCGGGACGCATGAAAGCAAAAGCCGGCCCGAAGGCCGGCTTTTTCGTTGTGCACGCCGGGGAATCGAAGCCGCGAAGCCGCCGACGGATCGCCGATGTCATCAGGCGAGTGCGCGCTCCGACGCCACGGTCTGATCGGCGGCGACGGCCTGCGGCAGGGCGGGCAGACCGAGTTCCCCGAACAGGTCCTTCGGATCGTCCATCGCCGGCACCAGGGCCAGTTCCCGGCCCAGGCCGAGCGCCTCCGCACGGTCGCCCAACCAGCGCAGCGTTGCGAAGTCCTCCAGCGCGAAACCGACCGAGTCGAAGACCGTCACCTCGTCGTCGCTGCGCCGGCCGGCGGCCTCGCCGCGCAGCACGCGCCAGAACTCGGTGACGGGGAAGTCCGCCGGCATCTGCTGCACGTCGCCTTCGATGCGCGACTGGGGCTCGTACTCGACGAACACGTTCGCCTGTTCCAGCACGCCGCGCGCGAGCTCGGTCTTGCCGGGGCAGTCGCCGCCGACGCCGTTGATGTGCATGCCGGGCTCGATCATCTCCGCCGTCAGGATGGTCGCGTTGCGCTTGTCGGCGGTGACCGTGGTGACGATGTCGGCACCGCGGGCCGCTTCGGCGGCGTCGCGGCAGCGGATCAGCGTCAGGCCCTCGACGCGCGACAAGTGCCGCACGAGCTTGTCGGTGGCGGCCGGGTCGACGTCGAAGAGCCGGATCTCATCGATGCCGAGCAGATGGTGGAAGGCCAGCGCCTGGAACTCGCTCTGCGCGCCGTTGCCGATCAGGGCCATCTTGCGGGACTCCGGACGTGCCAGGTGTTGCGCGACCAGCGCGGAGGTGGCCGCCGTGCGCAGCGCGGTGCTGAGGGTCAGCTCCGACAGCAGGTGCGGCGTGCCGGTGGCGACGTCGGCGAGCACGCCGAAAGCCATCACGGTGGGCAGGCCCACGCGGTGGTTTTTGGGGTGGCCGTTGACGTACTTGAAGCTGTAGAGCGACGCGTCGGAGATCGGCATCAGCTCGATCACGCCGTCGTCCGAGTGGTTGGCGACGCGGGCGCTCTTGTCGAACTCGCTCCATCGGACGTAGTCCTCGGCGATGTAGCCGGCGAGAGCCTGGAAGCTGCGGGCGATGCCGTCGTGCCGGACGACGCGGGCGACGTCGGGCGTGAGGAGGAGGCGGGTCGTCATCGGCGGTCTCTTGGGAGTGGGAATGCCTCCATTCTTTGGATCCACGTGTCAGCAGGAAGCCAGAGAATTGATCAATAATTGAAGCGCCTTGCGCATTTCGTCAGCGAACTCTGACGAAATGCCGTGAGATTCGGGTTAACCCAGGGCGACGCGCGCGCAACGTGGCCACCGACGCACCAACATGGACACACTGGACCATCAACTGATCGCGCTGCTGCGCCAGGACGCCCGGGCGAGCGTCGCGACGCTGGCGCACAAGCTGAAGGTCTCGCGCGGGACGGTGACCAATCGGCTGACGCGGCTGGAGGACAGCGGCCAGATCGTCGGCTACACGGTGAAGCTGCGCGCGGACGTGGCCCAGCCGCACATCACGGCCTGGATGAGCATCGCGGTGGAAGGCAACCGCACGCGGGAGGTCGTCGGCATCCTGCTCGGCGAGCCCGGCGTGGCGGGGCTGTTCGACACCAACGGCCGCTGGGACCTGCTGGCGGAACTGCGCGCGGACAGCCTGAACGAACTGGCCGAGATCCTGGAGCGGGTGCGCCTGATCAAGGGCATCGGCGCGACCGAGACCAGCATCCACCTGCAGACGTACAAGCTGGCTTGAGCGCCTGCGCGCCTGCGCGCCTGCGCGCGCTCGTGCGCTTCAGCCGCCACGCACTTCAGCGCTTCGCGGGCGGTGTCGGCGCGTCGTCGTCATCCGGTTCCGGCGCGTCGGGCTCCAACTGGAAGCGCCCGTCCCGCAGCTCCATGCGCGTGCGCTGCACCACCGCGCGGAGTGCGTTGCAGGCGCCTTCGTTGAAGCGCAGCACGATCTCGACGCGCGGGCCGCGCCCGGGGCTCAGCACGCTGACGCCCGAGGTCTGTGGCGCCGCGGTCGCACCGCAGGCCAGCGGGCCGGGCTTCTCGTCGAAGCCCAGTTCCGCCCCGAGCTGCATCTCGCCGTCGCGCTCGAGCACCAGGCGCTCCGTGCGGCTCTCGCGTCCTCGGTCGATGTCGTAGCGGCGGCTGCGCAGGATCCAGCGCTCGTCGGCGATCTGCAGCAGCTGGAGGTCCTCGTCGCCCGCGCCGGGCGCGCCCGGCATCAGCAGCAGTCCCTTGGCGCTCAGCTTCCAGCGCCCCGCCGCGTCGGCGACCAGCACGGCGGCGCCCAGCGCGGGCACGCAGGCCGCGCAGCGGAACTGGTCGCGCGGGCCGGGCGTCAACTGGTAGACCAGCATCAGCTTGTCGACGTTCGATTCGACGTAGCGCCCGCGGAAGACCTCGCGGATCTCCGCGCGCAGCGTCGGCGAACGCCCGCCGAAGAAGGCCGCCGCGCGCTCGTGGCGCCAGGTGTTGCCCCCGTAGACCATCTTCATCGCGGCGGCGGCGTCGGGCGGCTTGTCGATCGCGACGGGGACCTGCGCGCGCACCGCCGCGGCGATCAGCAGCAGCGCGGCCGCACCCAGGCGACGAAGGACGCTGCGGCGGCGGAGGTGGGCGAGGGGTTCGTGCACGAAGGACTGGCTCGGCGTGTGGCGAAGTCGCGATCATCGCCGAGCCGCGCGGCCCCCGGGTACAGTCCCCGGCCATGAGCCGTCCCGACGCCACTTCCCCGGTGATCCGCAGCCTGCTGGAGACCGACCTCTACAAGTTCACGATGTGGCAGGCGATGCTGCATCGCTATCCGCAGGCGCAGGCCGAGTACCGCTTCGCGTGCCGCAACACGCCGCAGTACCCGCTGGCGGAACTGGTCGCGGACCTGGAGCGCGAGATCGACCACCTGTGCGCGCTGACCTTCCGCGCCGACGAGCTCGAGTACCTCAGCGGCCTGCGTTTCATGAAGCCCGACTTCATCGACCTGCTGCGCATCTTCCGCTTCCAGCGCGCGTTCATCACGGTGCGCGCGGAGGGCGAGAAGCTGGAGATCGTCGTGCGCGGCCCGCAGGTGCATGTGATGGCCTTCGAGATCTTCGTGCTGGCGATGGTCAACGAGCTGTATTTCCGCCGCTTTGATCAAGGCGCCGCGATCGAGGAGGGCCGGCGTCGGCTGGCGCAGAAGATCGACTTGATCCGGACCTTTGCGCGGGAGGAGGCGCCGCGCCGCCATCCGTTCCAATTCTTCGACTTCGGCTTGCGGCGGCGGTTCTCCGGCGCCTGGCACGAGGAGGTGCTGCGCACGCTGCGCGACGAGCTGCCGCAGACCTTCCGCGGCACCTCCAACGTGCTGCTGGCCAAGGAACTCGGGCTGGTGCCGATCGGCACGATGGCGCACGAGTACCTGCAGGCTTACCAGGCCACCGGCGTGCGGCTGCGCGACCACCAGAAGGCCGCGCTGGAGGACTGGGTGCAGGAGTACCGCGGCGACCTCGGCATCGCGCTGACCGACGTGATCGGCATGGACGCCTTCCTGGCCGATTTCGACCTCTACTTCGCCAAGCTCTTCGACGGCCTGCGCCACGACTCGGGCGATCCGGTCGAATGGGGCGAGAAGGCGCTCGCCCACTACGAGCAGCTGCGCATCGACGCCAACACCAAGCGGCTGGTGTTCTCCGACGCGCTCGACATGCCGAAGGCGCTGGCGCTGTACCGCCACTTCGCGGATCGCGTCCAACTGGGCTTCGGCATCGGCACCAAGCTCAGCAACGACATGGGCCTGCCGACGCTCAACATCGTCATCAAGCTCACGCACGTGAACGGTCAGCCGGTGGCCAAGCTGTCGGACAGCCCCGGCAAGACCATGTGCGAGGACCAGACCTTCCTGGCCTACCTGCGGCAGGTGTTCAACGTGAAGCCCGCCGACAGCTGAAGCGCGTCGATGCGCGACGGCGGTGTCCTGCCGGCGCGGCCCCCGTTCAGTCGCGGTGCGCCGTGATCCGGTGGATCACCGGCCCGGCCAGCAGCGGCGTCGGTTTGCCTTCCACCCAGTCCTGATGCCCCGCGCCGTAGAACGGCGACATCGGATGGCCGCTCTGTCCGCCCGGCATCGACAGCCAGCCGTGTTCCTCGCGACCGGGTGAGACCACCATCCGCTCCGACTGACCGAACGCGGGTCCGGCGACGTTGGGCAGGTTGCTGTCGCCACTCTGCGGCGCCGACGGCATGTCCAGCCAGCGCGACAGCGCCGGGATCGCCTTGGCCAGCGGGTGCTGGATGCGGCTCGCGTTCTGCGCGCCCCAGGTAGCGCCGCCGAGGTTGCCGTCCGGCGCGATCTCACGCGCGGCGTCGTCCAGTTGCGCCAGCAGCAGCGCATCCCAGCTCGCGAACGCGGCCGGCAGCAGATGCGGCGGGCGTTCGTCGACGGCGCGCGCGGCGCTGTATTCGAACTGGTTGCGCCAGCGCATGCGCCGCTTCGGGTCGAGCTGCCGCTCGCCGAGCGACGGCAGCGTCCACGCGTCCCACAGGGTGTCCAGCACGCGCAGCCGCGCCTGGCGCACGAGGCGGTAGGCGGCCGAGTCCGCATCGGCCCGGCCGTTCCAGTTCTCGAGCAGCTGCACGAAGGCGCGATGCGTCGGGTTCGCGCCGGCATCGGTGCGGGACGCCGCCAGCAGGCGCGCCGCCCAGGTCTTCATGAAGCGGGCCTCGTTGTCCTGGTGGATGGCGCCGATCGAGGCTTCGTCGTGCTTGTCCTTGGCCGACAACCGGTCGCGGATCTGCTGCGCGCGTGCGCCCAGGTCGAAGCCGCCGTCGCCGAGCAGGTCGCCCGGCGCGCCGTCGAGCTGGCGGTTGTTGGCGGTCCACAGCTGGCCCTGCGCCGGCGACAGCACCTGCGGCGCGCGGTCGGGATCGAGCCAGTCGCGTCGCATCGCCGTCGGCGCGACGAACCGGCCGTAGGCCTCGGGCAGACCGGGCTGCGCCCACAGGCGACCGGCGACGGTCCAGCCGATCTGGCCGTCGCGGTCGGCGGCGAGCAGGTTCTGATGCGGCATGCCGGCACGCTGAGCCAACGCGAGCGCATCGCTGACATGGCGCACCTGCAGCATGCGGTCGAGCGCCAGGTTGTAGGCCGCGCCCTGGTGCGCGATCCAGTGCAGGGCGAAGCGGCGCCCGCCCTCCACGGTCACTATGGGCGCGTCGCCGATCTCGCTCACTTCCAGGGTCTGCGCCGGGGCGCCGTGGACCTCGATCGTCTCGGTGCGCGTCGTGAGCTTCGCGTCGGACGGGACCTCGACCCAGTCGAACCATTGCCCGTAGGCATTGGTGAATCCCCAGGCGACCGCGCCGTTGGAGCCCACCACCATCGCCGGCAGTCCGGGCAGCGTCACGCCGGCCGCGCGCAGGCCCGAGGGACCGGCGCCGATCTGGAACTGCGCGCGGTACCAGATGCTCGGCACGCCGAGGCCCAGGTGCATGTCGTCGGCCAGGATCGCGCCGCCGTGCGTCGAGCGCGAACCGGCCACCGCCCAGTTGTTGCTGCCCAGGACCGGCAGATCGTCGTTGGTCCGTGCGCTGGCCGGGGCATTCACAGGTCCACTCGCCGGACCGCTGGCCGGCGTCGCGGGTGCGCGGGCCTGGCTCACATCGAGCTGCTCCGGCGTCGGCATCGGCGTCGGCGGCGACTGGCTGCCGTCGAGCGCCGCGTCCCAGCGGCCACCGCGCGGGTTGAGCCAGTCGAAGACGGCGTCGCCGGCGCGTTCGCGCAGCGTCGCACGGTCGAAACCTGCGTCGAAGCTGCCGGACTGCAGCATGAAGTACATCTCCGAGATCACCAGCAAGGAGTCGACCGGGGTCCAGTCCTGCGGCTTGGCGCGCAGCAGCAGGTACTGCCAGGGTCGCATCGGCAAGGCATGGAGTCCGGCGTTGACGCCTTCCGCGTAGGCGAGCAGCAGCAGGCGGTCTTCGCCCGAGAGGCCTTCGAAGCGCTCGGTCAGCCGCGCGCGCAGGCGGTGGACGCGCCGGCTGCGGTCGCGCTCCAGCGCCTTGGCGCCGAAGAGCGCGGACAGCTCCCCGGCCGCCGAGCGGCGCGTCAGGTCCATCTCGAAGAAGCGTTCCTGGGCGTGCGCGAAACCCAGGCCGCGGGCCACGTCCAGGCGCGTGCGGCCCTCGACGACCAGCGTGCCCAGCGCATCGCGGCCCAGGCTCACGGGCGCGCTCAGGCCGGGGATCTCGGCGTCGCCGTCCAGCTGCGGCAGGCTGGCGCGCACGCAGGCCCAGGCCGCGATCGCCAGCGCGACCAGCAGGAACGGCAGCCCGACCAGGCCCCGCACGGTCCAGCGCCGCAGCGCGCTCTTTCCACTCATGTGCTCTCCTGATCCCGGTCCCGATCTCCGGGTCGACTTTCGGGTCGATCTCCGGGCCTCGATTTCCGGGGCGCGATTGTGCGTGCGGGCTGCAACAGCTTTGCTACAGAGCTTCCCTAGAATTCCGCGCCATGCCCCGAGACGACCGCGACCTTACCAAGCCTGCCACCGCCGTGCCGGCGTTGCCCTCCCGCCGCCGCTGGCTGACCGCCGCCGGCGCGCTGGGTCTGAGTGCGTTGAGCGCCTGCTCGACCTTCACGCCGTCCGTGGCGCCGCCGCCGGTCGTGACAACACCCGACCCCGAACTGCCGACGCCCGTCACGCCCAAGCCGATCCCCAAGCCGCCGCGCGTGGGCCTGGCGCTGGGCGGCGGCGCGGCGCGCGGGTTTGCGCACATCGGCGTGATCCAGGTGCTGGAAGAGAACGGCATCAAGGTCGATCTGGTCTGTGGCACCTCGGCCGGCAGTCTCGTCGGCGCGCTGTATGCGGCGGGCCGGACCGGCAAGGAACTGCAGACGGTCGCCGAGGCGATGGACGAAGGCGCCATCACCGACTGGACCTTCCCGATGCGCGGCCTGATCCGCGGCGAGGCGCTGGCGCGTTACGTCCGCCAGATGACGGGCGGACGCGGGTTGGAGCAACTGCCGCTGCCCTTGGGCATCGTCGCCACGGACCTGGGCGACGGCTCGCCGATCCTGTTCCGGCAGGGCGATGTGGGCACCGCGGTGCGTGCGTCGAGTGCGGTGCCGGCGGTGTTCCAGCCGGTCAAGATCGGCAACCGCGAGTACGTGGACGGCGGCCTGGTCGCGCCGGTGCCGGTGCGCTTCGCCAAGCAGATGGGCGCCGAGTTCGTCATCGCCGTGGACATCGGCGAGCCGCCCGATCCCAAGATCCCCGGCGACGCGATGCGCATGCTGTTGCAGACCTTCTCGATCATGGGCAAGTCGATCAACCAGTACGAGCTGCAGGGCGCCGACGTCGTGCTGCGGCCCAAGCTGGACGGCTTCAGCGGCTCGGACTTCACCACGCGCCGCCGCGCCATCGCGCTTGGGCGCGAGGTCGCGACGGCGATGCTGCCGGAGATCAGGAAGAAGATCGCGGCGAAGACGCGGTGACCGGCTGTTGGATCTGACGAGCGCTTTTGCCCGGGGCTGCCGGAGGCTTGGGGACAGAGGCGCGACGTCGCACCATGGCCACCGTGTGAATCTCGTGATCCGAGCAGGAGCGCCCACTTTGTGGGGTGTAGTCGACCGTGATCTCGCCCTGCGGGGTGTTGGAGCCTCGCGCCAGGACCAGTGAAGCGTCACGCGCCGCGTCATCATCCGAAACAAGTGCGTGCGTGTCGTCGAACAGGTTGTCCGGCCACCCCGCTGCACCGTAGTAGCGGACCCGATCGTTTCCTCTGAGCAAGATGCCGATGGACAGCTCTCCGCCGTCGCTCACGTCGATCCATCGCGGGGAGGTCTTCTCGACCGACGAGGTCTGCCCGAGCACGCCGACGCCTCCTGTCGCTGTCACGACGGTACTGGCGGACCAATCACTGCCTTGGACTTTGAAAGTCAGATACGACGGGCTTCTCACCTGAGATGCACGAGGTGCAGCGCGCATTCGCAGGATCCAGCCGACCTCTTCGCTCTGGAGCCACCCCGGAACCTTTGCTCGAAAGGTGCAACCGAACTGATCTTCTTCCGCGTCGGGCAAACGTTCGCTGAACAGCACCTGCCACGGTGTCTGGCACCAGTGACCGGCGTGCTCTGCCTCGTACCCGGTGAATCCCACGTTCCGGCGCATGGTGCGGCCGCAGAACAGCGGGGATGGAAGCCATGAGCCCCGCGATCGCCGCACATTGGCGGGGACGAAGTACTTGGCGGGCAGACATGCGGTTCCGTCGAATGACAAACACATGGTGTCGCCGTTCGGCGTGGTCGACAACACCTGGGGATGTCCTGTTGCTGTGTGATCCATCCAGGTGGCAAACAGCGCGGCGTAGGCCTTGTTACACCAATGATCCACGACCTCGTAGCCGGTGCGTTGGCGACTCTTGCCACCCCATCGAGGATCGTTGCATCGCAGCGGCTGGGCCTTGGCCGGATCTGGCGCGTTGATGCTGCAAGCGGTCTTGCTGCTGTTCTCGCTGTAGCAGCTGAGATGGCCATCCGCTTCGAGCCGGTAGTGGTGGTTGTTCCACGACTTCCATTCGGTGGGCAGGAGCGTCTCTGCCGAAGTGGCGGGTGCGGAAGTGTCCGCGAGTGCGGCACCCGCAGCGCAGAAGAGCATCATCGACAGGGCCGCGCGGCGCGGCGAGACAGGACGGAAGGGCGGTCGCAAGATCAGGACTCCAGGGGATGGGGAGGTCTGATCAGTGGTCGCACGTGGCAACCGTCCCATCGGCCCGGCCTGTCCAGCAGGCCGGCGAACTCAGAGCCGTTCGCCGCGCGCGCTCGCCTCGATCAGCTTGTCCAGGCGCGCGAGCTGCGTCTCGGGCTTCTTCGCGCTGAGGATGTGCCAGATGCTGGTGCGGCGGTAGCCGTCCGGCTGCGCCTGGAAGAACGCCCAGGCCTTGGCGTCGCGCATGAAGATGACCTCGTGCGACGGCGAGAACTCGACCAGTTCCTTTGGCTGCTCGAATGCGTAGACGCGCGAGCGCTCCTCCTGCCGCCGCTCGAACGCCGCGAGACCGGCGGGCTTCATCCGACCTTCCTGGATCAGCGCCTCGGCGCGGCCAATGTTGACGGCGCTCCAGATCGACACCGCCTTGCGCGGCGTGAAGCGGATCTTGTAGCGCTTGTCGTCGATGCGGGTGCGCACGCCGTCGATCCAGCCGTGGCACAGCGCCTCGTCGACCGACTCGGGCCAGGCCAGGCTGGGCTCGCCCGTGGCGCGCTTGTGGAAGCCCACCAGGACCTCGGTGGCCGAGGCGGCGTGCTCGTCGAGCCAGGCGCGGAACGCCGCGGCGCTGGCGAAGAAGATCGGGGTGCGGGTGGCCATGAGGCCGCAGTATGCCCGGCACTTTCTGACCCCTCTTCCGCAGGCGGAAAAGAGGCATACCGGCACCTTTCTTGCGCCCTTTCCCGCTTGCCGGAGCGTGTGGGGGTGAGGGCCTGCGGCCTCCGCAGTCAGTTCACCTTGAACACCGAGACCACCTCGGACAGCCGCTGCGCCTGCTCGCGCAGCGAGCCGGAGGCCGCGGTGGATTCCTCGACCAGCGCGGCGTTCTGCTGCGTCATCTGGTCCAGGTTGGCGACGGCCTGGTTGACCTGCGCGATGCCGTCGCGCTGCTCGGTGGCCGCCGCGGCGATCTCGCCCATCAGGTCGGTGACGCGGCGCACGCCGTGGACGATCTCGTCCATCGTGCGGCCCGCCTCGGCGACGTCCGACGTGCCCGCCTCGACCGTCTCCACCGAGCGGTTGATCAGCGTCTTGATCTCCTTGGCCGCTTCGGCGCTGCGTTGCGCGAGCGAGCGCACCTCGCTCGCGACGACCGCGAAGCCGCGGCCCTGCTCGCCGGCGCGTGCGGCCTCGACCGCCGCATTCAGCGCCAGGATGTTGGTCTGGAACGCGATCCCGTCGATCGTCCCGATGATGTCGGCGATGCGGGTCGACGACGCGCTGATCTCCTGCATCCGCGCCACCACCTGCCCGACGACCTTGCCGCCGCGCGCGGCCGATTCGGCGGCGCTGCCGGCCAGCTGGTTGGCCTGGCGCGCGGTGTCGGCGGACTGGCCGACGGCGCTGGTCAGTTGCTCCATGCTGGACGCGGTCTCCTCGAGGTTGGCCGCGGTCTGTTCGGTCCGCGCCGACAGGTCCTGGTTGCCGACGGCGATCTGCGAGGAGGCGCTCGACACCGACTCGACCCCGTCGCGCACCTGCGCCACCACCGACTGCAACTGGCCGACCATGCGCATCAGCGCGGTCTGCAGCTGGGCGACCTCGTCGCGGCCGCGGACGCGCAGCGTGCGGGTCAGGTCGCCCGAAGCGACCGCCTCGGCGATCGCGACCGAGGCCGCCAGCGGCCGCGTGATCTTGCGGGTGATCACGAAGCCCAGCGTCGCGCCGATCACGACGGCCAGCAGGGTCATGCCGGCGATCATCCACCGGCTGCGGGCGTAGATCTGGTCGCCCAGGTCGTCGGCCGCGGCGGCACCGACGGTATTGATCTCGACCAGTTCGTCCACGGCCTTGCCCATCGCCTCGTAGGTCGGCAGGCTGTCGACGGCGACCAGACGCTTGCCTTCCTCGTCGTCGCCGCGGACAGCGGCTTCGACCAGCTTGACGTTGCTCGCTTCGTAGCTCGCCCACAAGGCGCGGATCTGCCGGAGCTTCTCGCCTTCTGCGGGCGAGGACACCATCGGCTCGTACGCCTTCAGCTTCTGCTCGATGCTCTGGCGACCCAGCGCGACCTTCTCGGCATAGCTGGCGCGCGCATTGCCCTCGGTCAGCAGCAGCCGGTACTCACGGGTGCGCAGCCGCGTGACCTCCTGGTTGATGGCCTGCGCCGCGCGGGACGAGGGCAGCCAGTTCGACGCCATGTCGGTGGCGGTGTCGTTGACGCGGCCCAGCTGGAACAGGGCCAGCCCGCCCAGCAGCGCGGTGATCAGGAGGACGCAGAAAAAGGCCAAGCTGAGCTTGGCGCCCACGGACAGGCGGTCGAGCATGAGGGACTCTTTGCAGGTGGAGAAACCCGCAGGAGAGGCGCGGGCATGCCGTTTGCACCTATTCTCGTACGTGTACGGAATTGGTAATGATGGGGAGAAGCCAGGGTTCGTGAGGATTTAACGTGACCCCTGGTATGAGTTAACGTACACCGACAATAACCTTTGGATGTAGGGAACGCCGTGCGAAACACCGATCAGGACTCCGACCGCGAGCGGCCCCGGCTGCGGCGCGGTCCGGCCGAGATGGCCGCGCTCAAGCGCGAGATGCTGGAGCGCGCACGCAAGATCTATCGCGACGAGGGTGTGGAGGCGCTCAGCATGCGCCGGCTGGCGCAGGAGCTCGGCATCTCGACGATGGCGATCTACAGCTACTTCGAGAGCAAGAAGGCGCTGCTGGACGGCCTGTGGATCGAGGTGTTCGAGTCGCTGACCGACGAACTGCTCGACGCCTCCAAGGACCAGCGCGGACCGCGCAAGGTGCTGGAGGCGCACACCCGCTGCCTGCTCGACTTCTGGGAGCGGCACCCGGAGCAGTTCCGCATGATCTACATGTCGCTGACGCAGACCGGCACGCTCGAGGAGATCGGCCAGGCGCAGCAGCCCGTCTACAACCGGCTGCTGGGGCTGATGCGGGAACGCGTCGCCGCCTGCGCGCCGGACGGCTTCGAGCCCGGCGAGGTCGCGATCCGCTCGATGTGCGACCAGATGTCGGTCCGCACAATGGGCTACCTGATGATGGTGATCGGCCTGCCGCGTTACCCGCTCTACGACCGCGAGGCGCTGCGTGAGTTCACCGTCCAGGGCGTGCTGCGCGACGTGGCGGACCAGTACGCGCGCTTTGCCGCGAGCCCGGTGGTCCCGGCGGCGCCTTCGGCCTCATCGACGGCGGCGGACTGAGCCGGGAGGCTCACGCGGCGGTCACGCGCCCACCACGCGGGCATCCGGGCGATTGCCGGAGCACCGGCCCGGTGCCCGTGACACCGAGTGGGGCGCCTCGGCAGACGCGAGGTCGGTCGATGGCAGCGGGACGCCGGCCAACGGACGCGCACAGGCGAAAAAAAAGCCCAGCTTGCGCTGGGCTTTGAAGGGCACTTGGGAAGCTTGACTTCCTTGGGTACCGAGGAGACAACCGATACGGCAACTTGCTCGCTCAGGCCGTGGCGCGCTTGGCGCTGCGGGCGGCGGTCTGGGTCGCCTTCACCGCCGTGCTGGTCACGGCGTTGAAATTGGATTCCGCGATGTCGGTGGCTTGCTTGGCGGCCTTGTGCAGGCTTTCGTAAGCGTTGTTGGCCGCAGCCACCGCCGACTTCACCAAAGCAACAGCATTTTCCGTGCCAGCCGGTGCGTTCTTGGTCGCGTTGTCCACGACGGCGCCGAACTTGACCTGGGCGTCAGCCACTTGCGACTCGGCCAGCTTGACGAACTCCGAAGAGGTCGAGGTGGCGATGTCGTACAGGTGGCGGCTGTAGGCCACGGCCTTTTCAGCCGACGGTTGCAGCAGCGCGGTCTGCAGGGCCCACAGTTCCTGCGGATCCTTGACGGTGATGGCTTGCTGGGCGGTTTCGGCGGCTTCGCCGAGGGCAGTCTTGGCGACTTGCAGGTTCAGTTCGACCAGCTTTTCATAGCCTTCGAAAGCCTTGGCAGTCAGGCCGAACCACGAGGCTTGCAGGTTCTTTTGTTGGTCGAGCACTTGGTCAGCAGTCAGCATGCGAAATCTCCTTGAGGAATGAGGTCAGCCGGGGACAACGCGGCGGGCTGAGCGCCGTCGCCACACATTTGTTGCGGTGCAGCATGGAATCAGTATAGGACCGGCGGCGATGATTGCAAGCACTTTTTGTGCATTGCAGCAAAGTTCGGGTTCCGCGCTCTGCTAGGGTCCTGACCATGCTCGCCTTCCATTACGACCATTTGACGTTGGCGCTTCCGCCGGGTCATCGATTTCCGCAATCCAAGTACCAGATGCTGCGGGAGCGGGTGGAGCGGGAACCCGGCGTGATGCGGCCCCAGGTGGCGGAGGCCGCCGGCCCGGAGGCGCTGGCGCTGGTCCACACGCCGGACTACATCGACGCCGTCCTGCACGGTACCTTGAGCGAGTCGGCGCAGCGCGAGATCGGTTTTCCCTGGGCGCCGGGGTTGCCGCGGCGCTCGTTGTGCTCGGTCGGGGCGACCATCGCCGCGGCCCGCGCCGCCCTGGAGGAGGGCGTCGCCGCCAGCCTGGCGGGCGGCACGCACCATGCGTATGCGGACAAGGGCAGCGGGTTCTGCGTGTTCAACGACGTCGCGGTCGCCGCACGGCTGATGCAGGCCGAGTGGCACCGCCGCCACCCGGAGCGCCCGGGGCTGCGCGTGCTGGTGGTCGATCTGGACGTCCACCAGGGCAACGGCACGGCGAGCATCTTCCGGGACGACGACAGCGTGTTCACGCTCTCGATCCATGGGGAGAAGAACTTCCCGTTCCGCAAGGAGGCCAGCGACCTGGACGTGGGTCTGCCGGACGCCTGCGGTGACACGGTCTACCTCGCGGCGCTGGAGGATGCGCTCGGGGAGGTCTGGCGACGGATGGCGGACCGGCCGCCGCAACTGGCCTTCTACCTGGCCGGCGCCGATCCGCACGAGGGCGACCGGCTTGGCCGCCTGAAGCTCAGCGCGGACGGGCTGTTGCGCCGCGACCGGATCGTGCTGGATGCGCTGCTCGAACGCCGCATTCCGGTCGCGCTGAGCATGGCCGGCGGCTACGGCGAGGACCTGAGCGTCACCGTCAATGTGCAGATGCGGACGCTGGAGGCCGCGGCGTTTGCCTGGGAGCGCTGGAAAAATCACTGACGCCGTTTCGTTTCAGGAACCGCGCATGTTTCCCGACCTCTCGTCCTATTCCAATCCGCCCCTTGAGCCCCCGGTGCACTGCTGCGCTGCGTCCGAGTCGCCGGGCGCGCCGCCGGCGCCTGAAAGCGTGCGCCTGCTGGACGAGGTCCGGCATCTCTCGCGGACCTGGACGGGCCAGTCGTTCCGGCTCCCGGAACCGCACGTGGCCATCGTGACGCCGATGACGATACGCCCGGGCACCCAACTGCCGGTCCATCTCCATCCGTTCCCGCGCTTCGGTTGGGTGGAGCAGGGCGCGATCCGCGTGGTGCAGGTCGAGTCGGGGCTGGCGAGGGTCTTCCGCGCGGGTGAACTGATCACCGAATCGATCGGGCAGCACCATTACGGCGAGGTGGTCGGCAAGGAGGCCGCGGTCCTGAAGATCCTCGATGTGGTCCCGCCGGGGATGACGTCGAACACCGTGTTGCGGGATGCCGGATCTGCGACGTCGACCCCACATGACGTCTGCCATGCGTTCCAGGCGATGTTCCAGTAGCCCGCGCGACACCTGACCCCGCGCGGCGGTGGAAGAATCGGCGGATGAGCGCTGACGCCCCCGCCGCCCCCACGCCCGTCGTCGAAGCCCGCCCGGCCCCCGAGCCGCGCGAGGCCTTCGCCCGATTCCTTCCGGTCCCGACGCGCTGGATGGACAACGACGTCTACGGCCATCTGAACAACGTCGTCTACTACAGCCTGTTCGACACGGCGGTGAACCGCTACCTGATCGAGCAGGGCGCGCTGGACCTCCATCACGGCGAGGTCATCGGCCTGGTGATCGAGACGCACTGCAACTTCTTCGCCTCGCTGGCCTTCCCGCAGCAGGTCGAGGCCGGCCTGCGGGTCGCGAAGCGCGGCCGCTCCAGCGTCCGCTACGAGATCGGCCTGTTCGCCGAAGGCGAGCCGCTGTGCGCCGCGCGCGGACACTTCGTCCATGTGTATGTCGATCGCGAATCGCGGCGCCCGGTGGCGCAGCTGCCCGAGTCCTACGTGAGAGCGCTCAGCGCGCTGGAGATGCCATGACCTTCCCCGCGTCCTTTCCGGATCCCTTTGTCTCCCCGACACCGGAGCAGTCCGCCGCCGTCGACGCCGCGATCGTCACGCGGCATTCGATGCGCGCATTCCTGCCGACGCCGGTGCCGCGCGCCCTGATCGAGGAGCTGCTCGCCGTCGCCGCCCGCGCGCCATCAGGCACGAACACCCAGCCCTGGCAGGTCCACGTGCTGACCGGCGCCGCGAAGGACCGGCTGGTGAGCCGCATCCAGTCGGCGTACGACGACCCGGAGGAACTCGCCACGCACGGCGAGGAATACGCCTACTACCCGCGCGAGTGGGTCTCGCCCTACATCGATCGCCGCCGCAAGGTCGGCTGGGACCTGTACGGCCTGCTGGGCATCACCAAGGGCGACAAGCTGCGCATGCACGAGCAGCACGGCCGCAACTACCGCTTCTTCGACGCGCCGGTGGGCCTGATGTTCACCATCGACCGCGTGATGCAGCAGGGCAGCTGGCTGGACTACGGCATGTTCCTGCAGAACCTGATGGTCGCCGCACGCGGCCGCGGCCTGCACACCTGCCCGCAGGCGGCGTTCACGCAGTTCCACCGCGTCATCGCCGAGGAGCTCGGCCTGTCGCCGCAGCAGCAGCTGGTCTGCGGCATGTCGTTGGGCTACGCGGATCCGGACGCGGTCGAGAACACGCTGGTCACCGAGCGCGACGCGGTCGCGTCCTTCACGCGCTTTTTGGAGTGACACGCCGGGGCTGATCTGCGGCAGCAGTGGGCGATCCTCGTGCGGGCCCCCGGTGCGGCCGGCCTACAGTCGACGCTTCCCTGCAAGGAGATGCGTCCATGAGCAAGCCCAGCGTCCTGGTGGCCCGCAAGACCTTCGACGACATCGTCGACCGGCTGCGTCCGCACTTCGAAGTCGAGACCAACGACAGCGACACCGGCTGGTCGCAGGACGAGCTGATCCGGCGCCTGCAGGGCAAGTCCGGCGCATACATCGCCGGCGGCGACAAGATCGACGCGAAGCTGCTCGACGCGTGTCCGGACCTGAAGGCCATCTGCACGATGGCCGTCGGCTACAACAACATCGACGTGCCGGCCTGCACCGCGCGCGGCGTCGTGGTGACCAACGCGCCGGACGTGCTGACGGAGACCACCGCCGACTTCGGCTTCGCGCTGATGATGGCCACCGCGCGCCGCATCACCGAGAGCGAACACTTCCTGCGCCGCGGCGAATGGAAACAATGGTCGGTGACGATGTTCGCCGGCGCCGACATCCACGGCGCGACGCTGGGCGTGCTCGGCATGGGCCGCATCGGCGCGGCGATCGCGCGGCGCGGGCACCTCGGCTTCGGCATGCCGGTGATCTATCACAACCGCTCGAAGCTGCCGGCCGACCAGGAAGGTCCGTTGGGCGCGCAGTGGGTGGAGAAGGACGAACTGCTGCAGCGCGCCGACCACCTGGTCATCGTCGTGCCGTACAGCGCGTCCTCGCACCACCTGATCGGCCAGCGCGAGCTGCGCCTGATGAAGAAGACCGCGACGCTGACCAACATCGCGCGCGGCGGCGTCGTCGACGACGCGGCGCTGGCCGCCGAGCTGCGGGCCGGCACCATCGCCGCCGCGGGCCTGGACGTGTTCGAGGGCGAACCGACGGTGCACCCGGACCTGCTCGCCTGCACGAACGTCGTGCTCACGCCTCACATCGCCAGCGCCACCATCGCGACACGCCGCGCGATGAGCGATCTGGCGGTCGACAACCTGATCGCCGCGCTGACCGGCGGCGTTCCTCCGACGGCCTTGAATCCCGAGGTGCTCAAGCGCTGAGAGAATCGGACGCATGTCCTTTCCCGACCTGCTGCAGCTGAGCCTCTCCGGGCTGATCCTGATCCTTCTCGTCGTGGTGCTGCTCACGCGGCGACGGTCGTCGGACGGTGACACGGCAGCGGCGCTGGCGCCGCTGATGCAGCAGTCGGGCGAACGCCTCGAGCGCCTGGAGCGCGCGCTGCGCGACGAACTCGGCCGCGGCAACGCCGGGCTGCGCCAGGAGACGCTGGCGACGCTGACGCAGTTCCAGCAGGCGCTGGGTCAGCAGGCGGCGCGTGCGCGGGAGGCGCAGGACGCCGCCGCGTCCCGCATGACCACTGTGCTGACCGAGCAGTTGCAGGCGCTGGGGCAGCGCAACGAGGTCGGCCTGGCCGAGACGCGCCGCACCGTCGAGGCCCGGCTGCAGGCCATCCAGCAGGACAACGAGAAGAAGCTCGAGCAGATGCGGGCGACCGTCGACGAGAAGCTGCACGCCACGCTGGAACAGCGCCTGGGTGAGAGCTTCAAGCAGGTCGCCGAGCGGCTGGAGCAGGTCTACCGCGGCCTGGGCGAGATGCAGACGCTGGCGCGCGACGTCGGCTCGCTGAACCGGGTGCTGACCAACGTGAAGACGCGCGGCATCTTCGGCGAGGTGCAGCTCGCGGCGTTGCTGGAACAGGTCTTCACGCCGGAGCAGTTCGCCTCCAACGTCGAGACCGTGCCGGGCACTGGCGCCCGCGTGGAATTCGCGCTCAAGCTGCCGGGTCAGCGCGACGACGGCAAGCCCATCTGGTTGCCGATCGACGCGAAGTTCCCGCGTGAAGACTACGAACGTCTGCTCGACGCCCAGGAGCGCGCCGACGCCCCCGCGGCGGAACTGGCCGGTCGCGCGATAGAGACGCGTCTGAAGCTGGAGGCAAAGAGCATCCGCGAGAAGTACCTCGGTCCGCCGCACACCACCGACTTCGCGCTGCTGTTCGTGCCCACCGAGGGCCTCTACGCCGAGGCGCTGCGCCGACCCGGTCTGAGCGAGGCGCTGCAGCGCGAGCACAAGGTGATGCTGGTCGGCCCGACGACGCTGCTGGCGACGCTGTCCAGCCTGCAGATGGGCTTCCGCACGCTGGCGCTGGAGAAGCGTTCGGCAGAGGTGTGGGACGTGCTGCGCGCGGTGAAGACGGAGTTCGGCAAGTTCGGCGACGTCCTGGCGAAGACGAAGAAGAAGCTCGACGAGGCCAGCAACAACATCGAACTCGCCGAGCGCCGCACCCGTGTGATGACCCGTGAGCTGAAGTCCGTCGAGGCGCTGCCCGAGGACGAGGCCGCGCGCGTGCTGAAGCTCGGCGCCGCGGGCGATGTCGGGCACGGTCGCGACATCGGCGCCGATGCCGGCGCCGACATCGAGGACGAAGGCGCCGCCCGATGAGTAACGACGCATCGGCGGCGAGGGGCTACACCGGCTTGAACGCCGGTTTTGCCGCCGTCATCGCGTCGCTGGTCGCGGTGCATGCCTGCATGGCGACGACGCGCGTCGCGGCCACGCTGTGGGTGCTGAACCAGGGCTACGGCGGCGGCTTCGTCGGCGTGCTGCTGAGCCTGTTCGCCGTCGCGCCGCTGGGGCTGTCGCTGTGGGCCGGCCGTCTGGCCGATCGCCACGGCTTCCACAAGCCGGTGGGCATCGGCGTGGCGATGGCCTTCGCCGGCGCGGTGCTGGCGCTGGTCGCGCAGGTCCTGGGCTGGGTCTGGCTGCTGGCGCTGGGCTGCCTGCTGTGCGGCGGCGCGGTTGCGGTCGCGGCCGTCGCCATCCAGCGTGAAGCGGGCCTGATGGCGCACGACGCCTCGCAACTCAAGCGCGTGTTCAGCTGGGTGGCGCTCGGCCCGGCGCTGTCCAACGCGTTCGCGCCGGTCATCACCGGCATCGTCATCGACACGGCCGGGTTCACCGCCGCGCTGGTGCTGGCGACGCTG
>NZ_DASVNZ010000021.1:0-18485 GCF_036486225.1 Roseateles sp. | reverse complement strand
CGGCCTCGCCCTGGCGCAAGCCGCCGGCGAGGTCGGCTTCCCAGCTTGCGCCCACGCCCAGCGATTGCACGGTCTGGTTGCGGTCGTAGCCGGGGAAGCCGCGCGCCAGCGAGCCTTCCGGGCTCTTCAGCGATTGGCGTTGCGTGAGCACCTGACCCTGCACCGAGCCTTGCGGCAGGCGCAGCGCGCCGGCGCCCTGAGCCGCGGCGCGCGCCTGCTCGACACGCGCCAGCGCGACGGCGAGATCCAGGTTCTGATCGAGCGCGCGCTGCACGATGGCGGTCAGCGACGGATCGTTGAAGTCCTGCCACCAGCTGCCGAGCGTGGCCGGCGCCGTGCCGTCCTGATGCTGCGCGATCAGGGTCTGGCCGGCGAAGCGCTCGTCGAGCGCGCGCGGGCGTTCGCCCGGCCCGGGCATCTGGGCGCAGGCGGCGAGGAAGGCCGCGAGCGCGAGGGGGGCGAGCCGCATCAGCGGACGGAGGGAAGCGGACGGCAGGAGCGTCATGGCGGGTCTCCTAGGGATTCAAAGGGTGAGCGACAAGCGAAGGCGGCGGGTCGTGGGCATCGACGTGCTCAATGCGCGTCGGCGGAGGGCGCGGCCGGGGGTGCGATCTTGCGCAGCATCGGCACGAACACCAGCGCGACGACGAAGCAGCCCATCACGATCAGGAAGGCGTCGGCGAAGGTCATCGTCAGCGCCTCGCGGTAGGTCAGCGACCAGAGCTGGCGCAGCGCGGCGGTGGCGGCGTCGCTCGACGGCATCGCGGCGGACAGCGATGCACCGGTCGACGCTAGCAGCTGGTTCATCGATTCGTTGCTGGTATTGAGGTGTTCGGCCAGGCGCTGGAAGTGCAGGTTGGTGCGGTCGTTGAGGATGGTCGCGCAGGCCGCGATGCCGATGGCGCCGCCGAGGTTGCGCATCAGGTTGAACAGGCCCGAGGCCAGCTTCAGCCGCGCGGGCGGCAGCGCGCCGAGCGCCAGCGTCACCACCGGCGGCACGCAGAGCTGCTGGCCCATGCCGCGCAACGCCTGCGGCAGCAGCAGCTGGTGTGAGCCCCAGTCATGCGTGATCGGCGCGAACTCCCACATCGAGATCGCGAAGAGCGAGAGCCCGGCGAAGAGGATCCAGCGCAGGTCGAAGCGGCTGGCGAGGAAGGCGTACAGCGGGATGGACATCACCTGGAACACGCCGGTCGAGAACACGGCCAGACCGATGTCGAGCGCGCTGTAGCCGCGCACGCGGCCGAGGAACAGCGGCGTCAGGTAGATGGTGGCGAAGATGCCGATGCCGGTGATGAACGAGAACAGGCTGCCCAGCGCGAAGTTGCGCTCCTTGAGCGCGCGCAGGTCGACGATGGGATGCGCGTGGGTCAGGCTGCGGGCGATGAAGGCGATGCCCGTCACGCCGGCGACCCAGGCGGTGGTCACGATGGTCGAGTCGCTGAACCAGTTCCAGCGCGGACCTTCCTCCATCGTGTATTCCAGGCAGCCGAGGAACACCGCGAGCAGCACCATCGACAGGTAGTCGGCGCCCTTGAGCAGCGAGAAGTTGGGTTTGTCGACGCGCACCATCATCGGCACGACGATCGTGACGACGAGGCCCGGCAGCAGGTTGATGTAGAACAGCCACTGCCAGGACAGCACGTCGGTGATGTAGCCGCCGACGACCGGACCGAGCGTCGGCGCCAGCGACGCGATCGCGCCGATGGTGGAGGCGGCGATCACCCGCTGCTTGCCACTGAAGTACATGAACGCGGTGGTGAAGACCATCGGGATCATGGAGCCGCCCATGAAGCCCTGCAGCGCGCGGAACGCGATCATGCTCTGGATGTTCCAGGCCAGGCCGCACAGCAGGCTGGTCAGCGTGAAGCCCAGCGCCGAGACCGCGAACAGCCAGCGCGTGGACATCACGCTCGCGAGCCAGCCCGAGAGCGGGATCACGATGATCTCGGCGATCAGGTAGCTGGTCTGCACCCAGGTGGTGTCGTCGGCGCCGGCCGAGAGGCCGCCGCCGATGTCGCGCAGCGAGGCCGACACGATCTGGATGTCCAGCAGCGCGATGAACATGCCGACGCACATCGTCGCGAAGGCCAGCACCTTGTCGCGGGTCGTCAACTGGTCGATGGGGATGACGATGTCGGACCAGAAGGGCGGGCGCTTGCGCGTCGGGACGGCCGGCGGCACCCCGCCGTCCGCCGGGGCGAGGGCGGCACTCATTGCACGCTCGCCGTTGCTGTGGCCGTTGCTTTGGCGGTTCCCATGGTCGCCGTGGCGGCGCCGCGGGGCGCCTCCGCGCTGGCACTCCTGGTGCCGGCGCCGGCGTGGTTGGTGTCGACCTCGACGACGACGGACAGGCCGGGGCGCAGCCGGCCGAGGCGGTCGTCGGCGGGATCGAGCTGGATGCGCACCGGCACGCGCTGGACGATCTTGGTGAAGTTGCCGGTGGCGTTCTCGGCGGGCAGCACGCTGAACTGCGAGCCGGTCGCCGGCGCCAGGCTGCCCAGCGTGCCGTGCAGCACGACGCCGGGCCACGCGTCGGCGCGGATGCTGACCGGCTGGCCGGTCGTCATGCGGGCGAGCTGGTCTTCCTTGAAGTTCGCGTCCACCCACAGGCCCTGCGCCGGAACCACCGACAGCAGCGGCGTGCCGACGCCGACGTAGGTGCCGAGTCTTGCCTTGCGGTTGCCGACGTAGCCGTCGCGCGGCGCGCGCAGCTCGGTGTAGCCGAGGTTGAGCTGGGCGATGTCGCGCTCGGCGCGGGCCTGGTCGAGCGCTGCCTGCGCCTGGCGCTTCTGCGTGGCGATGACGTCGAGCTGGCGCTCAGCGGCTTGCTGTTCGGCGCGGGCGCGGGCGGAGCCGGCCTGCGCGGTCTTGAAGTTCGCCTCGGCGCGCTGGCTGCTTTCCACCGACACCGCCGCGCGGCCGACGAGGTCCTTGTAGCGCGCGAAGTCGTCGCGGGCGCGTTGCTCCTCGGCCAAGGCGGCGTCGATGCCGGCGCGGGCCTTGGCGATCACCGCCTGCTGCAGCGCGGCGGAGGCGCCGAGGTTGGCGATGGCGGCGTCCTGCGCCTCGACCGCGCCGATGGCGCGTTGCAGGGCGGCCTGGTAGTCGCGGCTGTCGATGCGGGCGAGCAGGTCGCCGGCGCGAACGAACTGGTTGTCGGTGACCGGCAGTTCGGTGATGTAGCCGGTGACCTTGGCGCCGATCACGGTCACGTCGCCGCCCACATAGGCGTCGTCAGTCTCTTCATGGAAGCGGCCGACCGTCCACCAGTGCGCGCCGTACGCGCCGACCCCGAGCACGACGGCGGTCAGCACCGCCCACTTCAGCGAGGCGCGGCCGAGGGAACGGCGCGGCGACGTGTTCGATGGCGTGACAGAGGGCGTGGCGGCAGGTGCCGCGGCGGTGGTGGCGGCGGGGGCGGCAGGGGAGGCGGAAGGCGTTGAATCGGTCATGGAAGGACTCCGGCATCGAGGACCCGCCGGTTGGCGAGCGATGGAGCGGACTATAGGAACGTCACTTGCATCATGGAAGTGACTAGGCGCGGAATGCACTGTTGCAGATTCGTCAACTAACTTCCATGATGAAAGTCAGTGAGAATCCCGTGACGGCCGAACCGCCGTCGCGCCGATCGGGTGCGGCGGCCCCGCCACTCACAAGGAGAGTTCCGATGCGTCGCACGAGCTTTGAAGACATGGCCTGCCCCCTCGCGCGGGCGACGGACATGCTGGGCGACAGCTGGAGCGTGCTGATCCTGCGCGAAGTGTTCTACGGACACCACCGCTTCGACGAGTTCGTGACGGAGCTGGGCATCGCGTCCAACACGCTGACGCGCCGGCTGGCGGAGCTGGTCGAGCGGGAGCTGCTGGAGAAACGGCTCTACAGCGACAAGCCGCCGCGTTACGAGTACGTGCTGACGCCCAAGGGCCGCGACCTGCGGCCGGTGATGCTGGCGCTGCTGACCTGGGGCAACAAGCACGCGCCGCTGAAGAACAAGCCGGTGCGCCTGATCGACACCGAGACCGGTGAGCCGGTGGAGCTCAAGCTCATCGACGCCCGCACCGGCAAGGCGATCGGGCCGCAGCACAAGGTGGAGCGGCGATCAGGGCAGCCGAAGAAGGTGGAGCTGTTCGACTTCGACGGCGTGGTGCCGACGGCAGGCGAAGTCGCCTAGGCGCCGCCGCTGCGCTGGAGCGCGTCGACTTCAGCGCTGGACTTCAGCGCTGTACCAGTGCGAGCTTCACGCCCAGCCCCACGAAGGCGGCCGCGAAGCCGCGGCGCATCCAGCGCAGCACTGGCGGCCGCGTGAGCACCCGGTCGCGCATCGCAGCGGCGAAGACGCCGTAGACCGCGAACACGGCGAAGGTCATCGCCATGAAGACGAGGGAGAGCTCGATCATCAGCGGCGTCGGATGCGGGTCGTCGCGGGCGATGAACTGCGGCAGGAAGGCGAGGAAGAAGATCGACAGCTTCGGATTGAGCAGGTTCACGAGGGCCGCGTGGGTCACGACCTCGCGCGGGGAGCGCTGCGGGCCGTCGGCGTTGACGGCGAGCGGACCACGCTCCTTCAGCGACATCCAGGCCATGTAGAGCAGGTAGACGACGCCGACGTATTTCACCGCGTCGAAGGCGACGGCGCTGGCGTGCAGCAGGGCGGCCAGACCGGTGATCGCGGCCAGCATGTGCGGGACGATGCCGATCGTGCAGCCGAGGGCGGCGTGGATCGAGGCGCGGGCGCCGCCCGACAGGCCGGCGGCGAGGGTGACCAGCGCGCCGGTGCCGGGCGAGGCGACGACGATCAGTGAGGTGATCAGGAACTCGGGATTCGAGAGCGAGGAGAAGGGCACGACGGACCTCGGTGCGATGAAGGCGGGGAGGTGATCGTCGAGGCGCGCCGGCGGCGCGTCTTGGATGAAATTGCAGGCGAGGCCGTCTGCCCGTCGTCCTCGACGCCGTTGGGTCAGCCTTGCGGATTCAGCGAAGCGCGGCGGCGTAGGCGCCTGGCGCGATGCCGAAGCAGCGGACGAAATGGCGTGTCAGATGGCTCTGATCGAAGAAGCCGCTGGCGGCGGAGGCGTCCGCGAGCGGCGTGCCGAGCGCGATCAAGCGGCGCGCGTGCTGCAGACGGCGCTGCACGAGGTAGGCGTGAGGCGGCAGGCCGGTCGCGCGGGTGAAGCCGCGCAGGAACTGGAAGCGGCTCAGGCCGGCCTCACGCGCGAGGTCCGCCAGGCTGACAGGCGCGGTGAGGTCGTCGTCGAGGCGTGAGCGGGCGAAGGCGATGCCTGCGGGGATCGCGGGGAGGTCCGCTGCGCGCGGTTGGAGCAGCGACTGCAGGAGCAGGATCAACGCGTCGTCGACGTGGAGCGTGTCGGTGGCATCGGCCGGCGTGGCCGCCATCGCCCGGAAGAGCGCTTCGAAGCGACCGGCGATGCGGTCGTCGTGCAGCGTCGGGAGGTGGAACTCGACGTCCCCGGTGCTGCGGCCTTCGGCGATGTCGGCGACAAGGCCGCCGACCACGTTCGGCGAGAGGTACAGCATGCGCCAGGCGCGGCCATGGTCGCCGAGCGGCAGGCCATCATGGACTTCCCCCGGATTGACCGTGATGACGTCGCCGGCGACCGACTGGACCATGCCGCGGCCGCTCGCGGTCTTCTGCGCGCCGCGATCGATGCGGCCGATGCCGAATTCATCGTGGATGTGGCGCGGGAACGCCTTCGCGCTGTCGGCGCTGACGATGTCGATGCCCGGGAGCGGGCAGGGCAGGCGGGTGAAGGCGGGCATGGCGCTGCGCAGAAGATGCAGCGACTCTAGCAAGGCCTGGCCACGCATAATCCCGCGTCCTTGACGCCCTCCGGTTTTTGCGCCCATGCCGACCTCGCTTCGCATCGCCAACATCGTGCAGCTCGTGCTCTTCGGGCTGATGCTCATCGCCAATGCGGTGCTGGCGATGTCGGCGGACGGGGAACTCGTCGGTGTCATGACCTTGCTGCCGGCGGGCCTGGCCCTCGCTGCCGGTCGGGCGGATTCGCGGCGTCTCGCGAGTTGGGCGGCGCTGGTCGTGAACACCGTGTGGGCGCTTCTGCTGGGCTACATCGTGGTGATCGTCTTGACGATGTCGCCGATGAAGCTGTTTGCGGTGCCAGTCTTTGCCTTGGTGCTGCTGGCGTTGTGGAACGTGGCGGTCGCCTGGATCCGGCTGTTCCCGTCGGATGACTCGGCGCAGACGCCGACGGCGGACTCGACGCCCTGAACACGCGCTCGCCGGCTAGGCGAGCAGATCCAGCGTGCGCGGATCCGGCTGGCCGCCGAAGTAGCGATCCAGCGCTTCGATGAACACGGCTTCGTCGCCCGACGCCTTCGCGAAGAGCGTCAGCGACGAGCGGAACTTCATCGCGTCCACGACGCCCAGGATCTGCTCGGCGGTCTGGTTCCGGTGGGTGTTCATCAACGCCACGCATTCGCGCAGACGCGGGCCGAGAACCTCGTGGTCGAGATAGGCGATCGCCTCGTCCAGCGACTCGATCCCGTAGAACTGCGCCGTGCTGCTCACGCCCAGCCCGCGCAGCTGGGGAAAGAAATACCACATCCAATGGCTGAGCTTGCGGCCGCGTTTCAGTTCGGCGAGTACGTCGCCGACCTGAGGAGCTTGAGCGTCGAGGAAACGTTGGAGGTCGTACGGCGAGGGCATGGCGTTGGCGACCTCCATGGCGCAGTGAGTTCAGGTTTCCGGCTCGATCGTTGGAAGCGCTGCGCTCGACTGTCCCGGCGAGAACAGCGCCACGACGCTTCGCGGTGCATCTTCGCCGAAGAACTGCTGGTGATTCCTCGCCGTCTGTTCAGCGTACTGCCGACTCCGTGGGAACAACTCGCGCTCGTAGGCAGCCAACGCCGCGTCGATGTCTCCAGGATGGTCGAGCAGAGCAAGCCCGAGTTCGGCGCCATCCAGCAGGGCGAGATTCGCGCCTTCGCCCGCGAACGGCGACATCAGGTGGGCCGCGTCACCGACGAGCGTGACGCCCGGGACCCGATCCCACCGGTGATCGACGGGAAGCGCATGAATGGGCCGGACGATGGGGGGCGTGTCGCTGTCGGTGATCAAGGCCCGGAGTTCCGGAGCCCAGCCCTCGAATTCTTCAGCCAGGCGGCTCAGGGCTGTCGCCGGAGAAGTGAAGTCGATCGCGCCGATCCAGGCCTCGGGCCTGTTGAGCGCGACGTAGGTGCTGAGCGCGCCATCCGCATAACGATGCGCCAGGATCCCCTTGCCGGGCTCGACGGCCATCAACGTGCCGCTGCCGATGGCATCGGCGCTCGCCCGGTGTTCCCCGTTGCCGTCCAACAGCCGGGTCTCCACGAACGTCGTGCCGACGTAGGTCGGCTTCGCCGATGACACCAGCGGACGAACCTTCGACCAGGCCCCGTCAGCACCAACCAGGAGATCCGTCGTGACGGTCGTGTCGTCCGCAAAGCGCAGCCGATGCTGACCGTCGGAAAGCGGCTCGACTTGCACGAGCTTGGCGCCCCAACGAATGGCGTCGGCTGGCAGGGACTCGATCAGCAGCCGGCGCAACGCACCGCGATCGACTTCCGGCTTGGCGGTCTCGATCGAACCGGGCTTGTCGAAGAGGACACGGCCGGCCCGGTCGACGACCCGCTTGGCGTCCTCGCCCGGCAGCGCGAGGGCGAGAAACTCGTCGTGGAGGCCGGCAGCCTTCAGACCGATCTGGCCGTTGTACTCGTGGATGTCGAGCAGGCCGCCTTGCGAGCGAGCCTGGGGCGAAGCCTCGGCCTCGAAGACCGTCGCGGCAATGCCGTTGACGTGCAGGACTCGAGCGAGCGTCAAGCCGCCGAGTCCGGCGCCAATGATGGCGATGCGGATGTTCTTGAAGGGGGAGTTGTCGCGGGAGGAGGTCATGGCGCGTTCCTATGTCCGCGAGCCAGCGCGGGAAACGCGCTCGCTCGCAAAGTCCGACAGGTGTCGGGGGGAACCGCTGGCCAACCTTGCTTGCGATGCGGGGTGACTTGTGCGCGGCTGTGAGACTCGTCGTCGTGCGAGCGCCAGCCGTTTTTCGCGATCGTGAGGCTCCAATATTGCACGCTGCAATGAGGCGGTTCAACGGTGCGCGGGTGGGAACCGATGCCCACAAACGAAAAAACCGCCTCCCGGCGGTTTTCACTTGAATGAGGTTGACGAGCCTTACCCGCCCCGATGGACGGCGAGAACCTAGTGTTCATCGGTGTGGTCGATGAGGTGGATGTATCGGTACACAGTCCGGGTCCGCAGTGGAACACTGTAGCAGTTTCACCGTCCACTGAGTTTTCCCACGTGGATTCGTAAACCTACAGTCCCAGCGCGGATAGGTTCCTGCTCGCGATCGCCTTGGCAACTAGTTCAGCCTGTCGCTGCACGATTTCCTTTTCCGACTCATTTAAGCCATTCAATGCGTAAGCTTCAAGAGAGCCGGGGCAGACGCCTGTCGAAGTGCAAATTGTCATATAAGCAACAGACTCGGGCCCGCACGAATAACCCAATTTGCACTGGGTAATCAAAATGGCTGAATCAATATGGCGAATGTCTTTCAATTCGTCTGCCAACGAAGTCGGATTTGAGACGCTTGCGTGTTCAATCCATCCACCCAATGCAGGCGCTAGCCAGAGCAGGTTGTCGGTTGGGTTGGTTTCCAAAGCGCTCCTCAACATATCTTTTGCAATTCCGACCCGTTGCCCGCCTGGTTCTCGACCTAGCTCGCCTTCCGCCGGATTTATCGGGAACTCTGCTTTCTTAATATCTGCGGACAACTCCCTCTGCTGCTGCAAAAGGTCTGCAGGGGACACTCCCGAGAAGGCTTGGCAACTGCGAGAAAACTTTTCCCTGACGCGAGCCAACTCCGCAGCGTACTGTCCGCCATCTCGACGGCTAGCGGCTTCTAAGTATGGCTTTTTCATTGCGTATGGGAGGCAGATATTTAGCGCCTCACGCGCGAGAAACTTCAATTGCGAAGAATTTGATTGAAGGCCCCGGGTGTATACGCCGTAGAGGCTGTCTGCTGCCCCCCAATAGTCCTTTGGAGTGATTGCCAAAATATCTTCGGGTTTTGATGCCCCTCGTGCTGGGGGTGCAACTTTATCGGGAGCGGAAACGCCTAGCGGAGTTCTCGTCTCGGGAGAAGGTAACGCTTGTTCAATCGTTTCAGAAATGGGATCCTGTGACCATACGTACGCGCTTCCTATCAAGACCAGTGCGACGCCTCCGATAAGTGCTAGACGTTTCTTCATTGCTTACTTACAGGTCTTCGAACCGTAGTGGGTATATGACATAGTGCCGGTCACCACGTACCGCCCTTCGGTAACCACGACGCCGGAGTCCCCCGTATCTGGCCAGGACGTTTCCCAATAACCCATCTTTACGTTGTGAACATAGGGTTGTTGGAAACATGCATCGCGCGACATCATTCGCTCCTCGGCAAGATCAGCCTGCGACCGAATCGCCGGAGCAGTCGCAGACGAGCGCTGTGTCCACTTCGTCCATTGACAAGAGACTGTCCCTGTCGGAGAACATTGTGATGCAGCCTCAAAATCGTATACCGTTCCATCAGCGAAGATGATGCGGACCATATCACCTTTTTTTATCTTCGCGACTCCAATGTTAAGAAAGAATCGCGCGATATTGCCGCTCGGAATATTCTGCTCGTATATGTCGGCCTGAATGCTTGTGGCCCGTGCGTCATATAGGCTCATCATGAATGGCCCCCAGGTTTTTGCAATTGCAATAGCTGCGAGGGCGGCAAGTGCGAATCCAAATAATAGCTTCTTCGCCTGATTCATGTTGGCTCCAATAGTGGAGCTTAAGAGTAAGCGTCACGCCGATGTTAAGACTACGTAAAAACGATTCCCTCTAATGGGGGCTTTTGATTTTATGAAGCGACTTTCGAAAAAATCTGAAGATGCTCTCGTAATGTATCGGAATAAAGATCATAAATCGGACATAAAAGGTCTCGCCTAGATGTTGTCCGAGAAATGCCAACATATGTTCCGGCACTTTGCAAGTATTGTCGTAATTGTTTTTTAGGACAGGCGTCAGCGGTCAGTCGACTTCGATGCGTAGCGCTTCGCGATTGAACTCGTCGATGACGTTGAACGTCCTGAAGCGCGGTCCTGACCAGAGCGCGTCGGCCGAGAAATCGCAGCTCCAGCGCTTCGCGCGGGCGGTCCAAGGGCCGATTGATGCGCGCCGGCAATCGTTTCTTGCCGCGCCTGGGCAGATTGAGCTTGAGATCACAGTACACACGCCACATCACGTCTTGCCCTAGGGCTTGCCTTGATGGCGAGCGCTGTCGTAGATCAGACCGAAGCCATACTGCGTGTTGACCGCAAGGTGCCGTTCGAGGAACTCGATCACCCGGAATCGTCGCGAGCCACGGCCCTTTAGCGCAACGTGGATCTTGCGATCCCGCTGGCTCGATAGGCTTGACGTTGGCTTAAGCCATGGTCCGCCATCAGCGCTTGCACGACCCGCTCGCGACGCTCCGCGGTCAGAGCTTTCGCTCGATGACATCCTTGAGCGCGCTGTGCATCAGCGCCAGCTCCGCGTACATGCGCTTGAGCTGCGCGTTCTCGTCCTGCAGCTCCCGCAATTGCGCCAGGCTCGGCACGTTCATGCCGGCGAACGGGCTCTTCCACTTGTAGTACGTCGGCTCGCTGATGCCGTGCTTACGGCACTTCTCGCCAACCTTGCCGCCAGGCTCGACCTCCCTGAGGATCGCAACGATCTGGCTGTCAGTGAATCTGGATTTCTTCATGCAGAGGCTCCATGGGGTTGGATTCTCTACTTTTGGTTGGATCAAGATTTCGAGGCGGCTTCACCTCGCACAAGAGACGGTATTCACCGATCACAAACTTGACGGCCATTTAGATCCCCGCAGTTACGGGCTCGACGCGGCTGCGATTCATTCCCAGTTCCTCCAATGCGCCGAGCTACTTCTTGAGCGGCATTGTCCGCCTCGGCACGAGGAAGTAGTGGCGCCCATCTTGGCCTGGTCGACGGTCCTGAGCGATGACCAGATCGTCGCCTAGCGTGGCTCCCTTCCTGGCCGGGTGCCACGTCTTGCACGCCCACAAACGAAAAAACCGCCTCCCGGCGGTTTTCACTTGAATGAGGTTGACGAGCCTTACCCTCGGCACTGGTCACAACGGTTAGGGCTGCTTGGTTCCCCATCTGACCCGGTTGGCCGCGCTTCCATGCGAGGAGGCCCGTCACTTCGCATTCTATCCGAGCTTTCGAGGGGCTCCGGCCAAGTCGCCCCGATCGCAGCCCAGTGCGCTCCTCGGCGTGCGACCCGCGTCCGAACAACGCCGGCCCGGCATCGACTCAAGCCCGGCGCCTGTGGTTAAATCCGTTCCGGACCTTGCGGGCGCCAGCCCTCCTGTGCCATCGCCGATTTACCAACTACTTGCGGGCGATCAACAAATGCGGCTAAAGCGTTGCGGCTCCGACTGCCCCCGGGCCGGCAAACGCCGGTGATCTCTGTGGGCTCTCGGAGTTTTTTCATGTCCGCTCGTCTGGCCCAGTTCGACTCGCTGCTGTCCCGCCGCCGCGCCGCCCGTGCCACTGGCACCTCGCCCGCCCAGCCCCCGCGCACCCTGCGCGACCCCTGGGGCGAACCGGTCGCCGAGTTCTCCCGCTTTCCCTCCGACCTCGAACTGCTCAAGGCCGCGCATCGCCTCCAGGCCGACGACTGGATCGGCGCGCTCGCCGAGGACGGTCAGTCCCATCGCCTGAATGCCGCCTGGCGGCTCGCGCTGCTGCGCGCCGATCGCCACGGCCGCGCCCGCGTCTCCCGGCAGGTCGGCCCGCAGTGGCTCAGCACGCCCTTGATCGCGCGACCCGGCGAGCGCCCCGCGGCCCTGCGCCGCGAACTCCACGCCGCCGCCGTCCATCAACTCTGGCTGGCCGGCTGGAAGCTGGTCTGATCGGATGCCGATGAGACGGCTGGCGCGGATCCTCCTCGTGATCGCCGCGCTCGCCGTCCTCGGCGCTGGGGCGCTCTGGCTCGCCGGCCGGGAACTCGCCGCTCCGGCTTTCCGCGCGATCGGCGCGCCGCCGCCCGTGCTGCAGGCGCGACAGATCCAGCTGGTGACGACCTCCGACGTGCTTGTGTCGGGGTGGTGGAGCCCCGGTCGCCCCGGCCTCGGCGCCGTCCTGCTGCTGCACGGCGTGCGCGGCGATCGCCGTCAGATGCTGCAACGCGCGCAACTGCTGCATCGGCAGGGTCGCGGCGCGTTGCTGATCGACCTGCCCGGTCACGGCGAGAGCGGCGGCACCGCCATCACCTTCGGCTGGCGCGAGTCGGAAGCCGTCGTCGCCGCGCTCGAGTTCCTCGCCAAGGAGGTGCCCTGCGAGCGCCGCGCGGTCATCGGCGTGTCGCTGGGCGCCGCGTCGACCGTGCTCGCGCGTGGCCGTCCGCGCATCGACGCCGTGGTGCTGGAGTCGATGTACCCGACCATCGAGGACGCGGTCGCCGACCGGCTCAAGCTGCACCTCGGCGAGTGGGCCGGCGGCCTGTCGCCGCTGCTGCTGTCGCAGTTGCCACTCCAGCTCGACATCACCGCGCAGCAGCTGCGCCCGATCGATCACATCGCCGAGCTGCACGCGCCGCTGCTGGTGATCTCCGGCAGCAATGACCGCCACACCCCGGCCGCGGAAACGCAGCGGCTCTTCGCCGCCGCCGCCGAACCCAAGTCCTTGTGGATGGTCCCGGGCGCCGGCCACGTGGACCTGTTCGACTTCGCGCCCGAGGACTACACGAGGCGGGTGTCCGCCTTCCTGGCGAGTCGCCTGGAGAGCCCCACCTGCATCCCCGACGTGGCGGCGTCGTTCACGCCGTGACGAGCCGTTCCGCGAGCCAGGCCTCGGTGGCGTAAGGGAAGGCGATCGTCGGCTCGCGCAGTTCCGCATAGCGGGCCTTCAGCGCGCGCAGGCGGTCCGCGACGAGCGCCTGTTCCGCCTCCGGCAGCGCCGCGATGAAGCTCACCGACAGGATGCGGTCCAGCACCACCTGCTCGAACGATCCCACATGGCTGTGAGGGAGCACCGTCCGCTGCAGCGGCCCGAAGAGCGTCTGTCCCTCGAAGGGCTGCTTCCACGTGCCCTTGTAGAAACGCGGCGCATCACCCTCGTAGGGGGTGACGATCTCGGTGATCTCGGCGACCCAGTCGCGCGATTCGTCCCGGACGTTCCAGATCAGCCCGAGCCGCCCGCCCGGGCGCAGCACGCGATGCATCTCGCGCAGCGCTTGTCCATTCGCGAACCAGTGGAAGGCCTGGGCGCAGACGAGCACGTCGGCGTCGCCGTCGGCCAGCGGGATGGCCTCCGCAGTGCCCGCGAGCGCCCGCACGCCGGGCAGGCTTTCCGACAGCCGCGCGCGCATCGCGTCGACCGGCTCGACCGCCGTCACCGTCGCGCCGGTGCGCGCCAGCAGCTTGGTGAACTTGCCGGTGCCTGCGCCGAGGTCGACGACCCGCGCGCCGGCCCGCAATCCGAGCGCCTCGTCCAGCCAGCCGGTGAGGGCCTCGGGGTACTCGGGCCGGCCGCGCTGGTAGTTGTCGGAGGCGCTGGTGTAGCCGCGCTGGGCGGCGTCGTGGATGGGGGTGTTCGAAGGCATCGGACGATCCTACGCCTGGCCCGAGGGATGCGCGTCAAGCCCACGTCACCGGCGCGATCGCCGTCGAGTCGCATCAGAACCCGAGCAAGATCTGGCGCGTCACGGAGACGGCCATCACGTACGCCAGCGCGACCAGCGCCAGCACGTAGCCGAGGAGGCGGAACTCCCCGCGCCCGAAGGCCCAGTGCCCCGTCGCGAAGTAGATCCCGAGCGCGATGAACTTCGCCGTCATCCAGGTCTCGTAGCGCGGGTCGAGGTGCAGTGCCCCCCACAGGCTGAGCCCGGACACGACGATCAGCACGTGGCTGCTGAACACCAGCGTGCGCAGCCGCTCGTCCGTCACCCAGGCGGCGCCGAACTGATGCGCCAGCCCGCGGACCAGGAACAGCCCGATGCTGCACCACGCCAGCAGCGCATGCATCTTGACCATCGGGCTGTAGAACCAATCCATGACCGGGGAGCTTCGTCACCCGGCGGGGGGATGTCAACCTGGGGAACGCGAGGCGGGCAGGGCGCCCGGCGATCCCCCCGATTTCCCTCCGAGGAGGGCCCTCTCCGCATCCCCCGCCGCCCACAACTTTGAGTCATGGCAGAACGCGTTGCGGTTTCGAGAATGAAGGCATTGCATCGACGTGGTGTCGATGACTGGAGCAACGATGACGATGTCGGATCAACTGGGTGAGGCTCAAGGCGCTGCAGACGGAGCGCGCGAACCCTGGGCATGGGAGCGGCCGGAGCCGGTCTGGGTGCACAGCAAGAGCAGGCCGCCTTATCGCTTCCATCCCTGGCGGAACCTGTGCGCTCCCGACGAATGGCCCTTCGATCTTGAGGTGCTGAGGGGAACAGAGGATTACGGCGACATCCTCGACTGGTTCGCGCGCAAGTACCCCGTCCATGGCCGGAGGCAATGGGATGAGGTCGATGCGGCCTTGGAGGACTTCTTCCCGCAGCGAGAGATCAGCGTGCACGCCTATGAAGATCCCGAGGAAAGTCCTCGGAAGTTGATCTTTCACATCTGGGGATCTAGCCGCGACGCGGTGAGCGCGTGCGCCGAGATGGACGCCTTCTTTGCGAAGGTGCGCAAGACCCCGGAGCTGGTCTCGATCCGTCCGTGGTTCAGTATCGATTGCCGGCCGGGTGCTTTCGAGCATCGTCATCTGGCGGCTTGAGGTGAGCCATGGCCGCGTTTTCGACAGCAAGGAACGCATGGCGGGAATGTGTTGATGACCTTGATCGCGGTTCCGTTCAGACCTGACCCTTGAGTGGACGTGGGGATTGCGCCCCTCAGAAGAGGGCCCTCTCCGCATCCCCCGCCGCCCACAACTTTGAGTCATGGCAGAACGCGCGTCGATTTCGAGAATGAGCGCATGGCATCGACGTGGGTCGGTGACGGAAAGGCAAGCAGCGATGTTGAATCGAGTCGAGTTTGAAGAGGCGACGCAGCCCATGGCGCCTGTGGCGACCGAGGTGGGTACTCCGTGGCCGGAGCCCAAAGGGGTTTGGGTCTACAGCAAGGGGCGGGCACCGTACATGTTCCTGCCCTGGGCGAGTCCGTGTTCGCCGAATGAGTGGCCGTACAACCTCGAAGCCCTGCGTGGCACGGAGGACTTTGAGGACATCCTTGCATGGCACTGCGGGAAGTATTCCGACGTGACTCGCGAGGATCTGAATCTGTACCTGGAGCTGTTGCTCCAGTACGTTGGAGATCGCCAGATCAGTGTCCAGATCCATCACGACATCGATACTCAAGACCGTTATCCATGGTTCACCGTCTGGGGGTTCGATCGGAACGATGCGGACGAGGACGACGACCGAATGTTGAGCTTCAAGCGAGCGCGCAATGCGGTTCCCGCGCTTGATCATCTGTTCTGCCGCGTCGGCGTGTCGATGGAATGGTGTGCCTTCGAGGACCGGCACGTGTCGGATCGGGAGTGATGCGATGCAGAAACAGCTTTTCAATCCTGAAGAGGTGCTGCAGGTCGCCGCGCACTTGTCGACCCAAGGAGGCGAAGCCAATGACCGCAGCGCGATCTCGCGCGCTTATTACGGTGTATTCCTCATGGCTCGCAACGTCGCTGGCATCGAAGACGAGACCTCTCGGTCGCATCGCATCACGCGGGCGCACTACGTTGAACTCGGCGAGAAAGACATCGCCGATGATCTTTGGACACTTCGAGATGAAAGGAATCGGGCGGACTACGAGACGCGCATCCGCGTGACCCCGGCAAGGTGTCTGCAGGCCATGGCGATCTCCCGACGCCTCCGTTTGGCGTTGAAGGTGATTGCGGGACGCGCCAACTATCGGGCACTGGTTTCGACAGATGTCGTGACGAGTTGAAGCCCCGGAAACAACGAAGGGCGCCGCAGCGCCCTTCATCCCTTCAGACCTGACCCCGCTCAGCGCAGCTGCAGATCGTCATCCCCGAAGCGGATGTCCAGCGGCTCGATCAGCAGCTGCTTCTCGCCGTCCTCGACGCGGCCCGCGTCCCACGCGTCGATGCCGCAGGCCTTGGCGATCTCCACCACCTTCGCCGCCTGGTCCGCCTTCACGAAGATCGCGAAACCGGCGCCCATGTTCAGCGTCGAATAGGCCTCGCGGTCGTCCTGCTGCGCGTGGTCCTGGATGAACTTCAGCACAGGCGTCACCGGCGGCACCGTGTGGATGCGGTAGGTGAACTTGCCCGGGTGCCGCAGCAGCTTGCGCCAGCCGTGGCCCGTGATGTTGGCGCAGTAGTGCGGCGTGATGCCGGCCTTGTACAGCGCCTCGGTCACCGGCGAGTACAGCGCCGTCGGCGCCAGCAGCGCATCGCCGTAGGTCAGCCCCGGTTGCACTTCCGTCAGGTAGCCCTGCGGCAGGCGCTCCGTCAGCTTGCGCGCCAGGCTCAGGCCGTTGGCGTGGATGCCCGACGAGGCCAGCAGCACGATCGCGTCGCCCGCGCCCAGCTTGTCGCCGACCGACAGGCGTTCCTTCGGATTGATCAGGCCGGTGCAGGACGCGGCCAGGTCGATGCGGCCGCCTTCGACGATGCCGGCCAGCGCTGGCGTCTCGCCGCCGCCCCAGGCGACCTGGCAGACGTCGCAGGCCTTCTTCCAGCCCGCCACCAGCGCCTGCGCGCGCTGCGCGTCGCCGAACCAGTCCGAGCCGCCCGCGGCCCAGTAGGCCTGCACCACCAGCGGCGTCGCGCCAACCGTGATCAGGTCGTTCACCGCCATCGCGATCGTGTCCTGCGCGATGCCGTCGTAATAGCTCTTGCCGGTCAGCGTGGCCATCTCGTCGGCTACCAGCGTCTTGGTGCCCAGGCACTCGACGATGGACGCGATGTAGAACGGACCCACGTCGACGACGTACGCCGACTCGCCGCGCGAGGCCTTCACCTCGGTGAAGCCGTGGGCGCTCAGGTGGCCGGCGGTCGCGGCCGCGGCGCGCTGGGCGCTGATCTTCAGCGGGTCGATCAGGTCGTAGTTGACGCCGGCCTGTTCGTAGCTCAGCGTGCCGGAGGAGGGATCGTGCGGGGTGCTCATGGGCGCGGATTATCCGTCAGCGCTGACTGACTACCGGAAGGCCTCTCCTGACAAACCCGGACGCGCCCCGCCCGCGGGCCGTCCGGCGGGGGGAGACCGCCCCCGTAGAATGCCTCGCCATGAGCTACCAGGTCCTCGCACGCAAGTACCGCTCCCGCACGTTCGAGGAGCTGATGGGTCAGGAACACGTCGTCCAGGCCCTGGCCAACGCGCTGACGCAGCAGCGCCTGCACCACGCCTACCTGTTCACCGGCACGCGGGGCGTCGGCAAGACCTCGGTGTCGCGGATCCTGGCCAAGTCGCTGAACTGCGTCGGCCCGGACGGCACCGGCGGCATCACCGCCCAGCCCTGCAATGTCTGCGACGCCTGCCGCGACATCGACGCCGGCCGCTTCGTCGACTACGTCGAGCTGGACGCCGCCTCCAACCGCGGCGTGGAGGAGATCTCCCAGCTGCTGGACCAGGCGGTCTACAAGCCGGTCATCGGGCGCTTCAAGGTCTACATGATCGACGAAGTGCACATGCTCTCGAACACCGCCTTCAACGCGATGCTGAAGACGCTGGAGGAGCCGCCCGAGTACCTGAAGTTCGTGCTGGCGACCACCGATCCGCAGAAGGTGCCGGTGACGGTGCTGTCGCGCTGCCTGCAGTTCAACCTGCGCCCGATGGCGCCGCAGACGGTGCTGGAGCATCTGACGCGCGTGCTGTCCAACGAGAGCGTTCCGAACGAAGCCGGCGCGTTGCGCCTGCTGGCGCGCGCCGCGCGCGGCTCGATGCGCGACGCGCTGTCGCTGACCGACCAGGCCATCGCCTTCGGCTCGGGCGAGCTCAAGGAAGCCGGCGTGCGCCAGATGCTGGGCAGCGTCGATCGCGGCCACGTGCTGGGCATCCTGAACGCGCTGATCGCGGGCGACGGCGCCGCGCTGGTCGGCGCGTCGGACCGCCTGCGCGACATGGGCCTGTCGGCGGGCGGTACGCTCGAAGATCTGGCGGTCGCGCTGCAGCATCTGGCGGTCGCCCAGGCGGCGCCGGGTGCGCTCGATGCGGGCGATCCCGATCTCGCCGAGTTGCTGCCGCTGGCCGGCCAGTTGCCGGCCGACGAGGTCCAGCTGATGTACAGCATGGCGCTGCACGGGCGCCAGGAACTGCCGCTGGCGCCCGACGAATACGCCGGCCTGACGATGGTGCTGCTGCGCATGATGGCGTTCCGGCCGATCGGGCAGGGCGCGCGCCAGCCGTCGGTGCCGGAAGGGGCTGCGCGCACCGCGCCGGCGCCCGCCGTGAATGCCGCGAGCGTCGCGCCGG
>NZ_DASVNZ010000019.1:0-27237 GCF_036486225.1 Roseateles sp. | reverse complement strand
CCCATCCCGAACAGGACCGTGAAACGACTCAGCGCCGATGATAGTGCGGATTCCCGTGTGAAAGTAGGTCATCGTCAGGCTAATACACCGCCAAACCCCTCGATCAGCAATGATCGAGGGGTTTTGTCTTTTCGGGGCTTCGAATACGATGATCGAGCTTCAACGCGCAAATATCGTCGGCGATCTGCTCCTGGCTCGCGAACGCTACTTATCTAAGTAATCGCATTGCCAGACATTGCTTGATGTTCGCCCCTTTTGTGGGACTGTTTTTCTGTTGTCCTCGGAATAGACTGCCTCCTCGTTTGGACGCTACGGGGGGCGTATGCAGCGATTCTGGAATGGGTTTGGCCGGTCTTCGCTTCTGGCGCTTGCGGCAGTTGGCACGTTGTGCTGGGGGCTGCCGGCACAAGCAGTGGAAATCGCTTCGGTTTCTCCGCAGGGTGAAGTTGCGCAGGTTCAGAATGTCGTCGTTCGCTTCAAGGTTGCGGTGACGCAGCTCGGCGACCCCCGGCTTCCCGATCCAGTTGCCTTGCGTTGTGGAGACGCTGTTCCCCAGGGAAAGGGCCGCTGGACAAACGATCGAGAGTGGATTTTCGATTTTGCACGGCCGCTACCGGCCGGAGCGAAATGTTCGGTTGTTGCCAGCCTCGATTTTCGACCGACTGCACCCGGTGCAGGCTTGGAGTGGAACGGCAAGCGCGAATTCTCGTTCCAGTTGGGAGCCCCAACGGTAAGGCGCATCAGCCCTTGGGAAGGCGGCAAGATTGAGGAGGACCAACGATTCCTCCTGCAGCTTTCCGGCACGGCAAAGCTTGAAACCATCGCTCCTCATATGTGGTGTGAGTCGAAGGCGCTTGGGGAACGCATTCCAGTTGAACTGCGTGGCGTCTTGGAGCGAGATGAACTGCTCCATGCATTGAAGCTGGATGAAGCGAAGGGGCAGAACTGGATTCTTGTCGGATGCTCTCGCCCTCTGCCGGCGGGCGCGGAGGCAACGTTGGTTTGGGGCGCCGGCATAGCGGCCGCCGGCAACGAATCCGTCCGCACGCGAGCGGATCGGCGTTTCCGCTTTTCTGTCCGTTCGCCGCTGACCGCTGAACTCTCTTGTGAGCGCGAGCGTGCGAATGCGCCTTGCCTCTCGATTCGCCCGATCACCGTGAGCTTTTCTGAGCCGATCGCACGGGAGTTGGCCTTGAAAGTCCGGCTCAAGGCAAAGGACGGAGTGACCGTATCTGCCTTGACGCAGGCAGACCCAGAGCAGCAGTCCGCCAAATGGCTATCGACGGTGCGCTTCCCTGCGCCCTTGGCCGAACAGCAGGAGTATCTGCTTGAGCTCCCCGCTGGCATCAAGGATGACAGCGGGCGACCGCTGTCCAATGCGGCCAGCTTCCCGATGAAGGTTCGAACATCGGAAGCGCCCCCTCTGGCGAAGTTTGCCGCCGCGCCTTTCGGGATCGTCGAATGGGAGCCGGCAGGGCCCAGCCTCGTCCCTCTGAGCTTGCGACGCGTGCAGAGTGATCTGCAGCCGCGCGCCAGTGGCCATCTACGGATCAGAAGGCTTACCGACGATGTCGAGATCCTGCGCTGGTACGGACGGCTCTTCCGGCAGAACGAATGGGAGGACCGGAAGTTCGAGTGGTTGAAGGACGGTTCGGACCTTCAATCGATGACCGTGCCTCCGCCGAATCCCGAGAAGCTCATTGATGTGATCGGCATCCCGCTGTCGCAGCCGGGCTATCACGTGCTTGAACTGAAATCGCCGCGTCTGGGACAGTCGCTTCTCGATCCGATACAGCCAATGTTTGTGAGGACGGGGGCGCTCGTCACCAATCTTGGGCTGCATTTCAAATTGGGGAAGGACGACAGCCTGGTCTGGGTGACGTCGCTCGACAAAGGCCAGCCGCTGGAGGGGGCCCAGGTCGCTGTCTACGACTGCCGTGGCAAGGCGCTCTGGAACGGCCGCACGGATGCCCAGGGGCTGGCGCGCATCGATCGACCGAACCTGGATCGCGACGGCGGAGGAGGGCAGTGCATCGCGGAATCGGGCCTGTTCATCACCGCACGACACGCGCAGCCGGGGAAGGCGCTTGATCAGTCGTTCATGTTCAGTGGGTGGAGTCGTGGCATAGAGCCCTGGCGCTTCAACGTGCCCATCGCGTGGGGAGCCGAGCGCGCGGCCCGTGCCCACACCGTGACCGATAGGCCGCTGCTTCGCGCGGGCGAGACGCTGTCGATGAAGCACTTCTTCCGCCTGGAGACCGTTCAGGGCCTGTCTGATGCGACTGCGGATCAACTGCCGGACAAGCTGCGCGTCGTGTTCGAAGGCACCGGTGAGGACGTGGCCGCTCTGGACTTGCGTTGGCAAGGTAGCCGGTACGCGTTGAGTTCTTGGACAGTGCCGGCAGAGGCCAAGCTCGGCCGATATCGATTCATCATGGAACGAGGGGACTCGCGCGGTGGTCGGCAAACCTGGGACAGCGGGAGCGTGCGTGTCGAGGAATTCCGCGTGCCGCTCGTCGATGCCCGCCTTGTTGCGCCAAAGGCGCCTGCTCCTGGGGCCAAGGAGCTGTCGTGGTCTGCTCAGCTGAACTACATGGCTGGCGGCCCCATGGCGAAGTCGCCGGTGGAAGTCAGTGCCATGCTGCAGCCGCGCTGGACCCAGTTCCCTGGGTTCGACGATTTCGCCTTTGAGCCACCGTCGCGAGAAGGGCCGCGTGACGCGGCTCCGGACGGCGAGATGGAGACGGGCGACGGGGAGTCGGCGGGTGATGCGCCCGGAGCGAGTCGACTGGTGCTCGACAAGCTCGCGCTCCAGACCGATACCAAAGGCGGTGCATCGTTCAAGATTCCCCTGAAGGGCGGCATCGACCGCCCCTCGGAGTTGCGTGTCGAACTGAACTACCGAGATCCCGATGGACAGACGCACACCCGGGCGGCCTCTCAGGTCGTCTGGCCCGCGGGCGTGGTCGTCGGTCTGCGCGCGGCCACGTGGGTGGCCAACGGCCAGCCGTTGTCCGTCCAGGCGGTGGCCCTGGATACCCAGGGGAAGCCTCTGGCCAACCAGAAGATCAGCATCGGCGCACGCCAGATCCAGACGCTCAGCACGCGCAAGCGACTGGTGGGAGGCTTCTACGCCTACGAGCATCAACGCAATCTGAAGGACCTGGGTGAGCTCTGCAGCGGCACGACCGATGCGCTCGGGCTCATGCGTTGCGAGGTCAAGCTGAGTCAGGGCGGACAGATCGAGCTGATCGGATCGACCAGGGACGACGGTGGCCGCACTGCGCAGGCGGCGCGGTCGCTGTGGGTGACGAAGGCGGGTGAACTCTGGTTCGCGCAGGACAACGACGACCGCATCGACGTGATCCCGGAACGGCGACGTTATGAGCCTGGCGAAACGGCGAGGTTCCAGGTGCGCATGCCTTACCGCGATGCGACCGCACTGGTCACTGTTGAGCGGGAGGGCGTGTTGTACAGCGAGGTGCGGCGCCTGTCCGGCCGCGACCCTTGGCTGGAACTGAAGATCGATCGGAACTGGACGCCGAACGCGTTTGTCAGCGTGATGGTCCTGCGCGGCCGTCTGCGCGAAGTTCCCTGGTATTCATTCTTCTCCTGGGGCTGGCGCGAGCCGACCAACTGGTGGCGGGAGTGGCGCGCCTCCGGGGACTATCAGGCGCCGACCGCCATGGTCGATCTGTCCAAGCCCTCGTTCAAGCTCGGCATGGCGCCGATCGAGATCGGCCAGGCCAAGCACCGGTTGCAGGTCGAGGTCGTGCCGCAGCAGGCGCAGTACGGCGTGAGGCAAAGCGCGCAGGTCAAGCTTCGGGTGACCCAGGATGGCAAGCCGGTACCGGATGCCCAGATCGCATTCGCGGCGGTGGATGAAGGCCTGCTGGCGCTCGCACCGAACTCGAGCTGGAAGTTGCTGGACGGCATGATCCAGACGCGTCCGTGGGGCGTGACGACAGCGACCGGGCACAGCGAAATCATCGGCCGGCGACATTACGGTCGGAAGGCCGTGGCGGCTGGAGGCGGGGGCGGTTTCGCCACCCGGGAGCTGTTCGACACGCTGTTGACCTGGCAGCCGTTGGTGACTGTCGATGCACAGGGCGAGGCGCTCGTGCGCGTGCCGTTGAACGATTCGCTCACGCGCTTCCGGCTGGTGGCCGTGGCCGACGCGCCGGGACAGCGCTTCGGCACAGGCGAGGGCAGCATCAACGTGAGCCAGGACCTGCAGCTGCTGTCCGGTCTGCCGCCGCTGGTGCGCGAAGGCGACCGGGTGCAGGCCATGCTCACGCTGCGCAATGCCACGAGCCGCGCGATGGACCTCCGGGTGTCCCTGACCGGCAAGGCCAGCGGGGAGGGCGGCGAGCAGGCAGTGCCGACCGATCCGCGCGCCGTGAAGCTGGCGCCAGGACAGGCGCAGGAGTTGGCTTGGGACGTCGTGGTCCCGGAGGGCGTCCAGCGCATCGTCTGGGAAGCGTTGGCGCAGGAGCAAGGCGGCGGCGCGAAGGACGCGATGCGGACCACGCAGGCCGTCCAGCCGGCAGTCCCGGTGCGGGTGCTGCAGGCGACGCTGCGTCAGCTTGATGCGCCGATCAGCATCCCCGTCGCCGTCCCAGCCGACGCGTTGCCGGCACAGGGTGTCAAACGCGGCGGACTCCAGATCGGTCTGCAGCCGAAGTTGTCGACGGCCCTGCCGGGCATCCGCCGTTACTTCGAGCAGTACCCCTACACCTGCCTTGAACAGCAGAGCTCGAAATACATCGCGCTGCATGACACCGCCTCGTGGGAGGGACTGATGGGGCAGTTGTCGACCTATCAGGACAACGACGGACTGTTTGCGTACTTCCCGCTCTCGCGGCATCTGACGCAAGGCAGCGACGTGCTGACCGCCCATCTGCTCTCGGTCGCGCAGGAAGCGGGTCGACCCTTGCCCGCGGCGCAGCTGGGCAAGGCACTCGATGGGTTGGCTGCCTTCGTCGAGGGACGACTGGAGCGTCGCCACTGGTCGCCGCGCCCCGATGACGAGCCGCGACGCATTGCTGCGCTCGCCACTTTGGCGCGGTACGGCAAAGCGACGCCGCGACAGCTTGGCACCGTGGACGGCCGAAACCTGAGCACCTGGCCGACCCATGTCGTTGTCGATTGGTTGGTCCTGCACCAGCGGATGGCCGATGCACCCGACCGTATCGCCCAGATCTCTGCCGCACAGAACCAGCTGCGGAGCCGCCTGAGCTTCTCGGGCTCGACGCTGCGTTTCGTCAACGAGGAGTCCGACGCCTGGTGGTGGCTGATGGGCAGCGGCGACGCGACCGCGGCACGTGCGATCCTGGCCCTGGTCGACGACCCGGGATGGAAAGAGGACCTGCCTCGGCTGGTCGTCGGCACACTCGCCCGCCAGGAGCGAGGCGCCTGGTTCAACACGACGGCGAACCTGTGGGGGGCCTTGGCGCTCGAAAAATTCTCGGCGCGTTTCGAATCGCAGCCGGTGAAGGGAAAGACCGAGGCCAAGCTGACCGGCGCTGGCGTGGCGTTTGACTGGACGGCCAAGCCGGAGGGCGGCGAGTTGCGGCTGCCGTGGCCCGCCGCCGGCAACGGCACGCTGACCCTGACGCAGTCGGGCGAGGGGAAACCCTGGGCCACGGTGCAGGCCTTGTCCGCCATCCCCTTGAAGGCGCCGCTCAGTGCCGGCTACGCGATCAGGCGGACGATCACACCCGTATCGCAGAAGGCGGCGCCACGATGGTCGCGAGGTGACGTGATGCGCGTGCGGCTGGAGATCGATGCCGCCGCCGACATGTCGTGGGTGGTGCTCAGCGATCCGCTGCCCACGGGCGCGGCGGTCGTCGAGGGCACGATCGACACGCAGGGCGAGCGCGCCGAGGGCCAGGCGTGGCCCAGCTTCATCGAACGCAGTTTCACGGCGTGGCGCGCCTACTTCGGCTACCTGCCGCGCGGCAAGCATGTCCTCGAATACACGGTCCGGCTGAACAATGCCGGACGCTTCCAGATGCCCACCACGCGGGCCGAGGCGATGTACTCGCCGGACCGCTTCGGTGAGCTGCCGAACGCGACCCTGGAGGTGCAGCCTTGAACCTGCCGGGTGCCGCCTGTCTGCGCCGCCTCGCACGATGGCGACGGCTGGGCACCCTCGTACTCGTTGGCGCGGGGTGCGTCGCCGCGGTCCGGGCGGAAGATCTGCCCTCGTTCTCTCAGACGCGTGCTGCGCACCCGTTGTCGGACATCCAACTGCTCGATCGTCGGGGTGCACCGCTGCAGACCTTGCGTGTCGATCCCACCCGACGTGTGCTCGCCTGGGTGCCGCTGGACCAGATGTCGCCGTCGCTGCTGCGGGCGATGCTGCTGTCCGAGGACCAGCACTTCTATGAGCACAGCGGCGTCGACTGGTCGGCCGTCGCCGCGAGCGCCTGGGCCAATGTCTGGAACACCCGCACGCGGGGCGCGTCGACGGTGACGATGCAGCTCGCCGGCCTGCTCGACGGGGATCTGAGCCGGCGTGGCGGCCGCAGCGTGACGCAGAAGCTCGGACAGGCGTGGGTCGCGGGGCGGCTGGAAAAGCGATGGACCAAGGCCCAGATCCTCGAGGCCTACCTGAACCGCGTGCCGTTGCGCGGCGAGCTCATCGGTGTGCCCGCGGCAGCGCAGTCGCTTTTCGGAAAGCGGCCAGGCGGCCTCGATGCGCGCGAATCTGCACTGCTCGCCGCGATGCTGCGCGGACCGAACGCGTCCGCCGAGACACTCGCGACGCGCGCCTGCGGCGTCCTGCGCGCGATGGGGCAGGGCTGCGACGGCCTGACCGACGAGGTCGGTGCCGTGCTGAGGCGCAAGGTGCTGTCGCTGGCGGATGCGCCGCAGTGGGCTCCGCATTACGCGCGTCTCGCGCTTCGCCCGGATGGGCCGCCGACGCAACGCAGCACGCTGGACGCGACTTGGCAACGGGTCGCGGTGCAGGCGCTGCGGCGGCACCTGGCGGAGCTGTCCGGTCGGCAGGTCGAGGATGGCGCGGTGCTCGTGCTCGACAACGCCAGCGGCGAGGTTCGCGTCTGGGTCGGATCGAGCGGCAGCCAGCTGTCGGACGCGGCACAGGTGGACCACGTGCTGGCGCGCCGCCAACCCGGATCGACGCTCAAGCCCTTCCTGTATGAGCTGGCGATCGAGCGCCGCCTCATCACCGCGGCGAGCCTGCTGGACGACTCGCCGGCGCAGGTCGCGACCGCGGCGGGCTTGTATCTGCCCCAGAACTACGACAAGCAGTACCGCGGCTGGATCAGCGCGCGGGCCTCGCTCGGCAACAGCCTCAACGTGCCGGCCGTGCGGCTGTCGCTGATGCTCACGCCGGAGGCCGTCTTCGAGCGGCTCAATGCGCTGGGCCTGCAACTGCCGGAGACAGGCGGGTTCTACGGCCCGTCGCTGGCGCTGGGAAGCGCGGACGTGACCTTGCTGGCCCTGACCAATGCGTATCGCGCACTGGCCAACGGAGGGCGTTATGCGGCGGCGCGTCTGCCGCGGATCGAGGCCGGACAGGAGGCCGACATCCGGCGAGGTGAGTCCCGCCAGGTTGCGGATCCCAAGGCCAGTTTCATCGTCGGTGACATCCTGGCCGACAACAGCGCGCGCGCGTTGACCTTCGGACTGTCGAGCGCGCTGGCGCTGCCGTTCCCGGCGTCGGTGAAGACGGGGACGAGCAAGGACATGCGCGACAACTGGTGCATCGGCTGGACCAGCCGATTCACGGTCGGCGTCTGGGTCGGCAACTCGAGCGGCGAGGCGATGCACCAGGTGTCGGGCGTGAGCGGCGCGGCCCCGGTGTGGCGCGAGGTCATGCTGGCGCTTCATGCAGGCGGTATCCCGTCAACGACCGGACCGCCAGCCGGCGTCGTTCCGCTGGACACGCGATTCGACGGCGGCCAGGAGCCCTCGCGGCGGGAGTGGTTCGTGGCGGGCACCGAGCAGGCGGTCATCCGGGCCGCGGGCACGTCCGTGGCACTTCGCAATCCGATCGATGGCGCGATCTACGCGCTGGACCCCGACATTCCGCCGACGGCGCAGCGGCTCCGTTTTGCGCATGAGGGACGGCTTGAGCGTGGTGCTGTCGCGGCCTGGCGGCTCGACGGCCGCATCATCGGACGCGGAGAGGCCTTGGATTGGCTGCCGATGCCCGGGCGGCACGAACTCGCCTTGCTCGACGGGAACGGACAGGTGCTGCAACAGGTGCGCTTCGAAGTCCGGGGCGCCGGTTTGAGGCAGGTGCCCTCGCCCGGCATCGACTCCCGTCCCCCCAATCCGCAAGTCAACCGTCCCAAGGCGCAGTTCGTCGCCGCCCCCTGGCGGCTGCGGGGCTGACTTTCGATACTCCTTCCATCGTCGCTAAGATGCAGATGTGCGCGGGGAGACCATGAAGAGCCGACAACAACAAGCGCTGAACGCCGACCGGCCCCTCTGGAGGGTGCTGGGCGTCGCCGTGCTCGGTGCCGCCTTGTCGGTGCCCGCCGCGCCGGCCCAGGCGAGCGAAGTGGTCAAGCTGGCTCGCCTGCTGATCACGGGCAAGCGCCAGCCGAGCCGGCCACCTGCGCCGCAACCGGCCGCTCCAGATCGAGGCACCGAGTCCTCCACACAGCCCCAGAGCCGTGCGTCCGACGGCGAACTTCACGCCCAGACGCAGCGCCGTACCGCCGACGGGGCGGTGGTCTCGCTGGATTGAACGCACCAAGCCGTCGCATCGACGGCGGATTTCTCCCCAACTTGCGGCATCGCCGCACCAGCGCGGCACTTCGTGCCTGATCGACGTGCGATCACCGAAGTTAGTCTTGGAAACCGTGCGTTTCTCCCCCTGACAACGTCGTCAACGCGCGCCACACTGCCGCGCGTCGCCTCACGAGGGCGTGTGATCGTTGGGAGGGAAAGAGATGACGCAGGGTTCGAACAAGGTCTATCGGAAAGGCCTGCCGTTCAGCGCCGAAGTGGCCCCGTTGCTGGCAGCCATGCCGCTGCTGGACGAATATCGCGAGCCGCTGCTGCGCTTGCAAGGCGCCTGGGACAGCCTGGCGCTGCTGGGCCAGATGAGCGGTGCCGCCACCGACATGGCCGATACCCGTACCGCCTTCGAAGCGTTGACCGGACGCCTGCTGGACAGCCTGGCGCGCCGTCAACTGCGGCATGCGGTCGGACATTTGCAGGGACGCTCGCAGGTCGCGATCGACATCCTGGTGCGCAACCTCTTTGAACGGACTGCCGACGTCGGTTTTCTCGCCAGCGATGGCCCGCTGAGGGCGTTGCTGCAGGCGGATGCCGCCGGTGCCGTCGACCCCGGGGAGGTCGAGGCGCTGCGTCGGCGCTTTGCCGCCTATGTCGCCAAATACTCGGTCTACGACCAGGTCGTGCTGCTGGCCGCCGATGGACGTCGCCTGGCGGCCTTGGACGACTCGACATGCGCGCCGGTCGTCGAGGACCCTCGGCTGAGCGAGGCTTTCGAGCCGGGCCGCGCGTTCGTCGAAGTGCACGGCCCGACCGGCCTGCTCGGCGGACGCAGCGGCCTGATCTACGCGGCGGCGGTGACGGGTCATGACGGCACGGGCGCCGAATCCGGTGGCCCGCGCGGTCTGCTGTGCCTGTCCTTCAAGCTGGAGGACGAGATGCTGGGCCTGTTCCGCGCCTTGTGTGCCGGCGTGCCCCGCTCGGTGCTGGTGCTGAAGGACGCGCAGGGCCGCGTGCTGCTGACCTCGGATCCCTGGCAGATCCCGCTGGGCGCACCCTTGTCGGACGCCGGCGAAGCGCAGGGATGGCGACTGGACTTCGCCGGCCGCGACTATCTGGCTTGCGAGAGCGCGGCCAGCGGCTACGAAGGCTACTTCGGGCCCGGCTGGCGGGCGCAGATGCTGCAGCCGCTGCAGCACGCCTTTGCGGACGCGCCGCCGGAGCATCAGAGTGGCCGCGCCCGCGACCTCGATACGCGCGAGCTGTTTGATGAAGAGCTTCGGAGCATCCCGGTGGAGGCGCGCCGCATCCAGCGCGAGCTGTCGCGGTCGTTGTGGAACGGCAAGCTCAAGAGCCGCGTGCATGCCCAGCCGGGCGCCCGGAGCGGCGAGGGCGCCTCGCCCGGTCCATCGGGTCAATCCGGTCAAGGCGGCGGGAATGCCTTCGCCGTGACCTTGCTCAATGAAGTCGAACGCACCGGCGACCAACTGCGCCAGGTGTTCGAACGCGCGATCGCCCAGCTCGAGGAGGGCGCGCTGGACGCGGTCTTCGACGGTGCCGGCTTCCGTGCGGAACTGGCGATCTCCATCGTCAACCGCAACCTGTATGAGCGCGCCAACGACTGTCGCTGGTGGGCGCTCGACGCGCGCCTGCAGCGCGCGCTCGCGACCGGCGACGCGGCATCGGCGCAGGCGGTGCTCGCGAGCATCCACGCGCTCTACACCGTCTATTCGCTGTTGCTGGTCTTCGACAACGCCGGCCGCGTGGTCGCCGTGTCCGACCCGGCCCAGGCGCATCACGTCGGACGCTCGCTGCAGGGAGACTGGGTCTCCAGCGCGCTCGGACTGCGCGACGCCAGCCAGTACGTGGTGTCGTCGCATGCGCCGTGTGGACTCTACGGCGAGGACGGGCATGCGCCCTGTCTCGTCTACGCGGCCGGCGTGCCGCATCCGGACGGCGCGGCGATGGCCGGCGGCATCGCGATCGTGTTCGACGGCGCGCCGCAGTTCCGCGCGATGTTGCGTGCGGCCTTGCCGGATCATGCCGGCGCGGCCGCGTTGCTCGTGACGCGCGCGGGCGAGGTCGTGGCCAGCAGCGATGCGCGCTGGTCGCCGGGCGATCGCCTGCCGATGCCGTTGCCCGCGCTGCCGACGTTGCCGGCGGACCAGCACGTGACCGGTGAGCTCGAATTCGATGGCCGCGTCCATGCCTATGGGCTGGCCATGTCGGGCGGCTACCGGGAGTACCGCCGCCTCACGCCGGCCGATGCAACCGATCTGGCCGCGCTTGTCGTGCTGCCGTTGGGCGAGCGCCTGGCGGCCGGCGAGTCGGCCGGCGCGGGCGCGCCGTCCGCGGCGTTCACGCCTATGCCGCCGGCGGGCGCCAAGACCGTGGACGTGGCCAGTTTCCTCGTCGATCACCAGTGGCTGGGATTGCCCGCGATGCAGGTGGTCGCGGCGCTGGAGCGTCAGCGCATCACCGCCTGGCCCACGGCCCCGGCGGCGGTGCGCGGCATGCTGGGCTTCGAAGGCCGCATGTTGCCGGTGCTGGATCTCGGACAACTGCTGTTCCACCGTCCCTGCGGCGAAGAAGCGGCGCTGATGGTCTGCCAGACCGGCGCAGGCCAGCGCCTGGTGCTGGCGGTGCAGCAGCTGGGGCAGGTCTTCGTCGCCGGTGCCGAGCAGCTGCAGCCCAGCCCGACACGCCCAGGCTGGGCCGCGCAGGCCCAGGTGCACCTGCTCAAGGGGCATGGACCGCAGATGCTCACGCTGCTCGACGGCGACGACCTGTGGCGCCTGGTCAACGGCGTGGTCGAAGCGCAGGCGCCGGCGCTGACCGTCGACTGACCGGCGATCCACACACGTGGCTCACGCCGCAGCCCGTCCGATCACGGGCGGCTGCGGATGCAGTCGCGCCATCGTCAAGGCGTCGACGTAGCGTCCGTCACGCAGCGCGTAGCCGCGCAGGCGACCTTCGTGCTCGAAGCCGAAGCGCTCGTAGAGCCGGATCGCGCGCGCGTTGTCGGCGAACACGGTGAGCTCAATCCGCAGCACGCCGAGCCAGTCGTCCGCCTGCCGCATGAGCGCGTCCATCAGTGCCGAGCCGACGCCGCGTCCGTGCGCGTCCGGATGCACGCCGATGCCCAGGGCCATCGCGTGCCGGCGCCGCACCTGCGGGCCCACCGCATGCAGTCCGGCAGACCCGAGCAGGCGCTCGCCGTCGAACGCGAGCAGCTGCAGTTCGCCGCTGTTGGTGTCCGGCACTTTCGAGAAGCGCTCCTGCCAGAGCAGCTCGGAGGTGAACGGGACCTGCAGCAGCGACGGTTGCACGCCGGGATGTCCGAGCAACTCGGCATGCGCGCGAGCGTCCTCGGGGCGCGGGCGACGCAGCGTCAGGCCCTCGGCGATGCGCACGGCGCGGTGGCCGCGGCCTGGGGCTCGGTCGTCGGGGGAACGGGGCGGGTTCGTCGCAGTCTGCATCGGGGTTCTCCTGGTGGGATGGAAGGACCGAGGGCGGAAATGAACAAGGCCCGCGGGGTGCGCGGGCCTTGTCGGGGGGAGTTCGGTGGATCGCTTCAGGACCGTGGGGTCCGGGATCCGGGGGGCGTCTGCCGCGTTCGACGCCGTCCCTCGTTGCGTGCGCACAGGTGCGCCTGCTGCGAATGCATGCAGCAGGACATCTGGACTAGGCCGAGGGTGCGGAACGCGAAGGACATGCGAACCAGTATCTTGGTGACGCGATGGACGCGTCAAGCGCGCCGTCCGCGATACCAGTGGCAAGGGCGCGACAATGGGGGTTTCGCCATTTCGTCGCGGCCGCTGCCGCGCGCCGCCTTCATGCCTCGACTGAGTTCTGTCGCTGCCGTCGTCACGCCGGCTCCCGCCGCTGAACCGCACTCGCGCCCGAAGGGCGAGCCGCAGCCCGCCGAGCGTTTCGCGCTGGCCGTGGACAAGAGCCCGATCGACGGGCTCGGGGTGTTCGCTGCCGAGTCGATTCCGGCGCGCCGCAAGATCGGCGAGATGCGCGGCGAGATCGTGCCGGTGCGCGAGGCCCGTCGGCGCATCGAGGGGCGGCGCCGGATCCACGTGGTCGAGGTGACCGACAAGACGGCCATCGATGCGACGAAGTCCGATTGCGCGCTGCGTCACGTGAACCACAGCTGCGCGCCCAACGCGGTGCTGCGCATCCGGCAGGGCCGGGCGGAGTTCTACGCGATCCGCGACATCGATCCGGGCGAGGAGATCTGCGCCGACTATGGTGAGAGCCACCACGAAGGGCGCCTGCGTTGCCGTTGCGGCGCACCGAACTGCAAGGGCCGGCTCTGAGCCGTGCGACGCGCCGTCGTCGACGGCTGGAATGAGGAACCTGGAACGAGAAACGCCGGCACAAGGCCGGCGTCCGTGAACGGCGGTTCGAGTCCGCCGTCGATCGTCGTGGTCCGAGGATCAGTGCGTCGAGTCCGGGGTCGAGGTCAGTCCGGAGATTGCTTCCTTCAGCACGCGCTGCTGCATCCAGAACAGGCGCAGGTCCTGCACGGTGAACAGCATGTCGTCGATCAGCGCGTTCTGGTCGATGCCGTCCGGCTCTTCGTAGGCGCGCTGCACGTACTCGGCGCGCGGCGTCGAGTCCTCGGCCAGCGTGACGGCCTCGATCGCTTCCAGCATCGCCTGCAGATCGTCCGCGCCGTCGCCGGCAGGCAGCGTCCATGCGTTCGAATCGTCGACCGCCTGCAGGAAACCCTGCGCCCACATCGCGCCGGGCGCGGGCATGCGTTCCAGCAGTTCCGCGGTGATCGAGCCTTGCGCGACCAGTTCGGCCTTGGTCTCCTCGTCGAACTCGGAGATCAGCGGCGTCAGGTGCATCTGCTCCGGCGCTTCGAGCAGCGGTTGCGGGTCGAGGCTGTCGCCGATCTCGTTCCAGCGCACATGCAGCGCTTCCATGAACGCGTCGGTCAGGTCCTGTTCGTCGAGGCCGGCGGGCCAGTCCTCGCCGAACAGCGCGTCCATCGCCTGGATCGGTGCCGCGTCGGACGGGCCGACGCGCAGGGCGGTCAGGTAGCCGTCCATCGTGTCCAGCGTGATCGCGGGGGCATCCGGATCGGCCTGTCCGGCCAGCACGGCCAGCAGCTCGCCGAGGCGCTGCGCGTTGTCGACGTCGATCGCGTCGCCGAAGTCGTCGTCCATCGGGGTGTCAGTCATGGTTGCTCCAGTGGCTTGAAACGACAAGGGCCCGACCGGGGCCCTTGAAGAGGTTGTTCGTCGGAACTCCGGGGCCGGCGGTTCGATCGCCGCCCGTATGGCTACCCGTATGGCTGCCCGTGTCCCGGAGTCTGTTCGAGGTTTGTGTCAGACGCGTTCGCCGACCCAGGCCTGCACGCTCGCCAGCGCGGCGGGCAGGGCCTTGGCGTCGGTGCCGCCGGCCATCGCCAGGTCCGGCTTGCCGCCGCCCTTGCCGCCGACCTGCTGTGCGACGAAGTTGACCAGCTCGCCGGCCTTCACCTTGCCAATGCTGTCGGCAGTGACGCCCGCGGCCAGCTGGACCTTGTCGCCATCGACGGCGGCCAGCACGATCGCGGCGGTCTTGAGCTTGTCCTTGAGCTTGTCCATCGTCTCGCGCAGCGTCTTGGCGTCGGCGCCGACCAGGGTCGCCGCCAGCACCTTCAGTCCCTTGACGTCGACGGCCTGCGACAGCAGTTCGTCGCCCTGCGCGGACGCCAGCTTGCCCTTGAGCTTTTCGAGTTCCTTCTCGAGCTGCTTGACGTGATCCAGCAGGGCACCCAGGCGCGCCGGCACTTCCGACGGCGTCGTCTTCAGCGTGCCGGCGACATTGTCGACCGTGTCTTCCAGCGATTGCAGGTAGGCCAGCGCGTTGCTGCCCGTGACGGCCTCGACGCGGCGCACGCCGGCCTGGGTGCCGCCTTCCGAGACGATCTTGAACACGCCGATGTCGCCGGTCCGGTCCACGTGCGTGCCGCCGCAGAGTTCCTTGCTGGAACCGATGGTCAGCACGCGCACCTCGTCGCCGTACTTTTCGCCGAACAGCATCATCGCGCCCGACTTCTGCGCATCGTCGATGGGCATCACGGCGGCGTTGGCCGCTGCGTTCGCCAGGATCTCGGCGTTCACGAGGTCTTCGACCTTGCGGATCTCCTCGGCCGTCAGCGGGCCGGTGTGCGCGAAGTCGAAGCGGGTCCGGTCGGCATCGACCAGTGAGCCCTTCTGCTGGACATGCGCGCCCAGCACCTCGCGCAGCGCCTTGTGCATCAGATGGGTCGCGCTGTGATTGCGGACCGTCTTCGCGCGGCGCTCGGCGTCGACCTTGGCGGCGAAGACGTCGCCGACCTGGATCGAGCCCTCGACCACCTGACCGTGGTGACCGTAGACATCCGCCTGGATCTTGAGGGTGTTCTCGATCACGACACGCGTCGTGGCATTGCGCAGGTCGCCGGTGTCGCCGACCTGGCCGCCGCTCTCCGCATAGAACGGGGTGTGATCAAGCACCACGACGACATCGTCGCCCGCGCCGGCGCTCTGGACCGACGTGCCATCGACGTACAGCGCGACGACCTTGGCGTCTTCCCGCACCAGGTGTTCGTAACCATGGAAGGTCGTCGGCTGCCCTTCGTACGACAGACCTTGCGTGCGCTTGAACTTGTCGTCCTGCTGGCGGGTGCGCTGCTCATGCATCAGGCGGTTGAAGCCCGCTTCGTCGACGGTCACGCCGCGCTCGCGGCAGACGTCGGCGGTCAGGTCGACCGGGAAGCCGTAGGTGTCGTGCAGCTTGAAGGCGGTGTCGCCGTCGATCTGCGTCGCGCCGCCGGCCAGGGCCGATTCCAGCAGTTCCATGCCGGTGGCGATGGTCTTGAAGAAGCGTTCCTCTTCCTGCTTCAGCACTTCGGTGACGCGGGCCTCGTCGCGGCGCAGCTCGGGATAGGCTTCGCCCATCTCTTTGGCCAGCGCGGCCACGAGCTTGTGGAAGAACGGGGTGCGCGCGCCCAGCTTGTAGCCGTGGCGGATCGCGCGGCGGGCGATGCGGCGCAGCACGTAGCCGCGGCCGGCGTTGCCCGGGATCACGCCGTCGACGACGGTGAACGAGCAGGCGCGGATGTGGTCAGCGATGACCTTCAGCGACGGCGATTCCCGGTCGCAGTCGCCGCCGCCAACGACGATGCTCGGCGTGGCCGCGTCCACGCTCTGCTTGGCCGCGGCCAGCAGGTTCACGAAGAGGTCGATCTCGTAGTTCGAGTGCACGTGCTGCAGCACGGCCGCCAGACGCTCCAGGCCCATGCCGGTGTCCACGCTGGGCTTGGGCAGCGGGTGCATCACGCCGTCTTCAGTCCGGTTGAACTGCATGAAGACGTTGTTCCAGATCTCGATGTAGCGGTCGCCGTCCTCGTTGGCCGAACCCGGAGGGCCGCCGGCCACGTCCGGACCGTGGTCGTAGAAGATCTCGGTGCAGGGGCCGCAGGGGCCCGTGTCGCCCATCATCCAGAAGTTGTCGGACATGTAGCGGCCGCCCTTGTTGTCGCCGATGCGCACGATGCGCTCGGCGGGCACGCCGACCTGCTTGTTCCAGATCTCGTAGGCCTCGTCGTCCTCGGAGTAGACGGTCACCCACAGCTTCTCGGCCGGCAGCTTGAAGTGCTCGGTCAGCAGTTCCCAGGCGAAGCCGATGGCGTCCTTCTTGAAATAGTCGCCGAAGCTGAAGTTGCCCAGCATCTCGAAGAAGGTATGGTGGCGCGCCGTGTAGCCGACGTTGTCCAGGTCGTTGTGCTTGCCGCCGGCGCGGATGCACTTCTGCGCCGTGGTCGCGCGCGAGTAGGCGCGCTTGTCGAAGCCCAGGAACACATCCTTGAACTGGTTCATGCCCGCGTTCGTGAACAGCAGCGTCGGATCGTCGCCGGGCACGACCGGGCTGGACGCGACGATCTGGTGGCCCTTGGACTCGAAGAACTTCAGGAAGGTGTGACGGATCTCTGCGGCTTTCATGCCTGTCCTTTGCTTGATGGGCCTGGCGGGTCGGAGGTGGCGCAGCCGGGGCTGCGACATGAATCAGGGGGTTGAACCGGTTGATGGATTCAGTTTGTATCTTCGCGGGTGCGCGGATTGCCGCTCTTCCATCCGTCTTTCCGTCCGCTGTGGCTGATGGAATGGCGGGGTCGGCGCCCGATTTCGCGAAGCTTTCGATTATAGGAGCCGTGCCCGTTGACACGGTGTTGACATGGCGGTCACGGTGCCGCCGCTAGGATGCCGGCCTTCCCCGGAGAAACGACATGGCGACGATGGACCCCAAGACCTCCCCGCTGGCGCAGCTCAAGGATCCGAGCCTGCTCAAGACCGACGCGCTGATCAACGGCGAATGGGTGGGCGGCGCGAGCCGCTTCGACGTGACCGACCCGGCGACCGGCGTGCCGCTGACGCACGTGGCGAACCTGAGCGCGTCCGAGGCCGATGCGGCCGTGACGGCCGCGAACGCCGCCTGGCCGGCGTGGCGGGCGAAGACGGCCAAGGAGCGCGCGGCTATCCTGATGCGCTGGTTCCACCTGCTGACCCAGCATGCGGACGACCTGGCGCGCATCCTGACGGCGGAGCAGGGCAAGCCGCTGGCGGAGGCGCGCGGCGAGATCGCCTACGGCGCGAGCTTCGTCGAGTGGTTCGCCGAGGAATCCAAGCGCGTGCGTGGCGAGATCGTGCCGACGACGGACGCGACCAAGCGCTACATGGTCATCAAGCAGCCGGTGGGCGTGTGCGCGGCCATCACGCCGTGGAACTTCCCGCTGGCGATGATCACGCGCAAGGTCGCGCCGGCCCTGGCGGCCGGATGCCCGGTCGTGATCAAGCCGGCGGAGCAGACGCCGCTGACCGCGCTGGCCGCGGCGGAACTGGCACAGCGCGCCGGCATGCCGGCCGGCGTGCTGAACGTGATCACCGGCGACGGCGAGCAGTCGATCGCCATCGGCAAGGTCCTGTGCGAGAGCGACGTGGTGCGGCATCTGTCGTTCACCGGCTCGACGGAGGTCGGCCGGATCCTGATGGCGCAGTGCGCGCCCACGATCAAGAAGCTCTCGCTGGAACTGGGCGGCAACGCGCCGTTCCTGGTCTTCGACGATGCCGACATCGACAGCGCCGTCGAGGGCGCGATTGCCAGCAAGTACCGCAACGCCGGCCAGACCTGCGTGTGCGCGAACCGTCTCTACGTGCAGGCGGGCGTGTACGACGCGTTCGTGGCGAAGCTGGCGGAGAAGGTCGGCGCGCTGAAGGTCGGCAACGGTTTCGAGCCCGGCGTGACGCAGGGACCGCTGATCGAGGACGCGGCGATCGAGAAGGTCGAGCGCCACGTCGCCGACGCGGTGGAGAAGGGCGCGAAGGTGCTGGTCGGCGGCGCGCGGCTGCATGACCGCTTCTTCCAGCCGACGGTGCTGTCGGAGGCGACCGCCGACATGCTGTGCGCGCGCGAGGAGACCTTCGGCCCGGTGGCGCCGGTGTTCCGCTTCGGCACCGAGGCCGAGGGCGTCGCGCTGGCCAACGCCACCGAGTTCGGCCTGGCGAGCTACTTCTACGCCCGCGACATCGGCCGCATCACGCGCGTGTCCGAGGGGCTGGAGTACGGCATGGTCGGCATCAACACGGGCCTCATCTCGACGGCCGAGGTGCCGTTCGGCGGCGTCAAGCAGTCGGGCCTGGGCCGCGAGGGCGGCCACCAGGGCATCGACGAGTACGTCGAGACGAAGTACCTGTGCGTGGGCGACGTGAACAAGTGATCGCTACGTGACGCCACTCGGCCGCCGGCGTGCGGCCCGGACGGCTCAGGCCGCGAGCGTCACCATCTCGGCGGCGAGGTAGTCGAGGAAGCAGGTGATGCGCGAAGCCAGCGCGGTGTTGCGGTAGTAGACCGCGTGCACCGGCTGGCGCGTGTCGACGGTGTGCGTCGCGAGGACCTGCACCAGCGTGCCGTCGGCGCGGTCCCGCGCGGTCATGAAGTCGGACAACGCGACGATGCCCTGGCCGGCCAGCGCCAGCTGGCGCAGCGTCTCGCCGGAGGACGCGCTCACCGCGGCCTTGATCGGATACCCCTCGCCGCCGGACCAGCGCAAGGGCCAGGTGTTGAGGCTTTCCGGCGCAGTGAATCCCAGCAGCGAATGATTCGCCAGCGATTCGACCTTGGTCGGACGCCCGTGCGCGGCGAGGTAGGCGGGACTGGCGAGCATCCGCAGCCGGAAGCTGCCGAGCGGCCGCGCATGCAACGAGGAATCGGCCAATGTGCCGATGCGCAGCGCGACGTCGGTGCGTTGCTCCAGCAGGTCGATGATCTGGTCGCTGCTGTTGAGTTCGAGCTCGATCTGCGGATAGCGTTCGCGGAATCCGCCGATCAGCGGCACCAGCACGTGGAGCATGAACGGCGAGGCCGCATTCACGCGCAGCCGCCCGGCGGGCTGGTCGCGGCGCAGCGCCAGTTGCTCCTCGGCGTCCTCGACCGCGGCGAGCACGCTGCGGGCCCGGGCGAGGAAGAACTGACCCTCCTCGGTGAGCTCAAGGCGTCTGGTGGAGCGCCGCATCAGCGTCGTGCCCAGTTTCTGCTCCAGGCGGCTCAACGAGCGGCTGACCGCCGAGACCGTCTGCCCGAGATGCTCCGCCGCCGCGCTGATCGATCCCGCGTCGACGATGGCGGCGAGGACGGCGAGTTCATCGAGGGAGCTTTTCATGGCGCTTCTTGCGTTACTTGCGTTTGAGGCAAGAATATTTTGGTCAATCGAGGCTTTTTCTGCAAACCACAAGCGGGAACACTGACGACCGTTCCCCAATTTCTCCGTCTTGCAGGAGCCTCATCATGCCGATCGCCTTGTGGGCGCTGACCGTCAGCGCCTTCGCCATCGGGACCACGGAATTCGTCATCGTGGGCCTGATCCCGACCATGGCCGCCGACCTCGGCGTCAGCCTGCCGTCCGCGGGCCTGCTGGTCTCGCTGTACGCGCTGGGCGTCGCCATCGGCGCCCCCGTCCTCACCGCACTCTCCGGCCGCTGGCCGCGCAAGCAGCTGCTGCTCGCGCTGATGCTGCTGTTCACCGCGGGCAACCTGCTCGCATGGCTCGCGCCCGGCTACGGCGCGCTCGTCGTGGCGCGCGTGCTCACCGGCCTCGCGCACGGCGTGTTCTTCTCGATCGGCTCGACGATCGCCACCAGCCTCGTCCCCCGTGAGAAGGCCGCCAGCGCCATCGCGACGATGTTCTCGGGCCTCACCGTCGCACTGGTCACCGGCGTGCCGCTGGGCACCTTCGTCGGCCAGCACTTCGGCTGGCGCGCGACCTTCCTCGCCGTCGCGGCGCTGGGGCTGATCGCCTTCGTCGCCAGCCTGATCTTCGTGCCGCGCAAGCTCGCCCAGCCCGCGCCGGCCAGCCTGCTCCACCAGTTCGAGCCGCTGCGCCAGCCGCGTCTGCTGCTGGTCTACGCGATGACGGCCGTCGGTTACGGCGGCTCCTTCATCGCCTTCACCTACCTCGCGCCCATCCTCCAGCAGATCAGCGGCATCTCCGCCAACGGCGTCAGCCTGGTGCTGCTCGTGTACGGCATCTCGGTCGCGGTCGGCAACGTCTGGGGCGGCAAGCTGGCGGACAAGCGCGGTCCGATCGGTGCGCTCAAGCTGATCTTCCTGGGACTCGCCGCCGTGCTGTTCGTGCTGAGCATCACCGCGCAGTCGCCGATCGCCGCCGTGCTGACGGTCCTCGCCTGGGGCGCCTTCGCCTTCGGCAATGTGCCGGGTCTGCAGGTCTACGTGGTCCAGCAGGCCGAGGCCCACGCGCCCCGGGCCGTCGACGTCGCGTCGGGCCTGAACATCGCCGCGTTCAACCTCGGCATCGCGGGTGGCGCCTGGGGCGGCGGACTGATCGTCGAACACCTGGGGTTGATCCACACGCCGTGGATCGGCGCCATCGTCGTGCTCGGCGCCTTCGCGCTCACCGTGCTGGCGGGACGCCTCGACCGCCGCTTCCCGTTGCCGGCGCGCGCCGCCGGCGCCGCCCCGATCGCCGTCGGCCATTGACCGCACACGGACGCAAAACATCCGGGCGTCCATCCCACCACTTCCTGGAGTTCCTCATGAGCATCCCCGCTTCCCAAGCCGCTTCCCTTCCGATGCCTCCGCTGGGCCTGGGCACCTTCCGACTGAAGGGCCAGACCGTCATCGATGCCGTCAAGAGCGGCCTGTCGCTCGGCTACCGCCACATCGACACGGCCCAGATCTACGGCAACGAAGCCGAGGTCGGCCAGGCGATCGCCGAAAGCACGGTGCCGCGCGACGAGCTGTTCGTCACCACGAAGATCTGGACCGAGCAGTTGTCCGGCGAGCGCCTGATTCCCAGCCTGCGCGAAAGCCTCGCGAAGCTGCGCACGGACGTGGTCGACCTGACGCTGATCCACTGGCCGTCGCCCGGCGATGCCGTGCCGCTGAAAGAGACGCTGGATGCGCTGATGGAGGCGAAGCGCCTCGGTCTGACACGGGCGATCGGTCTGTCCAACTTCACCGTCGCGCAGATGCGTGAGGCGATCGGGATCGTGGGCGTCGGCGCGCTCGCGACCAACCAGGTGGAGATCCACCCGTTCCTGCAGAACCGCCGCGTCGTCGACTTCTCGAAGGCGCAAGGCCTGCACCTGACCGCCTACATGCCGCTGGCCTACGGGAAGGTCATGACCGAGCCCGTGCTGCTGGACATCGCCGCCCGGCACGGCACGACGCCGGCCCAGGTCGCGCTGGCTTGGCTGTTGCAGCAAGGCTTCACGGTGATCCCGTCGTCGACCAAGCCGTCGAACCAGGCCGCCAACCTGACGGCCACGGCGCTGCGTCTCAGCGACGAGGACATCGCGCGTTTCGCCACGCTCGATCGCGGCGAGCGGCTGGCCAATCCGGACTTCGCACCGGCCTGGGATTGAGACGGCAACCGCCGCGCGAACGACGGCGCCCGAGGCTCTGTAAGTAGATGTTCGAGGGCGTGAAATCCATCACGCTTCGTGGTGGGCCAGACATGAAGGCGTTCACCCGGAGCGCATACAACCCGGGAGCCCGAGCTTTGCGACCTTTCCATGTTCCGCCTACGACTCCGACCGAAGCCGCCCGCGGCTGAAGCAGCGCCAGCAGCCGCTCCCGCGGAAGCTGCGGTCATCGCCGATGCCGATGTCATCGACGCGGCGGCGCCTGCCACCGAAGACACCGAGGACGCCGATGGCGACGAGCGGCGTACCACGCCGCGCCGCGACGTGCCGCTCGGTCCGGCGGTGCGCGTCGAGTTCATGCTGCTGGGCCGCGCCCGCAGCCTGAACGTGGACGACGTGTCCCTGGGCGGCCTCGGGCTGCGCGGCTCGGTGGAAGAGGGCCGCGGCCTGTTCCTCGGCCAGAAGGTCCCGCAGGCGCGGGTGATGGTCGGTGATCAGCTCGTGCTGGTGGCCGACCTCGAAGTGCGCATCCGGCGCAGCTTCCGCTCCTTCCTGGCCGGCGAGCAGGTCCACATCGGCTGCCGCTTCCTGGGCCTGAACCCGCTCGCCGAGGCAGAACTCCAGCGTCTGCTGGCCCAACTGATCGGCCAGCGCGGTCGCTGATCCGCGCCTCTTGGGCAGGGGCGGGCTTGGGTCATAATCCGCCTCCTCCGCGGGCGTCGTATAACGGCTATTACCTTGGCTTCCCAAGCCAATGACGAGGGTTCGACTCCCTTCGCCCGCTCCAGATGCAGGCCTTCGACAAAGGCCGCCGACGTCGGCGCCGTACCGCCGTCCGCGCCCTTTCCCCAGGGCGCTCTCCAGTCCCCGCCCTCGGTGGGGCGACCCGATCCGTGTTGCAATGCTGAACGTTTCCTGAACGCGCCCTGAGCGTTCCCTTTCAGCTGTCCGACATGTCCGCCGCTTCGCCGATCGCCTCCCCCCAGCTCTCCGACGACCCGACCCCCGCCACGCACACCGGGTGGGCGCTGCTCGCTTTGTCCATCGGCGGTTTCGCGATCGGCACGACCGAGTTCGCGGCAATGAGCCTGGTCCCGTTCTTCGCGCCCGATCTCGGCATCGACGCGCCGACCGCCGGTCACGTGATCAGCGCCTACGCGCTGGGCGTGGTCGTCGGCGCGCCCTTGCTGGCCGTGCTCGGCGCCAAGGTGCCGAGGCGCACGCTGCTGATCCTGCTGATGCTGGCCTTCGCCGTCGGCAACGGCCTGAGCGCGCTCGCGCCCAGCTATCACGCGATGCTGCTGTTCCGCTTCCTCAGCGGCCTGCCGCACGGCGCGTACTTCGGCGTGGGCGCGCTGGTCGCCGCCTCGCTGGTAGCGCCGGCCAGGCGCGCCCAGGCCGTCAGTCTCATGATGCTGGGCCTCACGGTCGCCACCATCATCGGCGTGCCGCTGGCCAACTCGTTGGGGCAGTGGGCCGGCTGGCGCTGGGGCTTCGGCGTGGTGACGCTGCTGGCGCTGCTGACGGCCGCACTGGTCGCGATGCATGCGCCGCGCGACTGCGTCCAGCCGGGCGCCAGCGCCATGCGCGAGCTCGGCGCGCTCGGCCGCCGCCAGGTCTGGCTGACGCTCGGCATCGCGACCATCGGCTTCGGCGGCATGTTCGCCGTCTACACCTACCTCGGCTCCACGCTGCTCGAGGTCACCCGCACCGGCCCCGGCATGCTGCCGGTCGTGCTGAGCGTGTTCGGCATGGGCATGACGGCGGGGACGCTGGTCTCGGCCTGGGCCGCCGACCGCGCGCTGATGCCCACCATCGGCGGGCTGCTGCTGTGGAGTGCCGCGTCGCTGGCGCTGTACCCGTTCGCCGCGGGCAGCCTGTGGACGCTGCTGCCGGTGGTCTTCCTGATCGGCTGCGGCGGCGGGCTGGGCGCCGTGCTGCAGACCCGGCTGATGGACGTCGCCGGCGAGGCGCAGACGCTCGCCGCCGCCCTGAACCACTCGGCCTTCAACGCGGCGAACGCGCTCGGCCCCTGGCTGGGCGGGCTGGCCATCGCCGCCGGCCATGGCTGGACGTCCACCGGCTGGGTGGGCGTCGCCCTGGCGTTCGGGGGTTTGATGTTCTGGGCGGTGTCACTCGCGTTCGATCGTCGATAATCCCGGGCTTCTCTTGCAGGAGTTCCGCACATGGCCGATTGGCTGCCGCCCACGCGCTACTGGGTGCTGGCGATCTTCATCGCCTCGGCGCTGTACGCGCACTTCCGCGGCCGTGTCCGCTTCAAGCTGGCCCGCGCGCTGACCGACTTCACCGTGCTGATCTCGCCGGTCAACGCGATCATGTACCTGTTCTCGCGCGCGCCGGCGACGCCTTACCTGAAGACCTCGGCGTTCCCCGAGCTCGGCCTGCTGCGCGACAACTGGCAGGTGATCCGCGAGGAAGCCCTCAAGCTCAACGACGAGGGCTACATCAAGGCCGCGTCCGGCTACAACGACATCGGCTTCAACTCGTTCTTCCGCACCGGCTGGAAGCGCTTCTACCTGAAGTGGTACGACCGGGACATGGCCTCGGCGAACGCGCTGTGCCCGAAGACCGTCGAGCTGCTCAAGCAGATCCCCGGCGTCAAGGCGGCGATGTTCGCGTCGCTGCCGCCGGGCGCGAAGCTGGTGCGCCACCGCGACCCGTACGCGGGCTCGCTGCGTTATCACCTCGGCCTGACGACGCCCAACGACCCCGGCTGCTACATCGACGTCGACGGCGAGAAGTACCACTGGAAGGACGGCGAGGACGTGATGTTCGACGAGACCTTCATCCACTACGCCGAGAACACCACGACGCATCAGCGCGTGATCCTGTTCTGCGACGTGGAGCGTCCGGTGCACTTCGCGCCGATCCGCTGGCTGAACCGCGCCTTCGGCAAGCTGGTGATGACCTCGGCCGCCACGCAGAACCTGGAGAGCGAGCCCATCGGCGGCCTCAACAAGTTCTTCTATCACGCCTACAAGGTGCGCCTGTTCTTCAAGGCTTTCAAGGCGAAGTCCCGCACCGGCTACTACGTCGTCAAGTGGGCGTTGATCCTCGGCATCCTGGCCGCGATCTTCATCTGAACGCGCTGACCGTCCCGACCGTTCCCACGGTCGCGATGCCGCCGGGGCCCTGACGGCCCCGGCCCGTTCAACCCGCCAGCGCCTGGGACAGGCGCTGCGCCTGCGGGCCGAACGCGTAGGCATCCATCCCCAGCGCCCCGAAGGTGACGCCGTCGTGGATGCGGATCGGCGCATCGTCGCGCCCGCCGGCACCCGCGGCGACGTACCAGGGCAGCAGGTGCTCGTCCGTCGGATGCATCAACGCGGCGCTTGGCGCCTGCGTGCGGTAGGCCGCCAGGGCTTCCCAATCCCGGGCCGCAGAACGCTCCGCGAACCAGGTCCGGAAGGCGGCCGATTCGGCCATCTCCGGCGCGTCGTCCGACGCTGCGCGCATCAGCAGCCGCAGGTTGTGCGTGATGCTGCCGGTGCCCAGGATGAGCACGCCTTCGCGCGACAGCGCCTGCAGCTTCTCTCCGAGTTCGATCAGTTGCGCCGGTGAGGCGTGCGCCGTCAGCGTGAGCGGGATGACCGGCACATCGGCGTCGGGATAGAGGAATCGCAGCGAGGTCCAGATCCCGTGGTCCAGTCCGGCATGGTCGAAGACGGGCAGGGCGAGCGTCTCGCCGATCTGCGCGGTCAGCGCGCGGTCGCCAGGGGCGTCGTAGCGCAACTGGTAGAGCGCCGGCGGGAATCCGCCGAAGTCGTACACCGCCTCATGGCGGTCGGTGCCCAGCAGGACGGCCTCACGCGCCGTCGTGTGCGCGGAGATCGCCAGCACGGCCTTCGGCCGGCCCCAGACGGCGTCCAGCGTGCGGCCGAGACGCTGCATGAAGGCACCGGCCTCGCCGGGCTCCAGCGCAATCATGGGCGAGCCATGGGAGACGAACAGGGGAGGGAAGTGGGTGTTCATGCAATCGATTGAACGCCTGGGAGCGCCCCGCATCGTCAAAACCGGTTGCACGGACTGTTCAAGCCGATTGCATGCCCGCACCCCCGTGCCAGCGCGCGGGCATGCGGTTCGCTACAGTCCGCGCATGAGCGCGCACCCGTCTTCTCCGTCGGCCACCCCCGCCGGTACTCCTCCCGACACCTCCGCTGGCCGACCGGCTTCCGGTGCTCCCACCGGGCGTCGACCGCCATCGCTGTGGCGGCAGATGGGTCTGCAGACCTGGCGCGACTTCCGCGCTGGTGAACTCCACCTGCTGATCCTGGCCCTGATGCTGGCCGTCGCCGCCGTGTGCGCGGTGGCCTTCCTGTCGGACCGGCTCGACCAGGGCCTGCGCCGGGACGCGGCGCAACTGCTGGGCGGCGACGCGGTCGTCGCCAGCGATCAACCGACGCCGGCGCCGGTCCGGGAACTTGCTGAACGTCTGAACATGCGCAGCGTCGAGACGCTGAACTTCCCCAGCATGGCGCGCGCCAACGAGGACCAGGGCGGCGGCAGCCGGCTGGTGGCGGTGAAGTCGGTCAGCCCGCGGTATCCGCTGCGCGGCGCGCTATCACTGAAGGACGGCCGTCAGGTGGGCGCACCGGCCGCGGGCACCGTGTGGGTCGATCCGGGCGTGCTGAGCGCGCTCGGGCTGAAGGTCGGTGATCCGCTGCTGCTCGGCGACGCGACGCTGAAGATCGCCGGCGAGATCTCGAACGAGCCCGACCGCGGCGCCGGTTTCATGAACTTCGCGCCGCGCGTGATGCTGGCGCAGGCCGACATCGCCGCGACCGGGCTGATCCAGCCCGCGAGCCGCATCACCTACCGCTTCGCCGTGATCGGTGAACCGACCTCGGTGCAGCAGTTCAACACGCAGACCCGCCAGCAGTTGAAGGACGGCAACTGGCGCGGCGTGCGGCTGGAGTCCCTCGAGACCGGCCGCCCCGAGATGCGCCAGACGCTGGACCGAGCGACCAAGTTCCTGAACCTCGTCGCGCTGCTGGCCGCGCTGCTGGCGGCGATCGCCGTCGCGCTCGCCGCGCGGGAGTTCGCCAACCGCCACCTCGACGACTGCGCGATGCTGCGCGTGCTCGGCCAGCCGCAGCGGCGGTTGACCTGGGTGTTCACGCTGGAGTTCGCCACCGTCGGCCTGGTCGGCAGCGCGATCGGCGTGCTGCTCGGTTTCCTGCTGCATTACGGGTTCATCGCGATGCTGGCCGGTCTGATCGAGGTCAACCTGCCGGCGCCCGGCCTCTGGCCGGTGCTGCTGGGCCTGGGCATGGGCATGAGCCTGCTGCTGGGCTTCGGTCTGCCGCCGGTGCTGCAATTGGCGGCGGTGCCGCCGCTGCGCGTGATCCGTCGCGAGCTGGGTCGGCCGAAGGCCGGCTCGATCGCCGTGCTGCTGGCCGGCGTCATCGGTTTTGCCGCGGTGCTGACGGCGCTGTCGGCGGACTGGCGCCTGGGCCTGGCGGCGACGGGCGGTTTCGCTGTCGCGCTGGGGCTCTTCGCGCTGCTGGCCTATGGCGCCGTGCTGGCGCTGCGGCGTTTCGTGCCGCAGGCGGGCGCGCCGCGCTGGCTGCTGCTG
>NZ_DASVNZ010000323.1:0-5124 GCF_036486225.1 Roseateles sp. | reverse complement strand
GGTGCAGGTGCAGGTGCAGGTGCAGGCCCGGGAGCAGGAGCCGGTTCGGGCGCTGGGGCTGGCGCGGGCGGCGGAGTCGGTGCCGGCGTCGGTGCCGCGGCGGTCCCGACGTGGCTGTCGCTGTTCCGGCCGCTCGCGCCTGTCGCCCCGGCCAGCAGGAGGCCGGCGCCGGCGATCATCCAGGGCCACACGGCAGACTGGTTGCAGTCTTCTTCCTTGCCGTCGCTGTAGACCTGCCGGCAGGACGGTTCGTCGGCCTTCGCGCCGGCCGTCTCCGCGCCCGCCGCCGGGCCGCTGTCGTTGCCGTCGACGCTGAGCTCGGGCAGTGATGCGGAGGACGTCGTGGCAGCTTCCGCCGCCGGGGGCAACGCGCCGCCCTTGTCGTCATCGACCACCGTCGCGACCACGTCTTCGTCGGAAGGCAGAACATGCGGCCCGCGCTTGCCGGGCGGCGGCGCATCGAGGTGGCGGGCAGGCACGGCGGCCGTGCGCGCCTTGATTTGATCGGAGGTCTGGGTGTTCATCGTGGTCGGTATTGGTGAGGAAAGGAATGACGACAGTCTCTCGTCAGCACCCCTGCGAACGCGATGGCTCATCAACGCCAAAATGAAAGCCAGAGTGACTCGTTTGCGTGATGTCCTACCCATCACCGTGGGTCCTGGATAATCCACGCCATGGTCCTTGCCGAAATCACCGGCCTGTTCCTGTCCTCACTGGCGCGCCTGATCACCGGCGCGCAGGGACACTGGAAAGGCTGTCCCCCGACGTCCGAACAACGCATCTACTTCGCCAACCATCAGAGCCACTTCGACTGGGTGCTGATCTGGGCCTCGCTGCCCGGCGAACTGCGTGCGCGGACCCGCCCGATCGCCGCGCGCGACTACTGGACGAGTTCCGCGCTCAAGACCTGGATCACGACCGCCGTGTTCAACGCGGTCTACGTCAGCCGCACCCGCGCCACGCCCGACGAGGATCCGCTCGAGCCGCTGGTCGACACGCTGCAGGGCGGCGATTCCCTGGTCATCTTCCCGGAGGGCACGCGCTCCAGCAAGGGCACGCCGCAGGCCTTCAAGGCCGGTCTCTACCACCTGTCCGAACAGTTCCCCGACGTGCAGCTCATCCCCACCTGGATCGACAACGTCCAGCGCGTCATGCCCAAGGGCGAGGTCGTGCCGGTGCCCATCCTGTGCACGGTCACCTTCGGCGCGCCGATCCGGATCGAGCCCGGCGAGGACAAGCGCGCCTTCCTCGAACGCGCACGCGCCGCGGTGATGGCGCTGCGTCCGGGAGGGTGGAAGGAATGAGGTGGCTCAAATCCCTGAACAGCGGCGAGCAGGTCGCCTTCCTGTTCGTCGTGCTGTTCGGCGCGCTGCTGCTGGTGAGCATCGTCTCGGTGCTGTGGTCGCTGCGCGAGCGTCCCGAGGACGAGCAGGAAGCCTGGCAGGCGCGCTGGTCGCGTTTCCGGCACGAGCTCAACATGGTGTGGGTCGGCGCCTGCCTGTTCTGGGCCGCGTGGGTCTCGGGGCCGGTCGGCGCGACGCTGCTGTTCGCGGTGTTCTCCTTCCTGGCCTTCCGCGAGTTCATCACGCTGCTGCACACCCGCCGCGCCGACCATCGCGGGCTGATCATGGCCTTCTTCGTGATCCTGCCGCTGCAGTACGTGCTGGTGGGGACGCGCCACTTCGACCTGTTCTCGGTGCTGATCCCGGTCTACGGTTTCCTGGCGATCCCCGTGGCCAGCGCGCTGGCGGATGATCCGGGACGTTTCCTCGAGCGCAACTCGAAGATCCAGTGGGGCATCATGGTCTGCGTCTACGGCCTGTCGCACGCGCCGGCGCTGCTGCTGCTGGAGTTCCCGAAGTACGAGGGACGCGGCGCCTTCCTGCTGTTCTTCCTGGTGGCGGTGGTGGCCTGCGGACAGGTCGCGCAGGCGGTGGCGACCAGCCGCTTCCGCGCCAAGCCGGTGGCGCGCCGCATCAGCCGCTCGTTCACGATGAAGGCCTGGTGGATAGGCGCCTTCGCGGCGGCGCTGGCGGGCGCGCTGCTGTACTGGATCACGCCGTTCAAGGCCGGCCAGGCGGCGATCGCCGCGTTCGTCGCGGCGGGCTGCGGCAGCTTCGGCGTGTTCGTGATGCAGGCGCTCAAGCGCGACGCCGGCATCAACGCCTGGGGCAACCGCAGCGCGATCACCGGCGCGGTCGGGTTGCTGGACCGCATCGCGGTGATGTGTTTCGCGGCGCCGGTGTTCTTCCATTCGGTGCGGTGGTATTTCCGCGCCGGCACCTGAAGGAGGCGACGGCATGCGCATCCTCGGCATCGACCCCGGCCTGCAGACGACCGGCTTCGGCGTCATCGACGCGGACGGGCCGCGGCTGGCGTATGTCGCCAGCGGCACGATCAAGACCAACGCGCTGCCGACCGGTGATCTGCCGGGCCGGCTGAAGATCCTCTACGACGGCATCCGCGAGGTGGTGTCGCGCTACCAGCCGACCTGCGCGGCGGTGGAGATCATCTTCGTCAACGTGAACCCGCAGTCGACGCTGCTGCTGGGCCAGGCGCGCGGCGCGGCGCTGACGGCGCTGGTGTCCTGCGACCTGCACGTGTCGGAGTACACCGCGGTGCAGATGAAGAAGGCCATCACCGGGCACGGCGGCGCCGCGAAGTCGCAGGTGCAGGCGATGGTGGCGCGGCTGCTGAAGCTGCCCGGCGAGCCGGGCAAGGACGCGGCCGACGCGCTGGGCATCGCGATCATGGACGCGCATGCGCGCGTCTCCTTCGAGGCGATGGGCAAGCAGACGACGCTGCAGCGGCGCCAGCACGCGCAGTTCAAGGGCTCACGGACGTACTGAGCCGCGCGGAGCCGTTCAGGGCTCGTCCTGCCAGTAGTCGAGGTCGCCCTCGCCCACCTTGCGGATGGCCTCGAACGGGCGGGTCGACTTGTCGGGACCGTGCTCGGCCATGAACTTGTTCGAGTCCGGATAGACGCAGATCTCCGGCTGTTCCATCGTGCTGACGGACAGGTACTTCAGCGGTGCGTCCGAGGTGTTGATGATGTGATGCGGGTACTCGGGCCCGGCGGGGATGAAGATCACGTCGCCGGCCTTGATCGGCAGGCGCTCGCCGGCGACGCGCAGCGTGCCGGTGCCTTCGAGGACGATGAACATCTCCTCCTGCGCGTAGTGCAAGTGGTACGGGCAGGTGGTCTTGCCGGGCTCGACGATGTCGTAGGACGCGCCGAGCTTGCGCGCGGCGGTCCCGCGCGCCAGGCGCGCGAAGCGCGATTCGTACAGCGGCTCGCGCTTGAACGAGGTCAGCTCGGCCTCATGGAAGTTGCGGATCAGCTCGGCGGCAAGCGCCTGGGCGCGGTCGGTCATGCTGGGGTCTCCTGGCAGCGAGGTCGGAACCCGCAGGCTAGTACCCGGATCGTCATCGAGCAAATCCCACGGTTGCCCCCGCTGTTGCGCGCCTCTGTCGCACCTGCGGTTGCAAAGGAATGTCTCGCGATTGGAATAAGCTGCCCCTCTGCCGTGTTTCTGCAGTACCCATCCACCAGGAGACCCTGCATGAAGATCACCCTGAAGCTCACCGCCGCCGCCATCCTGATGGCCGCCGCCGGCCTGGCCGCCGCGCAGACGGCCCCCGCGACCGCCAAGGACGGCGCGCTGGTCGGCCCCAACGACATGACGCTCTACACCTTCGACAAGGACACCGCCGGCAATGGCAAGAGCGTGTGCAACGGCGGCTGCGCCACCAACTGGCCGCCGCTGATGGCCCGCGCCGAGGACAAGGCCTCCGGCGACTGGTCCGTCATCACCCGCGACGACGGCGCCAAGCAGTGGGCCTACAAGGGCAAGCCGCTGTACTTCTGGGCCAAGGACGCCAAGCCGGGCGACAAGACGGGCGACGGCATCAATCAGGTCTGGCATGCGGCCAAGCCTTAAAAGCTGAGCTCCCGCAGATCGGTCCGCCCATGCCCCTGGTCCTCGACGAAGCGCTGCCGCTGCTTCCCCGTCTGCGCCGCCATGCGCGGCTGCTGTGCGGCGACCATGCCCGGGCGGACGACCTGTTGCAGGACACGCTGGAACGCGCCGCCCGCAAGGGCGCGCTGTTCCATGCGGAGCCGGGACCGACGCGCCAGGATGCCCTGCGCAACTGGCTGCTGACGCTGATGCACCGGCTCTACCTGAACCAGCGGCGCGACGCCCGCGAGGCGCTGCACGACTCGCTGGACGAGGACGACGCGCCACAGCCGGCGATCGAGGAGCCGCAGCAGCGCGTCGCCTTGCGGCTCGATCTCGAACGGGCGCTGGCCGCGCTGCCGGCCGCCTCGCGCGAGATCCTGCTGCTGGTCTGCGTCGAGGAACTCAGCTACCAGGACGCCGCCCGCGTGCTGGACGTGCCGGTGGGCACGGTGATGTCGCGGCTGTCCCGCGCCCGCGAACGGCTGCGGCTGTCGATGGACGGCGCCGCGCCGGGCCGCACGCCGCTGCGGGTGGTGAAATGAGCGCCGCACCATGACGCCAGAAGACATCGAGATCGACGACACCACGCTCCACGCCTATGTGGACGGACAACTGACGCCCGAACGCGCCGCGCAGGTCGCGGACTGGCTGCTGAGCCATCCGCGCGCCGCTCAGCAGGTGCTGGGCTGGCGCGAGCAGCGCGAGTCGCTGCAGGCCTTGCATCGCGACTGGCTGGACGAGCCGGTGCCCCCGTCGCTGACCGCCGCGCTGCGGCCGCCCGCCGCGAATGCCTCGCGCTGGCCGCGCGCCTGGGCCGCTGCGCTGCTGCTGGCCGTCGGCCTGGGTGCCGGCGTCGCCGGCGGCTGGGGCGGTCATGCGTGGTGGTACGGCAAGAAGGAAGCCGCCGAGATGGCCGCCGCCGCGGCAGCCTCGCGCGCCGCCGGCCGCGACCCCTCCATCCCCGAGTACGTCCGCGACGCCGCCATCGCGCACGCCGTCTACCAGCCCGAGAAGCGCCACCCGGTCGAAGTCGGCGCCGACCAGGCCGATCACCTGATGCAGTGGCTGAGCAAGCGGCTCGGCCAGCCGCTGTATGCGCCGGTGCTGCGCGACTACGGCTGGAAGCTGGTCGGCGGCCGGTTGCTGCCGGCGGGCGACGACG
>NZ_DASVNZ010000315.1:0-6376 GCF_036486225.1 Roseateles sp. | reverse complement strand
GACGATGGTGAAGCGCAGCGTCGGCCAGCGCTGGCGCAGCTGCGGCAGCACCTCGGCGGTGAACCACTGCACCGCGTCGACATTGGGCCAGTAGTCCATCGCACCGGTGAAGACCAGCGGCAGCTCGTCCTCGGCAAAGGGATTGGCCTGCTGCGGCAGCGGGGCGAAAAAGCCGCTGTCGACGCCGTTGCCCAGCGCCTCGACCGGCGCGCCGGTGGACGACAGGCGCTGGAACAGCGCCTTCTCGCCCTCGGTGACGAAGAACGAGCAGCGCGCCTGTTCCGCGACGCGGCGCTCGTAGGCCAGCAGCTCGCGGCCTTCGCGGCGGTACAGCCACGACATCGGCCAGCGGTTGGCCTTGGCGTAGTCCGTCCACTTGGCCGAGTCCACGTCGACGAAGTCGATCAGCATCGGCACCGGGCCGGCCACGGCGCGCAACTGCTCGGCGTACTGCGCCATGGTCGACGAGAACACGACGATCGCGTCGAAGCGCTGCGTCTTGGCGATCTTCGCGATCCAGTCGCGCATCGCGCGGTGGCGGTAGTACGGCAGGCTGAGCGCCTCGCCGGTCGCCAGGCCGCGCAGACTCGCGACGCGCGCCAGCAGCGGATTCAGGTCGGCGGCGAAGAGCTCCTCGCATTGCGCCTGCAGCGCGGGCAGGTGCGCCCAGTCCTCGGCGTCGTCGACGAAGGTGCCCAGCCAGACCTTGTGATGCGCGCCCAGGTGCTTGAGCAGGTGGTACGACCGCAGCTTGTCGCCCTTGTTGGGCGGATACGGCAGGCGGTGGACCAGGTAGAGGATGTTGGCCATGGCGTCGTCCTCAGCCCAGGCTGCGCACGATGTGCGGACCGAGCCAGTTGGCGACGGAGATCGGCAGCTTGCGCCAGGCCTTGATCATGAGCTGGTACTTCGCGTTGCTCGGGTTGTTCTGCGGCACGGCTTCACGCTTGTAGAGGCAGTACTCGTAGTTCAGCGGCGTGGGCTCGAAGCCCCAGTTCTTCTTGAACGCATAGCTGCCCGTGTCCTGCTTGCTGCGGCCGTAGTCGAAGACCTTGAGCCCGCGGCCGCAGGCGCGGCGCATCAGCTCCCAGTACTTGAAGTCGTTGGCGGCCAGGTCGCGCGCGGCGACCGCGTCGCCGGCGTAGTACGGCAGCACCTCGTCGCGGAAGTAGAAGCTCAGCACGCCGGACAGCGGCTCGCCCTGCGGGCTGCTGACGATCAGCACCTCGGCGGCGTCGCCGAATTCGTCCAGCAGCGCCTGGAAGTAGCGCTTGGGCATCGCGGGCGTGCCGTGGCGGTGGACGTTGTCCGCGTAGAGCGCGAAGAAGCGCGACACGTCGCTGTCGATCTCGGCCTTCAGCTCGTTCTTGATGCCCTTGCGGACCATCGCGCGCTGCTTGCGCGGGATGGCCAGCATGTTGGCCTCCTCGTCCTCGAGGATCTCCTTGCGGAAGGTCACGTAGAGGTCCTGGTGCGGCCAGTCGAGGTGACGGCGCTCGACGTTGCGCAGCTCCAGGTGCTCGACGCCGAGGCGGCGCGCCAGCGCCTGCGCCTCGTCCTCGAGCGCTCGGGCCGCATCGTCGCTGGTCGCGGCGACACCGCCGTAGACCGCGAACGGCAGCCCCACCAGCGCGTGGCCGAAGAGCCGGCTCCTGTTCTCGGCCAGCGGCAGCACGCCCTCGATGACGCCGTCGCGTTCGGCATACAGGAAGTAGCCGGCATGCCCGAACTGCTTGCGGATGATCCGCTGCCAGGCGGCCAGGTGGAAGAAGGTGGCCGACGGGCAGGCCTGCACGAACGCGTCCCAGCGCTTCGCGCCGTCCAAGTCCTTCAGCGCGAGGTGCTTGACCTGGACCGCGCCCTTCGGAGCCGGGCTCATGCCGCCAACCGCTCGGCGCCTGTCGGCGCGAGGAAGATCTCGTCCATCCGCGCCCAGGCGAAGTCGCCGAGCAGCTGCTCGATGCGCGACTCGGTGCGGCCGATGTTGACGTAGTGGCGGAAACGCGTCTTCGCGTCGATGCCGGGAATGCGCGGCTGCTCCGGATCGATCTCCCAGGGATGGAAGTAGAAGACCGCGCTGCGGCCCTCGATGCGGTTGAAGCGCTCGATCATCCAGCGCGACACGCCGTAAGGCAGCAGCCGGAACCAGCCGCCGCCGCTGCTCGGATAGTTCTTGCCGCGCCAGCGCAGCGTCGTCACCGGCACCTCGATCAGGCCCGGGCGGACCTCATAGGCGAAGCGCGGTGAATCGGGCATGCCGTAGTGGTCGTGCTCAATCGGATAGACGCTGGAGCTGTAGCGGTAGCCGCACTCGGCGAGCACGTCGAAGGCCCAGAGGTTGTCCTTGCCGATCGAGAAGCTGGGCGCGCGGTAACCCTTGACCTCGACGCCGCCCAGGTCCTCCAGCAACGCCTTGGCGTAGCCGACGTCCTTGAGGAACGAGGCCCGGTCGAGGTCGCTGGCGCGCTCGTGGCCGAAGCCGTGGCTGGCCAGTTCATGGCCGCGCGCGACGATCTCGCGCACGATCTGCGGGTAGCGCTGCGCGATCCAGCCCAGCGTGAAGAAGGTCGCCTTGACCTGCTTCGCATCGAGCAGATCCAGGATGCGCGCGATGTTGCGCTCGACGCGGCACTCGCGCGCGTCCCAGTCGCCGCGGGCGATGTAGGGTGCAAAGGCGGAGACCTGGAAATAGTCCTCGACGTCGATGCTCATCGCATTGCGGATCTTGTTCATCGCATCGCTCCCACGAGTTTCTGCAGCAGCGCCAGCGTCTGCTGGTTGATCCGTTCCAGACGCGTCAGGCTGTCCTCGATGCGCTGCAGGCGCGCGTCCTGGCCGTCCAGGTTCAGCCCTGCGAGTCCGTCGGCCAGGGCCCCGAGTTCACCGTTCAGCCCGCCGCCCTGCGCCATGCGCGAGCGCAGCCGCGTCAGGTCCAGGTCGATCGCGAGGTCGCCCTCGGACGCGTGGCCGTTGATCTCGGATCCGTGCACCGCCGGCGCCGGCGCGGACGCCGATTCGGCGGACAGGTCCTGCACGACCTCTTCGACGTCGGCCGCGGTCAGGTGCGGGTTCTCGTGCATGAAGCCCAGCAGCAGCAGCCGGTCGCACAGGGTGTTGATGCGGCGCGGGATGCCGTGGCTGGCCCGGTGCAGCGCGGTGAAGGCGTCGGCGTCGAAGCCGGGCTTGTCCGCGGCGCCGGCGCACTTGAGCCGGTGCTCGATGTAGCGCTGCGTGTCCTCTTCGTCGAGGGGGCCGATGTGGCAGCTCGCCGCGATGCGCTGGCGGAACTGTTCCATCTCGGGCCGCTGCAGGATCGCGCGGAACTCCGGCTGCCCGACCAGGAAGGTCTGCACCAGCGACTGGTTGCCGAACTGGAAGTTGGACAGCATGCGCAGCTCCTCGACCGCGCGCGCGGTGAGGTTCTGCGCCTCGTCGACGATCAGCAGGCAGCGCTTGCCGCGGCTGGCCTCGCTGACGAAGAAGGCTTCCAGCGCCATCAGCACTTCGCTCTTGGGCAGGTCCTTGACCCGCACGCCGAAGGCGGCGCCGACCAGGCGCAGCGTGTCCTCGGCGTCCAGCTGCGTCGTGACGATGTTGCCGATGACGACGTTGCTGCGGTTCAGGCTGTCGAGCAGCCCGCGCACCAGCGTCGTCTTGCCGGCGCCGATCTCGCCGGTGATGACGATGAAGCCGTCGCTGCGCAGCACCCCGTAGTCGAGGTAGGCCTTGGCGCGGCGATGCTGCTTGCTGCCGAAGTAGAAGCTGGGATCGGGACTGAGCTGGAACGGCTTGCTGGCCAGCCCGTAGAAGGCCTCGTACATGTCGGTGACTGCTTAAAAGCGCTGGGTCAGCGATGCGTAGATCGCGTTTTCCTGATAGCTGGAGGCGAACAGGCTGGTGTCGTCGAACTTGGTCTGACGCAGCCCGAAGGCCGCGTCGGTGCGCGGGCCCAGCCGGTAGGTGGCATTGGCCGTCAAGGTGCGCATGTCGTTGCCGCCCACGCCGCCGTCGCCGCGCGAGTTCTGCCGCGAGTAGCTCACGTTGGCGTTGGCCAGCGGCGTGAGCCGGTAGCCCACCGACACCATCGCGCCGCGCTGGCGCACGCGGTCGGTCAGTGCCAGGTCGCCGCTGCCCACGCCCAGCGGCGAGTTGATGAGGCGGCGGCTGTTGTTGTCGTTCCCGCTGAGCGTGATCGTCACGCGCGGACCGGTCCAGATCAGCGACAGGTCGCTGCGACGTTGCAGCGACGCGGTGTTGCTCAGGAAGCCGGTGCCGCTGAACGAATTCGGATCCAGGCCCAACGCAGCCAGCAGTCCGCGCACGAAGGCGTCGCGCTTGACCGGATCGGGCTCCAGGCTGCCGAACTGCAGGTCCAGCAGCTGGTAGTTGGTCGCCTGCGTCGGCGTCTCGCCGGTGCTGACGCTCTGGCTGCTGTTGGCCCGCACCGAGAACTGCGCCATGCGGTGTTCGAAAGTCAGGTTGTGGCTGTCGCCGTAGCTGTGGTGCTGCCACTCGCCGGAGAACTTGGTCCGCGGGCCCGGCGACCAGCGCAGGTTGGCGCCGTAGACCGAGGTCGTCTCGGGGCCGAAGTAGTCGCTGCGCTCCCGGCCGCCGGTGAGGCCCAGGCCCCAGTCGACATCGGGCACCCAGTTCAGCGATCCGATCACGCTGGTGGTGCGGTAGTCGATGCCGGTCTGCTCGAAATGCATGCGCGACGTGGACGCGCTCAGGCCCCAGTTGATCTCGCGGCCGCCGGGACCGAACAGGTTCAGCGACAGCGAGCCTTCCTTGCTGTTGCCGCTGCCGCTGGCCGCGCCGGTGCCGCCCTCGCTGGAATCGCGCATCTGGCCCATCGCCCGCAGCTCGAAACCCGCGAAGCTGCCGAGGCGGCCGCGCCAGTATGGCGAGACCTGCAGCGTGCGGGTCTCCGTGCGGTTGGGGCTGTCCAGCTTGCCGTCCGGCGACTGCTGGCCGAAAGCCGACACCGCCTGCTGGCTGATGTTGCCGGTGACGTCGACGAACAGCGCCGTCTGCACCAGTTCCGCGGTGAGGCGGGTGCTCAGCTGGTTCTGGAGCCGCGCGTCGCGGTCGCTCTTCGTGTAGACGATGCCGTCGAGCGTGTAGTCGAAGTTGCCGCGGATCGCGCCGCTGCTGCTGGAGATCGTCAGGCCGGGCGAGACCGTCGTGATGAACGCGCGATCGCGCGAGTTGTCGGGCGACAGCGCCAGGTTGTCGGTCCAGGTCTCGGAGACGCTGACCCGCGGCGTGAAGGCGATGCCCTTGCGCGAGCCTTCGGCGCCGGTGCCCGAATCCTGCGCGGCCGCGGGCGTCTGCGCCACGGCGGCGGCCAGACCCAGCGTTGCGAGGCAGGCGCAACGGACCGCGGACAGCGGCCGGCGGCGGAGGTCGTTGGCCCGCGTCATCGTGTCAGGCCCGATCCGTGCCGGCGGGACCCGGCGCGACATCCCGAGCAGCGTCCGGCGCATGGCCCTGCCCGTCCGCGTTGCCGTATCCATAACCGTAGCCATAGCCGTAGCCGTACCCGTAGCCGTAGCCGCTGCTGCGCTTGTTGCTGGCCTGGTTGAGCAGCAGCATCTTCAGCGGGCAGTGCTCGATCGCGGCGACCGCCTGCTGCACCGCGCTCTGCGGCGTGCGCTCGGCCTGCACGACGATCACGATCTGGCCCATGTGCGTGGCCAGCACGCGGGACTCGGTGGTCAGCAGCAGCGGCGGGCTGTCGAAGATGATGATCCGGTCCGGGTAGCGCTTGGCCATGTCGTCCAGCAGCGCGGTCATCGCGTCGCTGGCCAGCAGTTCCGTGGCGCGGGCGTGCGGGCGGCCGCTGGGCAGCAGCGTCAGCTTGTCGACGTTGGTCTTGAGCAGCACGCTGGCCATGTCGGCCTCCTTCTCCAGCACGTCGAGCAGGCCCGGGCCGGGCGGCAGGCCCAGCATGCGCAGCATCGACGGGCGGGCGACGTCGGCGTCGACCAGCATCACGGTGCTGTCGAACTCGGCCGCGATCGACATGGCCAGGTTCAAGGAGGTGAAGCTCTTGCCCTCGCCGGGCAGCGCGCTGGTCACCATGATCAGGTTGGCGTGATTGAGCGACGAGGCGCCCTTGTTCATCGCGTTGCGGATCAGCGGGCGCTTGATGTTGCGGTACTGGTCCGCCATCACGGTGCGCGGCGCGTTGGGCGTCAGGAAGCCCTGCGCGGCCAGCGCCTCGAGGTCCAGGTCGACGCGCTTGGAGTGCACGTCGCCGGGAGCGCGTATCACCACCGGCGCCGCCACCGGAGCGGCGGCCGGCACCGCATGAGGCACCGCTTGAGGCGCCGGCGCCACCGCGGGTGCGGCCGGTGCCGTCGCGAGCGCGGCG
>NZ_DASVNZ010000309.1:0-11280 GCF_036486225.1 Roseateles sp. | reverse complement strand
CCGGCGGCCATCTGCTGGTAGCTGCGACCGTCGGTCGCGCCGATCTTGGCCAGGAAGTAGATGTTGCCGCCCAGCCGGATGCACTGGTTGAGGTCGCGCGCCAGCACCGCTTCCTTCTGCGCCGCGGTCATCGCCCATTCGTCGAGATAGGTCCGCTCGTCGGCCTTGAAGCGCGCGCGGTTCTCGGCCTTCATGAGCGACATGCAGAACTGGTTGAGCCAGTAGCCCTTGCGCGCCTGGTCGGCGTCGAAGATGGTGGTGCCGGGGATGTCCTGGTAGGGCTTGTCGATCGGCATGGCGGTCTCCATCAGCGGATGGCCTCGGGCCAGTAGAGCCGCATCGGGTTGTCCACCAGCAGCCGCTGGCGCAGTTCGGCGGTGGGGGCGATGCGCGGGATCACGTCGACCAGCAGGCCGTCGTCGGGCATGTGGTCCTTCAGGTTGGGGTGGGGCCAGTCCGTGCCCCAGAGCACGCGGTCGGGGAATTCCTCGACGACGCGCCGCGCGAAGGGGATCACGTCGCGGTAGGGCTCGGGTTCGCCGTCGAGTGCCGGCGGCCCGCCGACGGACAGGCGTTCCGGGCAGGTGACCTTGCTCCAGACGAAGGGGTGCTCGCGCAGGAAGCGCAGGAACAGCGCGAATTCCGGACCGTCCACCGGCTTGGTGACGTCGGGCCGGCCCATGTGGTCGACCACGACGGTCGTCGGCAGCGCGCTGAAGAAGTCCCAGAGCTCGGGCAGGTCGGGCGCCTCGAAGTAGATGACGACGTGCCAGCCCAGCGCCTTCACGCGCTGCGCGATCTCCATCAGCTCGTCGCGCGGCGTGAAGTCGACCAGGCGCTTGACGAAGTTGAAGCGCACGCCGCGCACGCCGGCGTTGTGCAGGTCCTGCAGCTGCTCGTCGGTGATGCCGCGGCGCACCGTCGCGACGCCGCGCGCACGGCCGCCGGAGGCGCGGCAGGCGTCGACCATCGCGCGGTTGTCGTCGCCGTGGCAGGTGGCCTGCACGATCACGTTGCGGCTGAAGCCGAGCCGGTCGCGCAGCGCGAAGAGCTGCGTCTTGCCCGCGTCGCAGGGCGTGTACTTGCGCTCGGGCGCGTAGGGGAACTCGGCGCCGGGGCCGAAGACATGGCAGTGCGCGTCGACGGCGCCGTCGGGCAGCGTGAAGCGCGGCGTCGACGGGTCCTGGTACCAGTCGAGCCAGCCCGGGGTCTTGTCGAAACCGCCGGAGGTCGGGAGCGTCATCGCGGATCCTTCTTCGAAATCAGAGCTTGAGTCAGAGCTTTGGTTTGGCGAGCTGCGCCAGCAGCCGGTCGGCCTCGGTGCGCCAGTCCTGGCTGCGGCCGAAGTCCGCCTCGCCGCGCCGGCCGAAGACGCCGTCCTCGGCCAGGTCGGCCATCCAGGCCTGGCGTTCGGCCGTGCCTTCGGCGCTCCACGGCGTGAGGCCCGCGTCGCGCACGGTCTCGGCGACCTCGCGCACCTCCTCGCTGCGGCGGCGCCCGTGCTGGATCACGCGCTGGAAGAAGTAGGCGGCCTGCTTCTCCCAGTCGATGCCGGGGAAGGTCTCCTTCAGCGACGCGAGCACCGCGTCCTCGACGCCGTAATGGCGCGCCGAGGTGAGGCTCTCGATGACCGTGGCCTCCAGCCCCTTGATCATCACGCTGCGGCACATCTTGGTCGCGCTGACGACGCCGATCTCCGCACTGCCGATCGTGGGCGCGAAGCCCAGCTGCCGCAGCAGCGGCTCGGCCGCCGGCGCGTGCGGGCCACCGAGCAGCAGCGGCACGCGGATGCGGTAGGGCGGGACGCTGGTCATGACGGCGCCTTCGACATAGCGGCCGCCGGCCGCATGCACCGCATCGGCGGCGGCGCGCTTGACCTTGGGCGAGGCCGAGTTGAAGTCGAGCACGAAGGTGCCCGGCCTCAGTCCGGCCGCGGCGGCGCGCGCGGCGTCCAGCGTCTGGCTGGCCGTGACCGCGCTGATCACAAGGTCGGCCGGCGTCGCCACCATCGTCGAGGAGGCGCCCAGCTCGACGCCGAACTCGACCGCGTGCTCGCGCATCGTGTCGGCGTCGCTGGACGGCGACTCCAGCTTCAGGTCGTAGGCGCTGACCGCCACGCCGGCGGCGCGCAGGTCCTCGGCCAGGATGCGGCCGACCTCGCCGTAGCCGACCAGCCCGACGCGCAGCGATGGAGGAGCTTCGGCGCTCATGGTCAGTCCAGCGAGATGTTGAGCCGCTTGATCAGGTCGGCGTACTTGGCGGATTCGCTGGCGATGAAGGCCTGGTACTGCTCCTTGGTCGTCGGGAACACGTCGTAGCCGAAGGTGGCGTAGCGCTCGCGGATGTCGGGCTCGGCCAGGGCGGCCTCGATGTCGCGCTGGATCTTCTCCTGCACCGCCTTGGGCAGGCCGCGCGGCGCCGCGATCGTGGTCCAGCCGGTGACCTCGTAGCCGGCGGGTCCGCCGGACTCGCTGACGGTGGGCAGGTCCGGGAAGGCCGGGTGACGTTTCGGACCGGTCACCGCGATGAAGCGGATCTTGCCGGCGCGCTGCAGCGGGCCGGCCGTGGCCATCGAGCCGAGCGCGAAGTTCAATTCGCCGTTGGCCACGGCGGTGTAGAGCATCGTGGTCTCCTTGTAGACCACGTGCGTCATCTGCGTCTTCGTCATCGCCTCGAGCTGCGCCGCGCCCAGGTGCACCGGATTGCCGATGGACCAGGAGCCGTAGTTCAGCGCGTTGGGATGGGCCTTGGCGTCGGCCACGATGTCGCCGACCGTCTTGTACTTGCTGTTGGCCGGCACGCCGACGAAGAAGTAGGTCTTGAACAGCGGCGCGATCGGATCGAAGTCCTTGACCGGGTCGTAGGGCAGCTTCTTGAACAGGTGCGGGTAGACGACGAGGTGGACGTTGTCCAGCTGGATCAGGTCGTGGCCGTCGGTCGCGCCGCGCTTGAAGGCGTCGATCGCGATGAAGCCGTTGGCGCCGGGCTTGTTCTCGACGATCACCGGCTTGCCCCACTTCTTGGACAGCTTCTCCGCCACCACGCGAGCGACCGTCTCCGGACCCGCACCGGCCGGGAAGGGCGTGATGATGCGCACGGGCTTGGTCGGCCAGTCCGCGGCCGGGGCGCTGGCCTGGGCGGCGGCCAGCCGCGGCAGCATCGCAGCCAGGAGAACCGCCGCGAGGGTCAGGACTTGCCCGGTGCGCCCGGTCTTGCTCCCTCTTCCGCTTGCGGGAGAGGGCAGGGGTGAGGGCCAGCGGCGGTGGCAGTACGGAAGTCCGGTGCTGGAATCCGGCGTGAAGGTGAAGGCAGTCATCGTCGTTGTCTCCGTCGATCTCTTGTCATCGGCGCCCTCTGCAAGGCGGGGCGCTCGGGTGGATGGGAACTGCTGTTCGGAACTGCGGGTAGGTCGGGTAGTGCGGAATGGTGATCAGTCGATGTAGCGCAACCCGGCCTTGGCCAGCGGCTCTCTCATCTTGTACATGTCCAGGCCGAGCACGCCGGCGGCGAACTGCTCGCGCTTGGCGCCCTCGTTGGCCTCGCGGGCGGCGGCGGCGTCCAGCGTCTTCTGCGCCAGCGCCGCCGGCACGCAGACGATGCCGTCATCGTCGGCGACGATCACGTCCCCGGGATGGACCAGCGCGCCGGCGCAGACCACCGGGATGTTCACCGAACCCGGCGTCGCCTTGATCGTGCCCTTGGCGGAGATGCACTTGCTCCAGACCGGGAAGCCCATCTCGTTGAGCGTACGGACGTCGCGCACGCCGCCGTCGATGATCAGCGCGCGGGCGCCGCGCGCCTTGAACGAGGTCGCGAGCAGGTCGCCGAAGTAGCCGTCGCCGCATTCGGCGGTGACGCCGGCGACGACGATGTCGCCCTCGCGGATCTGCTCGGCGGCGACGTGCATCATCCAGTTGTCGCCGGGCTGCAGCAGCACGGTGACCGCGGTGCCGGAGACCGCGACGCCCGACTGGATCGGCCGCATGTAGGGCTTGAGCAGGCCGACGCGGCCCAGTGCCTCATGGACGGTCGCGGCGCCGAAATGGCGGAGCGCATCGGCGGCGATGCGGTCGGCGCGGGCGATGTTGCGGTAGACGACGCCGAGTTCATACATGGCGGGTTCCTTCTTCTGGGGGATCAGGGGAATCGGGGGATCAAGGGCGGGAAGCGGAGGTCGCGGGCGCATGCCTGACGTTCAAGCGGCCGGCGTGGCGAGGCCCAGCCGACGACGCAGCGCGTCGTGGCGGAAGGACGCGAAGTCGTCGGCGACACGCTGCGCGGTGGCGGGTTCGGCGCTGGTCGCGGCGACGGCGGCGGTGAAGCGGGTGACGATCTCCCGTCCCGGGGGCATCGGGCCGAGGATCGTCAGGCCGCCGTGGCCCAGCAGCTCGCTCAGTTGCTGGAAGCCGAGGTCGACATCGCCCTGCGCGACCATCTTCGCCACGGGCACGCCGGCGGGCGACTGGCGCAGCCGGTCGGCCAGGGCGTTGCGCAGGCCCCAGTCCTCGAGCAGCTTCAGCAGCGCCTGACCGCTGGGGCCGGTGGAGTACCCGATGGCGCGCGCGCCGAGCAGGGCCTGACGCAGCGCGTCGGCGGTGTCGACGGCGGGGCGGGCATGACCTTCCGGGGACGCGATGAACATCGGTGAGTCGGCGATCGGACGCAGCGAACCGGGGCGCAGATGACCGGCGCCCAGCAGCCGCTCCATCGCGTCCGCGGCCAGGACGACGAGGTCCAGCGCCTCGCCCGCTTCGACCCGCCGGGCGGCATCCACGCCGCCGATGGACTCGATGCGCAACTCCAGGCCGTGCGCGGCGGTGAACGCGGCGGACAGTTCGGCCAGCAAGGCGCGGGTAGCCATCGAGGAGAGGCCGGCGAGGGGTGCGATCACGGGGTGGTCCGGAAGCGGTCGAGTGGGGCGGATTCTGGTCCCGCCGGCCCAGGCAAACCAGTTCTGGGTTCCACTAGCTGCTATTCAGATCCGGCATGACACGGATGCGGGGCCATGCCGGTTCATGAGAGCATGCGCGGCATGAACCTGACTCAACTGGAGACTTTCGTCCATGTGGCCGAACACGGCAGCTTCAGCAAGGCCGCGATGGTGCTGGGGGTGGCGCAGCCGGCGCTGAGCCGGCAGGTGCGGGCGCTGGAGACGGAACTGCACGAGACGCTGCTGCTGCGCAACGGCCGCGGCGTGGAACTGACCGAAGCCGGGCGTCGCCTGCTGCAGCACGGGCAGGACATCCTGAACCTGGTCAGCCATGCCAAGGACGATCTGCGCGCGCGACGCAGCGAGCCGGTGGGGCAGATCACGATCGCGATGCCGCCGACGCTGGCGCGGCTGCACACGCTGGCGCTGATCCGGGCCTTCCAGGCGGAAATGCCGCAGGCGCGGCTGACGATCATGGAGGGGTTCTCGGTCCACCTGACCGAATGGCTGCTGACCGGCCGCACGGACCTGGCGCTGGTCTACAACCCTGAGCCGGTGCCGGCGCTGGAGATCCTGCCGCTGCGACGCGAGCGGCTGTGCCTGGTCAGTCCCAAGGACCAGGCGCCCGCGCGGCCGCCGACCTTGTCGCAGCTGTCGCGGTATCCGTTGGTGATGCCGCAGCGGGGGCACATCTTCCGCGCGTTGATGGAGCAGGCCGCCGCGATGGCGGGCGTGCAGCTCGACGTGCGCTGGGAAGTGGCGAGCGTCCCGGCGATCCTGGACTGCGTCGCGGCCGGCATCGGCCATGCGGCGCTGGGCGAAGACGCGCTGCAGATCTACGAGAAGCCCGAGCGTCTGGTCACGACGCCGTTCGCGAAGGCCGACATCCAGAGCACCCTGTGCCTGGTCACGCCGACCAGCAAGCGGGCGACACCGCTGCTGCAGCGGACGGCGGGGGTGATCATGAGGATGGTGGGGGAGCCTCGGTGATCCGCAGACCCACGGCGGGGTCTGTCTCCATCGATCGAGGGTGCCGGCACGCGCCTCAATGGAAGCATCAGCAGCAGAGGTTCGGCGGGAGACGGCGAAAATCCATGACGGGCATAGAAGGCCTTCACTCGCGGATCAATGGCGTCGCACATCAACCCCTTGCCGCCGACGATGTGTGCGGCGGCCTGCGCTCGCTGCTGCGCGTCCCGGACCATGGATGAAGCGATGCCATTTCCCTGCCAGGTCATATCGACGGCCAGGCGTCCCAGCAGGAACATGGGCACGACGGAAGGTGCCTTCCGGCGAATCGGACCGATGGCCAGATGGATCTCAAGTGCACTTGGCGCAAGCGAGTAGTACCCGACCACGACATCGCTCGACGTGGTGACGACATAAGTCCTGGAGGCGCCGCTCCGCTGATTCGGCAAGGCATGCTGCGCCAGCCACGCATCGAGGTCCCCCTGTCCGCAGCAGAACCCGCTGAGAACGTGAGACTGCGTCAGCAAGTGAGGCGGCCGAACTTCATGGTCGGTCAACGCTCCCATGGCGCCTTCCTCGCCATCATGCGCTGGTAGGCCGCGTTCTCGGTCAGAGGACGGTCCAAGATCTCCTCAAAGGCCTTGAACTGCTCTTCGCTCATTCGCAATCGCGTCCGGTTCACGGTGTCGTCGTCGGCGGCGTCCATCAATGCGTCCAGCATGAAGTCTGCCCGGGACTTGCTGGCGATCGCAGCCGCGCGGTCGATCAACTGGCAGATCTCTTCTGGGACGTGGAGCTGGTAGGTGGTGGAAGTGATTGGCAGAGTCATGGAACGAGCGTCCGAAGTGAAATCGATGGACTGGAATGCTGCTGCCTATGCAGCCACGAAGCAAGCCAGCCGGCGGGTGTCGCGACAGGAATCCGGCGTTCCGTTGACGTGCCTCAAAAAATCCCTGCGCGACGACGTCATGCTCCATGAAGGCGCGACGCCGCGCATCGCCCCGAGTGGGGCAATGAAGAGGGCATACCAATGGGGGAGAAAGAGGGGCTCAGGCCGCCTTGGCCGCCGGCGGCTTCGCGCGCTTCACGTACTGCGGCAGGAAGCTGCGTTTCTCCTGGCCGAAGGCGACCGTCACGCTGTCCGCGCTGGCCTCGACCACCACGCCGCCGCCGTAGCGCTTGACCCGGACCACATCGCCGGGTTGGAACACGACCGCCACCTCGGCCACCTCTGCTGGGGTGTCAGGTGTTGCCTCGTCGGCGCGCGACGAGGCCTCGCGCTCGTGCGCATCGAAGCGCTCGCAGTTGTCACAGCCGTGGCAACGGTCGAAACCCGCCGCTTCGTCGAAGGCCTCCAGCATCACGCGCCAGCGGCACAGGCCGCTCTGCGCGTAGAACACCATCTGTTCGATCCGGCGCCGGTCCTGTCCCGCCTTCGCTTCGTACCGGGCCAACGCCGCCATCAGCGACGCCACGTCGCCCGGCGCGGGATCGGCCAGCGCGAACGCATCGCCGTCTTCCGTCAACCAGCCTTCGCGGACGAGCAGCCCCGTCAACACCTCCAGCTTGTTGCGCGGCCGTCCGAGCCGCTCCCGCAGCGCATCGAGCGTCCAGCCGGCCTCGTCCGGCGCCGCGGTGCGCAGGATCTCCGTCACGGCCTGGGCATCCGCCGGCGCCGGATACCGGCCGTTCAGGAAGAACTGCTGCACCGCCCGGTCCCCCGCGACGAACAGCAGCGTGCAGTCCGCGCGCTCGCCGTCGCGGCCCGCGCGTCCCGACTCCTGGTAGTAGACGTCGAGCCCCGCCGGCAGCTGATAGTGGATGACGCGCCGGATGTCCGGCTTGTCGATGCCCAGGCCGAACGCGTTCGTCGCGACCATCACGCGTGCTTCGCCGCGCATGAAGCGGTCCTGCGCCTCGTGGCGTTGTGCGGCCCGCAGCCGGCCGTGGTACAGCGCCGATGCGACACCGGCGCCGGCCAGCGCGTCGTTCACCGCCTCCGCGGCCTTCACGGTGGCGGTGTAGACGATCGTCGACGGCAGATCGGTGCCCGTGTCGGCGTCGGCATCCGCGCCATCGCCGGCGCCATCGCCGACGACCAGCGCGATCAGGCGACGCAGCTTGTCCTCGTCGTCCGCCAGCGGCTCGACGCGGTAGTGCAGGTTGGGACGGTAGGTGCCGGCGATCAGGCAGCCCGCGGCGGGGATGTCGAGCTGGCGCGCGACGTCTTCGACGACCTCCGCGGACGCCGTCGCCGTGAGCGCGAGCACGGCCGGCCGGCCCAGCCGCTCACGCGCCTGGCCGATGCGCAGGAAAGCCGGCCGGAAGTCGTGGCCCCATTCGGAGATGCAATGCGCCTCGTCGACCACCAGCAGGTCGGTGGGACGCTCCGCCAGTCGCTCGACCCACTCGGCGTCGTCCAGTCTCTCCGGCGTCAGCAGGACCACCCGGGCGCTGCCGTCGAGCGCGGCGGCTTCCTGCGCCGCGAGCGATGCCGCGTCGAGTCCGCTGTGCACCTGCGCGCAGCGGATGCCGAGCGCGCTCAGGCGCTCGCACTGGTCCTTCATCAGCGCGATCAGCGGCGAGACAACGATGGTGCGGCCCGGTAGCAGCGCTGCTGGCAACTGGTAGCAGAGCGACTTCCCGGCGCCGGTCGGCATCACCGCGAGCGTGTTCAGCCCGCGCAGCACGCGGTCGACGACGTCCTTCTGACCGGGGCGCCAGACGCGCAGCCCGAAGCGGCGGAGTTGCTGAAGGACAAGACGTTCTGAAGGAACCGGGCGGCGCGTGGGCATGAGGTCTCGAAGCGGGTAGGGGGAAGTTCCCGCCCGCCTTGAGCAAGCCGTGGGCCCGGCGCCCTCGACGAGATCGACGCGTTCGACGGGCATGTCCCCACGTTCGTAGACCGGGCACAGGGGTTGCCGTAGGGAGGCCATGCCGCCCGCGTCAGGCCTTGCGCCGCGCGACGGGCCCGACCCACGTAACAACATTCCGGAGACCCTCATGATCAGCACCATCCTGCTCGTCATCCTCATCCTGCTGCTCGTCGGCGCCTTGCCGTCCTGGCCCCACAGCCGCAGTTGGGGTTACGGCCCCAGCGGCGGCCTGGGCCTGGTCGTCCTGATCCTCATCGTCCTGCTGCTGCTGGGCTACATCTGACGACCCGCCGGGGTTTCATCTGGAACCCCGGCTTCTCCCCCGGACACCAACACCGCTTCGCGCGGCAACCGTTGCGCATGTCCCGTGGAGAGGTATGACAGCGAAGAGGAAGTGGCCGTATCACTGGGCCGATGACCGGGCCGATGACCGGGCCGATGACTGGGCCGATCGGGACGCCGACGAGTCGGCGCACCGGCCCCAGCTGCAAGGAAGCCGGCGTGACGACATCCTGTTCGTCAACGATATCTCGGTGGTCGAGACGGCGGCGGGAGGCCTGGGTCACGACCTCATCCTGGGTGACCGCAGGCCGCTCGACACCGCCCCGCAGGTCGCGACCGAGGTGCACGGGCAGGACGGCTTGACGCTGCACGTGATCCGCGGCACGGACCACAGGACCATCGGCGGTTTCTACGACAAGGTGTTTCTCGGCGACGCAGGCGACGACTGGCTGATGTCCGGCGCCGGCAATGACGTGGTTCATGGCGGCGATGGCGACGACGTGGTCTACGGCGAAGGCGGGGGCGACCGCCTGTACGGCGGCGACGGCAATGACATCCTGAGCGGAGACAACCTGTCTGACTCTCTGTTCGGCACCGTCGACCAGCACGGCAACGACACGATCGACGGCGGGGCGGGCAACGACCGGCTGTTCGGGAACGGCGGCGACGACCAGCTTGAGGGCGGCCCCGGAGACGATGAGCTGCACGGCGACGATCCGGCTTCAGCGAACTGGCGCGGCGGCGCCGACGAACTTCGAGGCGGCGACGGCGCCGATCGCCTGTTCGGGCAGGGCGGCGACGACCAGTTGCACGGCGGCCGCGGCGATGACGTGCTCGCCGGAGGCGGCGGCAGCGACTGGCTCGATGGCGGCGATGGAGACGACCGCCTTTATGCGGACATCGCGAACCTCCCGGAGGCAAGCGTCCGCGGGACGCGGCACCCGCCTGCGGACGATGTTGCGACACGCCTGACGGGACGGATCTACCTGCTCGACGCGTCGACCCTTCCGGTCTTTGACGACCTCCAGAGGAAGGTGGACGAGCGAAGGCGGACTCCGCATGACAGTGGCACCACCAACCAGCTGTACGGCGGCGAAGGGAACGATCTGCTGGTATCCGGCGCGGGTCGCGACTGGATGGAAGGCGGATCCGGCACGGACGTCTACGTGGTCGGGCGGATGAACGGCCACGATGTCATCGCCGAGACCAACGCGTTTCCGGGCGACAGGGATGTCCTGCGCTTCGCCTCGCACAGCAACACGTCGGAGATGGACATCCGCCAGGACGGGAGCGATCTGATCCTTGCCTGGACGGCGGGCGGGCGCGACCACAGCGTACGCATCCTGGACCAGTTCGCCCCGGGCTCGACGCCCGCGGTGGCGCTCTTCCATTTCGACGGCGGTGAGGGTCTCGGATTCCACGTCACGGCGGCGGAGATGTCGAGTTGGCTGAACCGCGGCAGCCAGATCGACATGGGGTCTCTGCTCGCGCCGCCGCACTCGTGGCCGCTGGCCCCCTAGTGCGCATGCGCGCGAGGCGCTCGGCGCATGAGGACTGTCGAGTCCGGGTGCTGCCTCTTCAGGCGCCCAGCAGCGACTGCCCGCAGACCCGCAAGACCTGACCCGTGAGCGGGTGCGCGCCCGGCGACGCCAGGAAGGCGATCGCCTCCGCCACGTCCGCCGGCGTGCCGCCCTGCTTGAGCGAGTTCAGGCGTCGGCCGGCCTCGCGCACCATCAGCGGCATGCGGCGCGTCATGGCGGTCTCGATGAAACCCGGCGCGACGGCGTTGATCGTGCCGCCGCACTGGTCGAGCGTCGCAGCCCGCGCACCCACGTAGCCGATCAGCGCGGCCTTCGTGGCGCTGTAGTTGGTCTGGCCGGCGTTGCCCGCGATGCCGCTGATCGACGACAGGCAGATCTCGCGCGCGCCGGCGTTGAACAGGCCGGCATCGTCCAGCCGCGCATCGATGGCGAGGATCGCGGCGAGATTCACCGCCATCACCGCGTCCCACTCCGCAGGCGACATGCGCGCCAGTGTCCGGTCGCGCGTGATCCCGGCGTTGTGCACGAGCACGTCCACGCCGTGCAGCCGCCGTACCGCATCGACCAGTTCATCGAGGGCACCAGGCGCGGTCAGGTCCGCCGCCAGCAGCGAACCGCCGATCTCGCGGGCCAGCGCCTCCAGCGGCTGGCGGGCTGCGGGCACGTCGACGCACAGCACGCG
>NZ_DASVNZ010000285.1:0-3544 GCF_036486225.1 Roseateles sp. | reverse complement strand
CCCATCTGCAGCGCCGCCGCGAGGCCGAGCGCGTCGGCCTCGCCCACGCCGGGCGTCGCGACGAAATCCGTCAGCCGCGGCTTGCCTTCCGTCAGCGTGCCGGTCTTGTCGAACACCACCAGCTCGACGCGCCGCGCCTGCTCGAGCGCCTCCGCGTCCTTGATCAGCAGACCGCGCCGCGCGGCGACGCCGGTGCCCACCATGATCGCCGCCGGCGTGGCCAGCCCGAGCGCGCAAGGGCAGGCGATCACCAGCACGGCGACGGCGTGGATCAGCGCGCGTTCCCAATCGCCGGTGGACAGTCCCCAGGCCAGCAACGTCACCGCCGCGATGACCAGCACCGCCGGCACGAACACCGCGCTCACCTGGTCCACCAGCCGCTGGATCGGCGCCTTGTGCGCCTGCGCGGACTCGACCAGGCGGACGATGCGCGACAGCGTCGACTCCGCGCCCAGCGCCGTGACTTCGACCAGCAGCAGGCCGTCGCCGTTGACCGCGCCGCCGACGACGTGATCGCCTTCGGCCTTGTCCACCGGCAGGCTCTCGCCGCTGATCAACGACTCGTCGACGGCGCTGCGGCCTTCGCGGATGCGGCCGTCGGCGGGGATGCGCTCGCCCGGACGCACGACTGTCAGGTCCTTCAGCCGCAGCAGCGCGAGCGGGACGTCGACCTCCACCTCGGCGCCGGCGGGACCGCGGCGCACGCGGGCGTGCTCGGGGCGAAGCTGCTTCAGCGCGGCGATCGCGCTGAGCGTCTGACGCTTCGCGCGGCCTTCCAGCCACTTGCCCAGCAGCACCAGGGTGATGACGGCGGCGGCTGATTCGAAGTAGAGCGCCGTGCTCATCGGACCTTGGCGCAGCAGCTCGTAGACGCTGAGGCCGTAGGCTGCGCTGGTGCCCAGCGCGACGAGCAGGTCCATGTTGCCGCTGCGGTCCTTCAGCGCGGCCCAGCCGGCGCGGTAGAAGCGTGCGCCGAGCCAGAACTGCACGGGCGTCGCCAGCGCGAGCTGCCACCATCCGGACAGCATCCAGTGCGCGCCCCAGGCCATGGCGATCATGGGCGCGATCAGCGGCAGGGTCAGCAGCGCGGCGGTGAGTACGGGCCAGCCGGTGGCGGCCCAGGGCGGCGGCGGGGGTGTCGAGTCGTCGTCGGCGACGATCTCGTGGGCCTCGTAGCCGGCCTTGGTGATGGCGGCGACGAGCGTGTCGACGGCGATGCCGGCCGGTGCGCGCACGGTGGCGCTTTCCGTGGCGAGATTGACTTCGGCCGATTCGACGCCGGGCACCTTGCGCAGGGCGCGTTCGACGCGATTGACGCAGCTCGCGCAGGTCATGCCGGACACGGCGAGCTGGCGCTCGCCGGCGGCGGAGGAGGGTGCGGTGGTGGTATTCATGGCGTCAGTCTCAAGCTTGCCATGATGGGAAGGTCAAGGCCATGCCCCGAACGGGAGATTTCACAAAGGCCGAGGCCCGAATATCTCGGTGGTTCGGTCGGAGGGATCCGGTGCCGGCCGACCGATTTGCGGAACATGTGCAGCGTATGAGGGCGGCCGGCACCGGATCCCGCAGACCTGCTCGACCGCCGACCGCTTGACCTTGCCACGATGGCAAGGTTTACGCTTCGGCCTGTTGATTGACCCGAAGGAGTCTGACATGCATGAATTCAAGCTTCCCGACATGAGTTGCGGCCACTGCCGCGCGGCGGTGACCGAGGCTGTCAAGGAGGTTGACGAGCACGCTGCGGTGAACGTCGACCTGGCTCAGAAGACCGTGACGGTGGAGAGCGGTCTGAGTCGCGAGCGGCTGGCGGGCGTGCTCAGCGAGGCCGGCTACCCGCCGGCCTCGTGAGCAGAGAGCGGGCGCTCAGGCCTGCTTGAGCGCTTCGCTGTCGAAAGGCAGCTGGCGCAGCCGTTTCCCGGTGGCCGCGAAGATCGCGTTGGCCACGGCCGGTGCGATCGGCGGGGTGCCGGGTTCGCCGATGCCGCCGGGGGCTTCGTTGCTCTGCACGATGTGCACGTCCACCTTGGGCATCTCGTTCAGGCGCAGCACCGGGTAGTCGTGGAAGTTGCTCTGCTCGACCTTCCCGTCCTTGAAGGTGATGCGTCCGTACAGCGCCGCCGACAGCCCGTAGACCACCGCGCCTTCGATCTGGCGGGCGATGGTCTGCGGGTTGACGGTCTGGCCGCAGTCGACCGCCGCGGTCACGCGGTGGACGGTGATGCCGCCGTCCTTGGCCACGGAGACTTCCGCCACCTCGGCGACCCAGGTGCCGAAGCTTTCCGCCACCGCGACGCCGCGATACCGCCCCTTGGCCGGCGCCCGGTTCCAGCCGGCCTTCTCGGCCGCCAGCAGCAGCACGCCGCGGGCGCGCGGATGTTTCTCGAGCAGCGCCAGCCGGTACTTCAGCGGATCGGTCTTGGCGGCGTGCGCCAGTTCATCGATGAAGCTCTCGATGAAGAACGCGTTCTGCGAATGCCCCACCGAGCGCCAGAACCAGACCTGCGGTCCCGGTTCCGCGCGGCCGTAGGCGATGCGCTGGTTCGGGATCTCGTAGGGATGGTCCGCGAGCCCTTCGACGGCCATCGAATCGACGCCGTTCTCGGGAATCTTCATGAAGCCCGACGCGGCCATGATCGACGGGCTGGCGACATCGGCGCGCAGCATCAGCGGCCGGCCCTTGTCGTCGAGACCCGCCTCGAAACGCACGCGCGAGGTCGGCCGGTAGTAGCCGGCGGCCATGTCGTCCTCGCGAGCGTAGACCAGCTTGACCGGGCTGCCGCTGAGCTTGGACAGCAGCGTCGCGTCGATGGTGAAGTCCGGCGCGAAACGGCGGCCGAAACCGCCGCCCAGCAGCATGGTGTTGACCTTCACCTTGGCCGGCGTGACCTGCGCGACCTGAGACAGGATGCCCTGCGCCGGGCCTTGGCTCTGCGTGCCGGCCCAGATGGTGACCTCGTCGCCCTTGACCCAGGCCAGGCAGTTCAGCGGCTCCATCGCGGCGTGGGCGAGGTAGGGCACGTCGTACTGCGCCGACAGGTTGCGCGCCGCGTTGGCGCTGCCGTCCTTGACGTTGCCTTCCTCGCGCGCGATCGCGGTGGCGTTCTGCAGGCCGTCGTCGAGCGAAGCCGAGACCTTCTCCGACGACAGGTCCGCATGGGCGCCCAGGTCCCACTCGATGCCCAGCGCGTCGCGGCCCTGCTTGGCCGCCCAGTAGCCGTCGGCCAGCACGGCCACGCCCGACGGGATCGCGATGACCTTGCGCACGCCCTTCACGGCCTTGGCCTTGCCTTCGTCGAAGGCCTTGGGCTTGGCGCCGGCGATCGGCGCGCGCGCCATCACCGCGACCAGCAGGCCGTCCACATGCGCGTCGATGCCGAACTTGGCGGTGCCGTTGATCTTGGCCGCGCTGTCCAGCCGGCGCGTCGGCTTGCCCATGATGCGGAAGTCCTTGCGGTCCTTCAGCGCGGGCTTCTCCGGCACCGGCTGCGTCGCCGCGGCCGCGACCAGCGAGCCGTAGGTGGCCTTGCGGCCGTTCGGGCCGATC
>NZ_DASVNZ010000237.1:0-1987 GCF_036486225.1 Roseateles sp. | reverse complement strand
CGGGCGCTGCGCTCGGCCTGCTGGAACGCGTCCTCGCTATAGCCGTTCTCGATCACGCGGATGCGGTCGGCGGCGGCGGGGAAACGCTGCGCGTAGAGCCGCGCCGCGCCGGGGGTGGTGAAGGTGAAGCGTGTCGCGCGCGCGAAGACCTTGCGCTCGACCGCCGCGAAGCTGCGCCACAGCACCGGGTCGGCCGGATAGCCCTCATGCGCCATCGGGTCGCGGAAGTCGGCCACCCAGGGCAGGCCGCTGAGCCGCGACAGCCAGTAGCCCACGAGGTGCGCGGTCGGGATCGGGTAGGTGCTCCAGATCGCGTCGGGGCGGGTCTCCCGGATCAGCTTCAACCCGGCCGGGACGGCGCCGAGCAGCCAGCTGTGCCAGCGGTCCGGGCGTGCCAGGAAGCCGGGATACCGGCCCGCGATCGACAGGTGCCGCGCGGCGTCCAGCGCGAAGGCGCGACGCACGACCAGGTCCGGCGGGATCTCCTCGACCAGGTCGGTCCCGGTCAAGGTGTGCACGCGGGGATGCGCGGTCAGCAGGCTCGGCGTCCAGCCCGACGCGGGCAGCTGCTGCGCGAAGCGCAAGGCGCGCTGCACGCCGCTGGTCCCCGCCATCGGCGGGAACTGGAAGGAGACCATGAGCACGCGCCGCATTCCCCGGCTCTCAGCGCGGCGCCGCCGCGGCGGGCGTGATGAACAGGCGCTCGACCTGCTCGACGATGCGGTGCAGGTCGGACTCGCTGAGGTCCTGATGGCAGGCGAGCTGCAGCACGTGGTGCGACCACGACTTGCCGGCGTCGCCGGGCAGCCCCGGCACGCCGGGCCACAGCCGGTCCCAGCGCGACACCGGCACGCCGAGCCTGCGCATCTCCGCGTAGCCCGGATCGGGCGTGCGCACCCACAGCGGGAAGACGTAGGGCGCGCAGTCCGGCGGCAGCGCCGGCAGCAGCGGATGCACGCCGTCGCGCCGCGAGAACGCTTCGGTGAAGAACGCGTAGTGATGCCGGCGCGCCTCGACGATGCGACGCCGCGGCACGCGCCGCGAGATCCATCCGCTGGCATGCGTCAGCGCGCGGTGCGACAGGGGCAGGTCGATCAGCGCCATGTTGGCGTCGATCTCCTCGGCCTCGTCGAGTTCGCCGTGGCGGCTCGGCGCCGCCTGCGTCCCGGTCGACGGTCCCTTCACCAGGCGGCGCAGGGCGCTCTTGAGCGCGAACGCGCCGCGGATCAGCCGGTTCAGGCCGGTCAGGCGGTCGTGCGCGGCGCCCATGTGCAGGATGTCGGAGCCCGCCTTGACCTGGTCGATGCGCGAGGCCGGCGTCAGCGCCGGCATCGTCAGCCCGGCGCGGTTGAGCGCGAGGATGCCGCCCTCGGGCGTCGGGAAGAACTTGGTCAGGCTGGCGATGGCGACGTCGCCCCAGGAGCCGATCGGCCGCGCGCCGGCGCGACCGAACATCGCATGCGCGCAGTCCTCGATCAGCGCGATGCCGCGCGCGTCGCACCAGGCGCGCACCGCCTCCATCGGCTGCGGCAGCCCGAAGTAGTGCGGCACCAGCAGCGCCTTGGTGCTGGCCGGCACGTGCGCCGAGAGCCAGTCCAGGCGCGGCGCGCCGTGCTCGTCGATCGGATAGAAGGCCGCGTCCGCGCCCAGCGTCTTCACCGGCGAGACCATCGTCGGGCAGTGGTAGGTCGGCAGCAGCACGAGGTCGCCGGGACCGACGCGCAGGCACTCCAGCGCCAGCAGGATCGCCGCGCGGCCGCTGGTGGTGGACAGGTGGCGCGGATGGTCCAGCAGGCTGTGCTGGTCGATGTGCGCGGCGCCCGCGAAGGTGGACCAGCCGATGACCGGCAGTCGCGGCGCGAGCATGGTGGGCGGAGGGCTCAAGGCGAGGGCCTCCCGGTCAGCGCGCCGTCGCCGGTGCCGCGGATTCGGGGGTGGAGGCGGAGGCGGCCGAGCCGGCGGGGGCCGACGCGGGCGCCCCCTCCGG
>NZ_DASVNZ010000209.1:0-5497 GCF_036486225.1 Roseateles sp. | reverse complement strand
TGCCGGCCAGATCCGCCACCAGCAGCCGGGCCTCGACGAAGGCGCGCACCAGCGCCTGCTCCTGCGGATCGGCCAGCTCCGACGCGGCGATCCAGCGGCTGGTCGGCGACGCCTCCTCGCCGCCCAGCGTGACGAGCCGGGGCAGCAGCCGCGGCAGCGCCTCCTGCTGCGCCACGGGCAGCTCACCGAGCAGCGCCTCCGCGCGGCGCCCGATCGCGCCTTCCAGCCCGCCGAGCTCCTCGTAGGCCGACCACGCGAGCACGTCGCCGGGTGCGCGGTGCAGGTAGAGCTGCTGCAAGGTGTACTGCAGCAGCGGCAGCGCGTCCGCCGCCTGCATGGCATCGATGCACAGCCGGTCGTCCAGGCGGTTGAGGCCGCTCTCATCGGCGCCGTAGCTCAGGCCCGCGGCCCGCGCGGGCAGCCGGATCATCTGTGCGATGGCGCGCGCGTCGGGCGGGGCCAGGTCCAGATGGGCGCCGTCCTCCTTGCCGCGCATCAGCGCCGGCCAGCGCGCCAGCGCCGCGTAGAAGTCGTTGCGGCAGATCGCCAGTACCACCAGCCGCCCGCTGCCCACCAGGCGGTCGAGCATCGCGAACCACGCGCCGAGCTGCCCGTCGTCGCCCTGGAACACGGCTTCGAGCCGGTCCAGCACCAGCAGCGGCGGCGCCTGCCCGCCGCCGCGCAGCGCGCGCGTGGCGTCCAGGCCGATCGAGAGCTGCCGCAGCACTTCGCCCGGCGCCTCGCGCAGGTCCGCGGCCAGCGTGTCAATGCTGTAGCCGGACAACAGGGGCACGCCCTGGCACTCCCAATCCAGCATCGCGCCCGCGACGCCGGCCCAGGCATCCAGTCCGCCCAACGCGCCGAGGTCGACCAGCGCGGCGGCACCGATGCGCAGCAGCTCCCCGCCGGGATCGTTGTCGGGGGGCGGCCGCATCAACGCCGGCATGAGGCCGGCCTGCACCAGCGAGGTCTTGCCCGACCCGCTCGGCCCGAGCAGCACCACCAGGGGATGGCCCAGGCGCCATTGCCGCGTCAGGCGCGAGTGCAGCGCGGCCACGGCGTCGTCGCGGCCGAAGAACACGCTCGCATGCGCTGCGTCGAAGGCCTCCAGCCCGCGGAACGGCGACAGCCCGCGCCAGCCGCCGGCATGGCTGCGCGGTCCTTCCGCCGACAGCACGCCGATGGGCGCCACCAGCCGGTAGCCCTGCTTGCGGATCGTCTCCAGATAACGCGGCGCGGAGGCGCTGTCGCCCAGCGCGCGCCGCAGCCCGGCCACGACCTTGTGCACCGGGTTGTCGCCCAGCGTCGTGGCCTCCGGCCAGCAGTCCTGCAACAGCGCCTCGGCCGACACCACTTCGCCCGGATGACGGCACAGCGCGGCCAGCACCGCCATCGGGCGCGGCTCCAGCGTCACGGTCTCGTCATCCCGTCGCAGCCGGCGCGTGGGCACGTCGACGATCCAGTCGCCGAGCAGGAAGCTCAGCGGCTCGCCCGCGTTCATCCCGCGCGCCATCGGTGGTGTCGTTGTCGATGTCGACGTCGCGGACGGCGGGCCCTCCTCGATCCTCGGATCCATCTCTTTACTCCCTTGCCCGGCCTCTGCGTGCCGTGATGGCGCGGAGTCTAGGAGCGACGGGCGCTCACGTCTGCATCTCCACCCCGCAAGTGTTGACAGCTTGACAGGGGACAGCCTGCGCTTGCGCCCCCCACGCTCATCGCTCGGCCCCCCGCCCTGAGCCGAATCTCCGAAAAGCCGGACCTCAACATCGGCATCCGACGGATGGGGCCCGGGGCGCCGCACTCCTATCGTTCAACCCATGATTGACGCCGCCCTCCTCCACATCGCCGGACACCTGAACGCCGTGCTACGCCGCTCGCACCAGTCGGCGGAGGACCTCGTCGCGGTGACCGCGCTGCATGAGGCGGACGGCGCGCCGGCCGCCGGCGCGGCACACCGGCTCTGCGCCTTCCTGGTCAACCTGGAGCGCGACGCCGTGCCCGGCATGCCCGCGCACACGCTGGGCGGCGGCGAGCGGATGGCGCGCTTCGCGCCGCCGGTGCAGCTCAACCTGCTGGTGATGATCGCGGCCAACTACGGCGGCAGCACCTATCCGGAAGCGCTCAAGCTGATCGGCAGCACCATCGCCTGCTTCCAGGCCACGCCGGTGCTGGATCCGCAGAACACGCCCGGCCTGGACCCGCGCATCGACAAGCTCACGCTGAACATCGAGCCGCTGGGCCTGCACGACCTGGCCACGCTGTGGGGCGTGCTCGGCGGCCGTTACGTGCCGTCGGTGCTGTACCGCGTGCGCCTGCTCTCCATCGACGCCCGCAAGCCCGACGCGCAACTGCCGTCGGTGCGCACGCCCGCGGTCGGCGTCCACGGCTGAACGGCGGGAGTACACGACATGGGTCCCTACTTCCCGTTGCTGCAGGTGGACGTCGCCCACGGCTACTACGCCGACGGCCGCTGCCGCGGCCTGCGCTTCGTCCCCGCCGGCACCACCGCCGAGCGGCTGCGCCGCGCCGACGCGCTGGTGCGCGCCGACGGCGGCTCGCTGCGGATCCACGGCCCGGCCGAAGCGATAGCCCGCCTGCGCGCCGATGCCGAGGACAGTTCCGGCGCCTTCGACGACAGCGACGCGCTGAGCTGGTGCGTCTTCGCCACGGACGATGATTTCGCCTGCGGCACCGAGGACGGCGCCGACCGGCCCCGCGAACTGCTGTGGGTCCAGCCCACCGAGGCCATGGACCCGGACGCCGGCTCGACCGTGGCCACGGGCGACGCGATCCACATCGCGCTCGAGGCCCGCCCCACGGCACTGACTGCGCCCGAGCTCGCGCCGCTGCTGACGCCGCACGACCGCCGCGTGGTCCCGTTCGCGCTGGTGCATCTGCCGCTGTCGCGCCTTCCGGGCCGAGGACCCGCGCGCGAACCCGCCGCCTGGCCGGTGCGTTATCGCTGGCCGCTGGCGCCGCGCGCCACGGTCTGGAAGTACTGCCTGCTGGGCGACTGGACCGAGCCCGCGCTCGCCGTCGTCGACCTGGCCGGCGAGACCGACTTCACCCCGCCCGCGCCCGAATGCCTGGACGACGGCACGCCGATGCTGGCGATCCGGTCCCTGCAGCGCGTGCCGCTGGCGCAGCGATCGCCGCGCCGCTTCCAGCTGCGCAGCCGCTTCGAAGGCGGCGCCGGCCACGGCAACAACGACAAGGTGCTGATCCGCCGCCTGCCCACGGCAGCGGCGCAACTGCTCGCCCGCGAAACGATCGCCGGTCAACCGGCGATCGTCTCCGAGATCCACGTGCATCGCTAACCCGCAGAGGAGGCCGCCATGGCTATGAAGACACCCGGTGTCTATATCGTCGAGAAGAATGCGTTTCCGAACTCGGTCGTCGAGGTGGCCACTGCGGTGCCCGCCTTCGTCGGCTACACCCGCCGGGCCGAGAACGGCGGCAAGTCGCTGCTGAACAAGCCCTGGCGCATCAGTTCGATGGCGGAGTACCACACCTACTTCGGCCACGGACCCGATCCCCACCTGACCATCGCCGAGGCGCCGGCCAACACCCGCTCGGACTTCCGCAGCGACGACAAGGACTACGCGCTGACGCAGGCCGACGGCGGCGACGGCGGCCGCTTCCTGCTGTACCACGGCATGGTGCACTTCTTCCAGAACGGCGGCGGCCCCTGCTACGTCGTGTCGGTCGGCAACTACGACGGCCTGGTCGAGGCGCAGAAGCTCACCGACGGCATCGACACGCTGATCAAGGAGCAGGAACCGACCATGCTGGTCATCCCCGACGCGGTGCTGCTCAAGCGCGCCGACTGCGTCGCCGTCCAGCAGGCCATGCTGCAGCACTGCGGCGGCCGCATGCGCAACCGCATCGCCATCCTCGACGTCTGGAACGGCTACCTGGACCGCAAGGACCCGGGCGGCGATCCGATCGAGGGCTTCCGCAACGACCTGGGCGTCAACTTCCTGGACTTCGCGACGGCCTACTACCCGTGGGTCAACACCACCGTCGTGCAGGACAAGGACCTGGACTACACCCGCATCGCCAACCCCGCGCTGCTGGCCCAGCTGCTGCGCAAGGAGCTGTCGCTGCCCGAGGCCGTCGACCCCGCCATGCCGCCGCGCACCGCGCAGCAGACCCAGGCCGTGGCCGACATCGTCAAGACCGACGACGACTGGACCACCTACGTCACCGGCCTGGTCAACGCCTCCACCAAGTCCGACCTCGAGAAGCAGAAGGCGCTGACGCCCGCCGCGCTCGCCGTGGCAGTGGAGACGCACAAGTCGCTGCTGCACAAGAGCCTGGTCTCGATGAGCCCGCTCTACAACACCGTCATGACCGAGGCGCGCAACCGGCTCAACCTGCTGCCGCCCTCGCCCGCCATGGCCGGCGTGTACACCATGGTCGACAACAGCCGCGGCGTCTGGAAGGCGCCCGCCAACGTCAGCCTCAACGGCGTGGTCTCGCCCGAGGTCACCATCTCGCACGAGGACCAGGAAGACCTCAACGTCACCACGCAGGGCAAGTCGATCAACGCGATCCGCTCCTTCATCGGCGAGGGCGTGCTGGTCTGGGGCGCCCGCACCCTGGACGGCAACAGCCTGGACTGGCGCTACATCAACGTGCGCCGCACGATGATCATGCTGGAGGAGTCCTGCCGGCTGGCGTCCAAGGCGATGGTGTTCGAGCCCAACGTGGCCAATACCTGGGTGACCATCAAGAGCATGATCTCCAGCTTCCTCACCGGGATCTGGAAGCGCGGCGGCCTGGCCGGCGCGGTCCCCGACGACGCCTTCAGCGTCCACGTCGGCCTGGGCGAGACGATGACCCCCGAGGACATCCTCGAAGGCATCCTGCGCGTGACCGTCCTGGTCGCCATCAGCCGCCCGGCCGAATTCATCGAGATCACCTTCCAGCAACAGATGCAGAAGTCGTGATGCCCGCAGGCATCGGACTCCCCATTCATCCATAACCCTCGCGGAGGCAGGCAATGGCAGACGACGGATCAGCGCAATCGGCCACGGTGTGGCCCCTTCCCAAGTTCCGCTTCGAAGTGAAGTGGGACTCGGCGGTGATGTCCTTCCAGGAGGTCTCCGGACTGGACGTGGAAGCGCAGCCCATCGAGTACCGGCACGGGGACAGCCCCGCGTTCTCGGTGCTCAAGATGCCGGGCATGAAGAAGTACAGCGACGTCACGATGAAGAAAGGCGTCTTCAAGGGCGACAACAAGTTCTGGGACTGGTTCAACGAGATCAAGATGAACACCATCAAGCGCAAGCCGGTGACCATCAGTCTCCTGGATGAGGCCGGCAAGCCGACCATGGTCTGGACCCTGGCCAACGCCTGGCCGACCAAGATCACCAGCACCGACCTGAAGTCCACCGGCAACGAGGTGGCGATCGAGACCATCGTGATCGCGCACGAAGGCCTCGTCATCGCCAACGCCTGATGCCGGTCCCGCCCGCTCCCCCGCTGCCGCCCG
>NZ_DASVNZ010000193.1:0-16927 GCF_036486225.1 Roseateles sp. | reverse complement strand
GGGGACGAACGACTGTTTCTTCATGGGATTGCTGGTTGAATTGCCGCGATCGCGGGGCGGGAACACCGACATCGCGCGACGTCTTTCCTCTTGACGCCGCGCGACGGTCGACACGCTAAAGGGAAAGGCGACCGCGGCCGCTCGCCCTCAAGGGGGGAAGCGCCCGCGATCGCCGTTGGCACGTGAAGAAGTGCGCGCCCTGGGCCGGCAAGACGGCGCGGCGGACCTGTCGCCTGTATCGGGGTGACAACGCGCGCCGCCGCGGAGCACGGCCCGGACTCGCGGTAGGCTCGCCGCCATGAACGTCCCATCGCCGGATCACCCCGCCCGCCAGGACGACGAGACGCCGGGTCCCGGCGATCCTTCGACCTCCCGAACAACTCCCACAACTCACACAACTCTCACACTTCCCACACCGTCCATCCCACTCGCGGCCGCGTTGCCGAGCGACGCGAGCGTCCCGGCCGAGCCTGCATCGGACGTCTGGGACCGCCGCTACGCCGCACAGACGCTGAGTCGGGACGAAGCCTGGCTGAGCGGCTGGCAGCACCGCCTGCCCGGCGTGCGTCGCGCGCTGGACATCGGCTGCGGCGACGGCTGGGAGACGGCCGCGTTGCTGGAGCTGGGCGTCGAGGTCACCGGCATCGACATCTCCGCCGAGGCGCTCGCGCGTTGCCGGCGGCAGTCGCCGCGGGCGCGGCACGTGCTGGCCGATGTGCGCGCGATGCCGATGCTGGCCGACGGCGAATTCGACCTGGCCGTCGCGCAGCTCTCGCTGCACTACTTCGATCACGACGACACGCAACGCGCGTTGTGCGAGATCGCCCGCGTGCTGGCGCCGGGCGGCCGGCTGATCGGCTGCGTCAACGCCGAGGACGACTGGCACTACGGCGCCCCGGACGACGCGTCCTCATGGGCGCTCACGGTCGTCGACGGTGTCGCCAAGCAGTTCTTCACCCGCGGGAAGATCGAGGACGTGCTCGCCGCGTGTTTCGACATCGAGCACCTCGACAAGCGCACGCTCAGCCGCTACGGCAAGCCGAAGTCGGTGTGGGAGTTCTTCTGCACGCGCAAGGCGGACTGAGCCTGGGCCGGGTGTCACCGTTGTCCCCCTTTGCGAGCCATCGGCGTCCGTCGACAATAATTTCGCTTGCAATTAATTTGCATGCGAATTAAAGTTCATTCCATGGCACGCACCTCCACCCCCAAGCAGCAGAAGCAGACCGGCGCCGTCGCCGCCTGCCCGCCGCTGGAGATCGATCAACAGCTCTGCTTCGCGATCTACTCGACGATGCTGGGGCTGAACAAGGTCTACCGCGAACTGCTGAAGGACCTCGATCTCACCTACCCCCAGTACCTCGTGATGCTGGTGCTGTGGGAACGCGACGGCCTGACCGTCGGCGAGATCGCGTCGCGTGTGTTCCTCGACTCCCCCACCGTGACCCCGCTGCTCAAGCGGCTGGAAACGGCGGGCCTGGTCAGCCGCGACCGCTCGCCGCAGGACGAACGCCAGGTGCTGATCACGCTGACCGACGCCGGTCGCGCGCTGCGCAAGCGCTCGACGCATCTGCCGCAGTGCATCGTGGACGCGTCGGATTCGGACCTCTCCGAACTGATCGAACTCCGCGACCGCCTCCTGGTCCTGCGCGAACGCATGGCCCGCAAGGCCGGCTGAGCGCCCCATCGACGAACACCGGCAGATCCACCGATTCTCGCCCCATTTACTTCGTGCACTAATTATTAGCAAGCAACTCGAATACCCGACACCCCCTCACCCACCACCAACCACGCTTTCTCACACCCACCCGAAGGAGCCCACCATGAACGCCATCGCCACCCTCGCCCGCCAATCGCGTCGTCAACTGCTGGTCCTCTCGACGCTCGCCGTCGCCGTTGCCGGCGCAGTCGCCACGCCAGCCTTCGCCGCCGGCGCCAAGCCCTCGCCGGCGCCCATCGTCAGCGCGCAGCCCTCGGGTTCCTACATCACGACCAAGGACGGCGTGCAGCTCTACTACAAGGACTGGGGCCCGAAGAACGGTCAGCCCATCGTGTTCAGCCACGGCTGGCCGCTGAACTCCGACAGCTGGGAATCGCAGATGATCTTCCTGGCCGACCAGGGCTACCGCGTCATCGCCCATGACCGCCGCGGCCACGGCCGCTCCAGCCAGCCCTGGGACGGCAACGACATGGACCATTACGCCGACGACCTGGCCACCGTCATCGAGACGCTGAACCTGAAGAACGCCGTGCTGGTCGGCTTCTCCACCGGCGGCGGCGAGGTGGCGCGCTACATCGGCCGTCACGGCACCTCGCGCGTGGCCAAGGCGGTGCTGATCTCGGCCGTCCCGCCCCTCATGGTCAAGTCCGACAAGAACCCCGGCGGCCTGCCCATCGCGGTCTTCGACGGCATCCGCAAGGCGCAGCTGGACAACCGTTCGCAGCTCTACAAGGACATCCCCGCCGGCCCGTTCTACGGCTTCAACCGCCCGGGCGCCAAGGTCTCGCAGGGCCTGATCGACAACTGGTGGTTCCAGGGCATGCAAGGCGGCCACAAGAACACCTACGACTCGATCAAGGCGTTCTCCGAAACGGACTTCACCGAAGACCTGAAGAAGTTCGACAAGCCGACGCTGATCATCCACGGCGACGACGACCAGATCGTGCCAATCGACGCCGCCGGCCGCGCTTCGGCCAAGCTGATCAAGGGCTCGGTGCTGAAGGTCTATGCCGGCGCACCGCACGGCCTGACCGACACCCACAAGGACCGCGTCAACGCCGACCTGCTGGCCTTCATCCGCCAGTAAGGCCAGAACGGTCGCCCCGCCCTTCCAAAGGGGGTGGGGCGACCGTTGCGCAAGACCCGTCCCCCACCTTCGGGGGAAGTCAGACGCGGGGTTTCGTCGCCCGCGCCGTTTGGTACGCTCGGTGATCTTTACGATGGCCGGCGCCTCGACGCACCGGCGCGTGGACCCCGCCGATGCCGATTCCCCTCCCGCCCTCCTCCTTGCTGCCCCATGTCCGTGTGCTAGAACTCCAGGCCAGCGATGAGGACCTGCTCCAACGGTTCTACGAGCGCAATCCGCTGTACTTCGAACAGGTCAACGGCACCCCACCCCGCCCCGACGAAGCCCGCGAGGAGATCCGCGACCTGCCGCCCGAGGGCTGGAGCTTCAGCGCCAAACGGTTGCTGGGTTACGTCGACGACGACGGCGAACTGGTCGCGATGGCCTCGCTGGTCTCGGACCTGATGGCGCCCCGGGTCTGGCTGGTCGGACTCTTCATCGTCGCGACCTCGCTGCACGGCTCCCCGGCCGCACGGGAGATCTACGCGGAGCTGGAGCGCTGGATGCAGCGCAACGGGGCCCGGTGGGTGCGCTTGGGCGTCGTCGTCGGCAACCACCGCGCGGAGCGCTTCTGGGAGCGCCGGGGCTTCGTCGAGGTCCGCCGCCGCGACGGCCTCACGATGGGTCAGCGCGTCAACGAACTGCGCGTGATGGTCAAGCCGCTGGACGGCGGCCGGATCGACGAGTACCTGGCGATGGTGCCCCGGGACCGCCCCGGGGAACCCTGAAAGGCACAAGGGGCCCTCGCGGGCCCCTTGTCGTCATGCGTGCGGCTCGCGGGCCGGCCTGCTCGTCCAGGCTGACTCGCCGAGGTTCACTCGCCCAGGTAGGCCGCGCGCACCTTCGGATCGTTCAGCAGCGTCCTGCCGTCGCCCTGCATGGTGATCGCGCCCGACTCCATCACGTAGCCGCGATTGGCCAGCTCCAGCGCGCGGCTGGCGTTCTGCTCGACCAGCAGCACCGTCACGCCCTGCTTGTGGATGTCGTTCACCACCTCGAAGATCTTGTCGACCATGATCGGCGACAGGCCCATCGACGGCTCGTCCAGCAGCAGCAGCTTGGGACGCGCCATCAGCGCGCGGCCCATGGCCAGCATCTGCTGCTCGCCGCCGGACATGGTGCCGGCGAGCTGGTTGCGACGCTCCTTGAGCCGCGGGAACAGGCCGAAGACCTTCTCGATGTCGGCCTCGATCTCCTTGTCCTTGCGGATGAACGCGCCCATCTGCAGGTTCTCGGTGATCGTCATGCGGGTGAACGTGCCGCGGCCTTCGGGGACCATCACCAGGCCCTGCTTGGCCAGGTCCCAGGCGCCCTGGCCCTTGATCGAGCGGCCCATGAACTTGACGTCGCCGACGTTGAGCGGCTGCAGCCCGGTGATGGCCTTGAGCGTGGTGGTCTTGCCCGCGCCGTTGGCGCCGATCAGCGAGACGAGCTCGCCCTGGCGCACGTCGAAGTCCACGCCCTTGACCGCCTGGATCCCGCCGTACGCGACCTTGAGGCCCTCGACCTGGAGGAGGATGTTGTCTGCCATCTTTTCGATTTCCATGGGTCGGGATCAGGGGGCCGCGTGGGCCGCTTCAGCCGCGTGGGCGCCGAGGTAGGCCTCGATCACCTTCGGATTGCGCTGCACTTCCGCGGGCGTGCCGGACGCGATGAGCTTGCCGTAGTCCAGCACCGACACGTGGTCGCACAGGCCCATCACCAGCTTCACGTCGTGCTCGATCAGCAGGATGGTGCGGCCGTCGTTGCGGATGCGGTCGATCAGCTCGCGCAGCACGACCTTCTCGGTCGCGTTCATGCCGGCCGCGGGCTCGTCCAGCGCGATCAGCTTGGGATCGGTGGCCAGGGCGCGGGCGATCTCAAGGCGGCGCTGGTCGCCGTAGGACAGCGTGCGCGCCTTGAAGTCGGCGTGCCGGCCGATGCCGACGTAGTCCAGCAGCTCGCGGGCGCGGGCGGTGATCTCGGCCTCTTCCTTCTTGAAGCCCGGCGTGCGCAGCACCGCGCCGATCAGGCCCGAGTGCGTGCGCACATGGCGCCCGACCATCACGTTCTCCAACGCGGTCATGTCGGCGAACAGCCGGATGTTCTGGAAGGTCCGCGCGATGCCGGTCTTGGCGACCTGATGCACCGCCTGCGGCTTGTAGGCCTGGCCGCCCAGCTCGAAGGTGCCGCCGTCGGGCACGTACAGCCCGGTGATCACGTTGAAGAAGGTCGTCTTGCCGGCGCCGTTGGGGCCGATCAGGCCGTAGACCTGACCCTTCTTGATCTCGATGCCCACATCCGACAGCGCCTGCAGACCGCCGAAGCGCTTGGAGGCGCCGGCCACTTTCAGTACGGTTTCAGTCATTGGTTCTTGCTCCTGGCGCAGGTCAGGTGGCGTTGATGGCATTGCCGGCATTCGCGGGCGGCTGCGCGCCCGGCGGCAGCGGCCGGGACTTGCCGTGCTCGGGCGACGGCCACAGGCCGCGCGGACGCATCAGCATGATCACGATCATGGCCAGCGCCACCAGCAGCTGACGCAGGATGGACGCGTCCAGACGGCCGTCGGTCATCTGCTGCAGCGGGCCCGCGACGTAGCGCAGCACTTCCGGCAGCGCGGCCAGCAGCAGCGCGCCCAGGATCACGCCGGGGATGTGGCCGATGCCGCCCAGCACCACCATGGCCACGATCATGATCGACTCCTGCAGGCTGAACGATTCCGGCGAGACGAAGCCCTGGAACGCACCGAACATCGAGCCCGACACGCCGCCGAAGGTGGCGCCCATGCCGAAGGCCAGCAGCTTCATGTTGCGGGTGTTGATGCCCATGGCCTTGGCGGCGATCTCGTCCTCGCGGATGGCCATCCAGGCACGGCCGATGCGCGAGTTCTCCAGCCGGTAGCAGACCAGCACCGAGCCGACCACCAGCGCCAGGAACAGGTAGTAGTACATCGTCACCGAGTTGACGGTGAAGCCCAGGATCTCGTGGTTCTGGCTGAACTCGAAGCCCAGGAAATGCACGCCGTCGATCTGGCCGATGCCGCGCGGGCCGTTGGTGATGTTCAGCGGATATTCCATGTTGTTCAGGAACACCCGGATGATCTCGCCGAAGCCCAGCGTCACGATGGCCAGGTAGTCGCCGCGCAGCTTGAGCGTCGGCGCGCCCAGCAGCACGCCGAACAGGCCTGCGAGCAGCGCCGCCAGCGCGATCGCCAGCAGCAGCGGCAGGTGCAGCCCGTTGGGGAAGGCCGCGGCGATGTGCTCGAAGTTCTCCGACAGGTGCGGGCTGTTGAGCAGCGCGAAGAGATACGCGCCCACCGCGTAGAACGCGACGTAGCCCAGGTCGAGCAGGCCGGCGTAGCCGACCACGATGTTCAGGCCCAGGGCCAGCAGCACGTACAGCAGGGCCAGGTCGATGATGCGGACCGGGCCGTTGCCGAACTGCTGCGTGAACAGCGGCAGCACCAGCAGCAGCACGCCGGCGATCAGGAAGGTGATCAGCTTGGAGGATTTGGTCTGGAACATGGACGGCTCCTCAGGCGCGGTCGGCGACACGTTCGCCCAGCAGGCCGGACGGCCGCAGGGTCAGCACCAGGATCAGCGCGATGAAGGCGAAGATGTCGGAGTAATGGCTGCCCAGCACGCCGCCGGTCCAGTCGCCGAGGTAGCCCGCGCCGATGGCCTCGATCAGGCCCAGCAGCACCCCGCCGACCATCGCGCCGGCCAGGTTGCCGATGCCGCCCACCACCGCGGCGGTGAAGGCCTTCAGGCCCGGCAGCACGCCCATGGTGTGCTGCGCGGTGCCGTAGTTGGCGGCCCACATCAGGCCGGCCACCGCGGCCAGCGCGGCGCCGATGATGAAGGTCAGCGAGATCACCGCGTCAGGCTTGACGCCCATCAGCGAGGCCACGCGCGGGTTCTCGGCCGTGGCGCGCATCGCGCGGCCCATCTTGGTGTGGTTCACCAGGAACAGCAGGCCGCCCAGGATCACGACGGTGGTCACCAGGATCACGATCTGCGTCACCGTGATCACGGCGCCGCCGATGTGGATCGGGTCCGCCGGCAGCAGCTGCGGGAAGGGCTTGGGATTCGGCTTCCAGATGATCATGGCCAGCGTCTGCAGCAGCAGCGACATGCCCATGGCGGTGATCAGCGGCGCCAGTCTGGGCGCGCTGCGCAGCGGCCGGTAGGCGATCTTCTCGATCGTGTAGTTCAGCAGCGTGCAGACCAGGATCGCGCACACCAGCGCGGCCAGCATCAGCACCCACCCGGGCAGGCCCAGCGACGCCAGCGCCGTGACCACGGTCCAGCTGACGAGCGCCCCCACCATCAGCACGTCGCCGTGGGCGAAGTTGATGAGGTTGATGATGCCGTAGACCATCGTGTAACCCAGTGCGACGAGGGCATACATGCTCCCCAGCACCAGGCCGTTGATGATCTGCTGAAAAAGTATCTCCATAAGGCCCCAGCATGTAGTTGGACGCGGCTCGCACCGCGTGACGGCGCTTCGGGGTGCAACCCCCGTGCCAAGCGCCGCGTTTCAAGGGTATTCACCGACAAGGCGACATCCGTGCGCGCAAGCCGGCGTTGTGTTCCCAGTCTCGGCGACGCAACGGGGTGCGGAAATCCGCACAAACCGCCTAGCCAGCCGGGCGATTCCTCGCCAGTCACAAAAAAGCCGCCGCGCCGGGTGCAAGGCATGCGCCAAGTTGGGCACACTGGGCGTCGATTTTTCGTCTCCCATGCCCTCGGTCGCCTCCTCCTCCTTCGCCCCGACATCGGCCCGCCAGCGGCTGGCGTACTTCCTCGGCCGGCCGACCTTCTACCTCTACCTGACCGGCGTGCTGATGCTGCTGGGCCTGCTGCTGGGCCACCGCTTCAGCGAACGCGCGAGTCTGGACCAGTTGAGCGCGCTGGCGACCGAACGTCTCGAGCTTTACGCGTCCAACCTGCAGACCGAACTGGGCCGCCACGCCTACCTGCCCAGCCTGCTGGCCATCGACGGCGACGTGTCCCGGCTGATCGAGCATCCCGACGACGAAGCCCGGCGCAAGGCCGCCAGCCTGCTGCTGGCGCGGGTCAACGTGCGCGCGGGGACGACGCAGATCTTCGTCGCCGATCCGGAAGGCCGCGTGCTGGCCTCGAGCGAGCCGCTGACCCCGCCGCTGCGGCTGCAGCAGGCGATCGAGCAGGACCGGCACCACTTCTTCGCCTCAGACGCCGGCCAGTCGGGGCTGAGCGGCTCGACCAACTTCTTCCTGCTGCACCCGCTGCGGCGCAACCAGCAGCTGCAGGGCGTGATCGTCGTGAAGCTCAACCTGGCGCCGCTGGAGTCGACCTGGGTGGACCTGGGCCTGCGCTCGCAGGGGGAACGCATCCTGGTCTCGGACGACCAGGGTGTGGTGATCATGAGCTCGGTCGAGGACTGGCGCTACGCGGTGCTCAACCGCGCCGACGCGTCCGAACGCGACCGCCTGCAGGCCAGCGCGCGTTACCCGCGGATCGGACCGGACCTGGGCCTGCCCGGCGCGCTGGAGGCCTACAACAGCCTGCTGGTGCGGGCGCCCGCGCCGGCCAGCACGACGCTGCTGGCGCAGGAGCGGCAGCTGCTGCCGCTGGGCGTGCGCCTGCTCGCCCTGTCGGACCTGTCGGAAGTGCGGCGACAGGCACGGCTGGCTGCGTGGAGCGGCGCGGCCTTCGGCGCGGCGATCGGGATGCTGCTGCTCTACCTCGCGTCGCGGCGGCGCGCGCTGCGGCAGCTCTTCCACGCGAAGACGGAATTGCAGAACGCGCATGCGCAGCTGGAGCTGATCGTCGACGAACGCACGGCGGAACTCCGCCAGACCAACGAAGAACTGCTCGACCAGATCGCGCAGCGCCGGCAGGCCGAGGGCGAGCTGCTGCAGACCAGCAAACTGGCGGTGCTGGGGCAGATGTCGGCGGGCCTGTCGCATGAAGTCAACCAGCCGCTGACGGCGTTGCGCGCGCTGGCACGGAATTCGCAGAGGTTGCTGGAGGCCGGCCGCACGCAAGCGGTCGCGGACAACCTGCAGACGATGGACGACATGGTCGAGCGGATGGGTCAGATCACGCGCCAGCTCAAGAGCTTCGCCCGCAAGGCGGAGCCCTCGCGCACGGCGGTGTCGCTGCTGGCGAGCGTGAACAACGCGCGACTGCTGCTGGAGCACCGCACGCGTCAGCTGGGCCTGCCCGTGGAGGTCGACGTGCCGCCGGGGCTGCGCGTCAGCGCCGAATCCAACCGGCTGGAGCAGGTGCTGGTGAACCTGCTGGCCAACGGCATCGACGCGATCGCGTCGGAGCCGGCGCATCACGCGGAAGACGGTCACGAACGCCGGCTGCGCGTCGCGGCCGTGCCGGCGGAGGACGGCCGGCGCGTGCGCGTGCAGGTGCTGGACACCGGACCGGGTCTGAGCGAATCGCTGCTGCCGCGGCTGTTCGAGCCGTTCTTCACCACCAAGCCGGCGGGCGAAGGCCTGGGGTTGGGATTGGTGATCTCTTCAAAGATCGTCCACGAGTTCGGCGGCGCGCTGCGGGCGCACCGCCTGGACCATGGCATGTGTTTCGAGTTCGACCTGGAGGTCGACACCTGGCAGGCCGAGGAGGGGCAGTATGTTTGAGGGCTACAAGGTCGTGTTCGTCGAGGACGACCTGCCGGTGCGGGTCAGCCTGACCCAGACGCTGGAACTCGAGGGGCTGGCGGTGGTGCCGTGCCGCTCGGCCGAGGAGGCGCTGCCGCATGTGCAGCCCGGCGCGCAGGTCATCGTCATCACCGACGTGCGGCTGCCCGGCATGGACGGCCGCGCGCTGCTGGCGCACGTGCAGGCGACCGATCCGCAGATCCCGGTGATCCTGATCACCGCGCACGGCGACGTGAACATGGCCGTGCAGGCGATGCGCAACGGCGCCTACGACTTCATCGAGAAGCCCTTCGCGCCGGAGCGATTGCTCGACACGGCGCGGCGCGCGCTGGACCTGCGGCTGATCCGCCATTCGGCCGACGAGCTGCGCGCGCAGCTGTCGGCGGCCAGCGGCATCGAGGCAGCGCTGCTCGGCAAGTCGGGCGCGATGCAGCAGCTGCGGCGTCAGGTGCTCAACCTGGCCTCGACCTCGGCCGATGTGATGATCCTCGGCGAGACCGGCACCGGCAAGGAACTGGTCGCGCGCTGCCTGCACGACCAGAGCCCGCGCCGCGATCGCAACTTCGTCGCGATCAATTGCGGCGGGCTGCCGGAAGCGCTGTTCGAGAGCGAGCTCTTCGGCCACGAGTCCGGCGCGTTCACCTCGGCGGGCAAGCGCCGCATCGGCAAGATCGAACACGCCAACGGCGGCACGCTGCTGCTCGACGAGATCGAGACCATGCCGGTCGCGCTGCAGATCAAGCTGCTGCGCGTGCTGCAGGAACGCCGTGTCGAACGGCTCGGTTCCAACGAGGAGCAGGTCATCAACGTCCGCTTCATCGCGGCCAGCAAGGCCGACCTGAAGGAGATGGGCGAGCGCGGACAGTTCCGCAGCGACCTGTACTACCGGCTCAACATCGCCACGCTGCTGCTGCCGCCGCTGCGCGAGCGCCGCGAGGACATCCCGCTGCTGTTCGAGCACTTCGTCGCCCAGGCTTGCAAGCGCTATGAGCGCGACGCGCCGGAACTGACACCCGAGAAGCTGCGCGAACTGATGGCCCACGACTGGCCCGGCAACGTGCGCGAGATCCGCAACGCGGCCGACCGCTTCGTGCTGGCGCTCGACGATCTCGACTCCTCGGCCGCAATCCAGGCGGTACCCAATCTGGCACTGGCGCGCCAGATGGAGATGGTCGAGAAGGCGCTCATCGAGCAGGCCCTGCGCCGCTCAGGCGGCAAGGTGCCGGCAGCCATGGAATTGCTCGGCACGCCGCGCAAGACGCTCTACGACAAGCTGCACCGGCACGGGATCCAGCTCGACGACTTCCGCTGATGTCTTACTCCCTCTCCCGCTTGCGGGAGAGGGCGGGAGTGAGGGCCAGCTGAGGTGGAAGTACGGAGGCCCTCTCCCCTTCCACGTCTCTGGGTCCGTATGGGAGAAAGATTTTCCCGGCTCCGCCGCGAAAACCCTTCCCCCATACACCGACGCAGCACCGTCCTTCGACGGCCGCGCACCGAGAGGTTCGGGGGTCGGGTATTGCCTTCAAGCCGCCTGGCGGTTGGCCTGCGACGCGCGGTCGAGCACTTCCTTGAGCTGATCGATCGTCGCCGGTTTGACCAGATAGGCACTCGCGCCACGACGGATCGCCTCGGCGGCATCCCCCGGATCCGACGTCCCCGTCAGCATCACGACCGTCATCGGCCCCTGCAGCAGCGCCTCGGTCAGGAAATCCATCCCCTGCCCGTCCGGCAGCGCGCGGTCCAGGATCAGCACATCCGGCCGGTGTTCAGCAATGCGCTGTCGCGCCTCGCGCAAGGTCCCGGCGGTGGCGGCGCTGTAGCCCTCCAGCTCAAGGAGGATGCCCAGCGTTTCGCTGGACTCGAGGTTGTCGTCGACGATGACGGCGTGGGGAGACATTGGCAAACCCTGCGGCAAGAGGTCCACGGAGGAAGGCCGCCGTGCGCGGCATGAGCCGTCACACGACGGACGTGCGATTAGGCGAATCGGGAAGACTCGGCAAACGGCGTGCCTCCCCCATCCCCTTCCCTCTGAAGGACGGTCCGACATTCTTGCCGGGATCTCGGGACCGCGCCGGACCCCTCGTCCGTAGGGGGCGGGACGGATGTTTGCCCTGCGCCTTTCTGACCATAATCCGCGCCTTCGCGGAACGGGCTTGCGGCAAGGCTGCAAGGTGCCCGTTCCGGGCTGCGCATCCGGCTTGCCTCTCCCCGCTACATGACGACGACCGACGCCACGATCGAGACCGACCTGCTCCCCCGCCTGCGCCGCTGCACGGGGCCGTTGCATGACGACATCGAGTCGCTGCTCCGGCTGGAGGCGCCGATGCCGCTGACGCGCTACGGCCGCATCCTGCGCGGCTTCCATGAGTTCCTGCAGCTCTGGGAACCGCGCGTACGCCAGGCCTTGCCCGATCGCCTGCGCCCGTGGTTCGACGCCCGGGTGCGCTCGCCCTTCGCCGCGCGCGACCTCGCCGCGCTGGAGCTGCCCGGGAACGGCGCGCAGGACGTGGACGACGCGATGCGCGCCTCGGCCCTCGCGGCGCAGCACGGGCTGCGCCTGGACTCGCCGGCGGCGGCGATCGGATCGCTCTACGTCATTGAGGGCTCGGCGCTCGGCGGCCAGGTGCTGACACCGAAGCTGCTGGCCGCGCACGGCCTGACCCCGGAGCACGGCACGGCCTACTTCCACGGCTTCGGCGCGCGGACCGGCGCGATGTGGCGCGAGTTCCGCCAGCTCGCCCAGGTCGAGGCCGGCAGCACGGAGGACGACCGCGCCGCCGCCTGCGAGGCCGCGGTGGACACCTTCCAGGCGTTGATCTCGACCTTCGCCCCGGTCGATGCGGCGGGCCACCCTGCCGCCGCCACATCCACCCCCACGTCGGTCCCGGCAGCGCCTCCGAGGTCATGATGAACACCGACGCGCTGGTGCCCTCCCCGACGGACCTGCAGATCGCGCAGTGCGCGAGCGAGCCGATCCGCGTGCCCGGCGCGATCCAGCCGCACGGCTGGCTGGCCGCGGTGGACTGGCGCAGCGGCGGCCTGGTCGCGTTCAGCGAGAACTGGGCGACGCTGCTGTCGTCCACGCCGGACATGCTGCCCGCGCGCATCGAGGGCGTGCTGGACGCGGTCGGCGGCATGCGCCCCGGCCTGGTCGACGGGGAAGGTCCCGTCTCCTGCGGCACGCTGACGATAGCCTCCCGTCGCCTGCACGTGTCGGGCCACCGCATCGGCGGGCTCGCCTACCTCGAACTCGAATCCGACACCGAGGACGCCGGCAACCGGGCGCCGATCTACAGCCTGGCGCGCCACCTCGTGCCGATGATGCAGCGCACCGCCGCGGTGACCGAGCTCTGCCGCGTGGTGGTGGCGGAGATGAAGCGGCTGACCGGCTTCGGCCGCTGCCTGGCCTACCGGTTCGACGCGGACGGCCACGGCGAGGTGCTCGCCGAAGCGATCGAGCCGGGTTACGACGCCTACGCCGGCCACCGCTTCCCGGGCTCGGACATCCCGCCGCAGGCGCGCGAGCTCTACCGCATCAACCACATCCGGCTGATCGCCGACGCGCATTACAAGCCGGTGCCGGTGCGCTTCGTCGACGGTCGCGACGGCACCGCGCTGGACCTGTCGCAGGCCGCGCTGCGCAGCGTGTCGCCGGTGCACCTCGAGTACATGCGCAACATGCGGACGCTGGCGTCGATGTCGGTGTCCATCATCGTCGGCGGCAAGCTGTGGGGCCTGGTGTCCTGCCACGACCACGACCCGAAGCAGCTGTCCTGGCAGACACGCATGGCCTGCGAGCATCTGGGGCAGCTGCTGTCGCTGCAGATCGAGGCCAAGGAAGAAAACGAGCAGGTCACCGAGCAGCTGCGCCTGCGGCAGCTGACGCTGGCGATCGTCTCGCACCTGTCCGACAGCGACGCCACGCTGCAGCGCCTGGTCGAGGAGCCCGGTCCGCTGCTGCGCCTGGCTCGCGCCACCGGCGCGGCGGTGATCCTCAACGACACCTGCTGGGCGGTCGGGGAGACGCCGGGCCGGGAGACCCTGCTGGCGCTCGGCCAATGGCTGGGCAACCGCGTGGACCAGGTCTGGCACAGCGACCGCCTGCCGGTGGAGGCGTCGTCGCTGGGAGAGGCCCAGGACCACCCGCTGGGATCGACGGCCGGACTGCTGGCGATCTCGATCTCCAAACTGCATCGCCACCACATCGTCTGGTTCCGGCCGGAGATCGTCCAGACCATCGTCTGGGCCGGCGATCCGCGCAAGGAATCGGCCACCGGCGAGGACTCGCGCCTGCATCCGCGCCGCAGCTTCGCGAGCTGGAAGCAGCAGGTCAGCGGCCGCTCCCTGCCCTGGACGCCGGGCGAGGTGCATGCGGTGCAGGAACTGCGGCAGGCCCTGATCGGCATCGTGCTGCGGCGTGCCGAGGAAATGGCCGAGGTCGCCATGGAACTGGGCCGGGTCAACAAGGAGCTGGAAGCCTTCTCCTACACCGTGTCGCACGACCTGCGCGCGCCGATGCGCCACATCGCGGGCTTCGTCGACCTCGTGCTGGAGATGGAGGGCGGCGCGCTGTCCGAGCGCTCCCGCCGCTACCTGGCCCACGTGAAGGAGGCCTCCGCGCACGCCGGTCAACTCGTGGACGCCTTGCTGGACTTCTCGCGCATGGGACGGTCGGCGATCAAGCACGGCTCGATCAACACCGGCCACCTGATCGACGATCTGATCGCGGAGCAGACCACGCTGAACAAGGACCGCCGCATCGAATGGTCCGTGCAACGCCCGCTGCCGCGGCTGTGGGGCGATCCGGTGCTGCTGCAGGTGGCCATCCGCAACCTCGTCGCCAACGCCGTCAAGTACACGCGGCCGCGCGATCCGGCGCGCATCGAGATTGCCGGCATCGACACCGAGGAAGGCGTCGGGCTGAGCATCTCGGACAACGGCGTCGGCTTCCAGATGAAGTACGTCAACAAGCTGTTCGGCGTGTTCCAGCGGCTGCACCAGAGCGAGTCCTTCGAAGGCACCGGCATCGGCCTGGCGAGCGTGCGCCGCATCGTCGAGCGGCACGGCGGCCACGTCGAGGCCTGGGGCGAAGCCGACCGCGGCGCGCGTTTCCGTTTCACCCTGCCGACGCGCGCCATGCATGAAGCGCAGTCGGCCGATTCCCTCGCTTCGTCCCCCGCCCCCTCGGGGGCCCTCCCCTCTGTCGGCCCCACCGCGAACGCCTCCGAACGGGCCGCGCGGACCGACACTTCCCTTTTCTGACCCGCAGACCCCGAACGCCATGCTCAAGCCCATCCTGCTTGTTGAAGACGACGCCCGCGACCTCGAACTGACGCTGGTCGCGCTGGAACGCAGCCAGCTCGCCAATGAAGTGATCATCGTGCGCGACGGCGCCGAGGCGCTGGACTACCTGAACCGCGAAGGCGTCCACGCCGATCGCGCCGAAGGCAATCCGGCGGTGGTCCTGCTGGACCTGAAGCTGCCCAAGGTGAACGGCCTGGAAGTGCTCAAGACCGTGCGCGCGACGGAGCACCTGAAGAGCATTCCGGTGGTGATGCTGACCTCGTCGCAGACGGAGTCGGACGTGGTCCACAGCTATGAACTGGGCGTGAACGCGTATGTCGTGAAGCCGGTGGAGTTCAAGCAGTTCGTCACCGCGATCGCGGACCTGGGCGTGTTCTGGGCCGTGTTGAACGAGCCGCCCCCCGGATCGCTGCGCGCCACGCGCCGCTACGAATGAACCGATGACTGAATCGTCACCGCCGCCAAGCGAGCCGGGGTCCCCGCCGCTGGAGATCCTGCTGCTGGAAGATTCGACCTTCGACGCGGAGCTGCTGCTCGCGTCGCTGGAGACGACGCATCCGCGCGCGCGGGTGACCTGGGTGAAGGACGAGCCGCAGTTGCTGGGCGCGCTGGAGACGCAGCGTTTCGACCTGATCCTGTCCGACTACCAGTTGCCCGGCTTCACCGGCGCGGAGGCGCTGACGCTGGCGCAGCGGCTGGTGCCGGGCACGCCCTTCATCTTCGTGTCGGGCGTGATCGGCGAGGAGAACACGGTGGAGCTGCTCAAGCGCGGCGCCACCGACTACGTGATGAAGGGCCGGCTGACGCGGCTGCCGGTCGCGATCGACCGGGCGCTGCGCGAGGTGCGCCAGCGCGAGGCGCAGACGCAGGTCGAGGCGCAGCTGCGCGAGGCCGACGCGCTGTACGCGCGGGTCGTCGATTCGCTGCAGGATCATGCGGTGATCCTGCTGGACACCGAGGGCCGCATCCGCGACTGGAACCGCGCGGCGGGGACGATCTTCGGCCATGCGCTGGACGCCGTGCGCGGCATGTCGGCGGAGATCCTGCTGACGCCGGAGGACCGCGCGGCGGGCGTGCTGGAGAACGAACTCGCGCTGGCGCTGACGCAGGGCGCGGCACGCGACGATCGCTGGCTGATGCGGCAGGACGGCACGCGGCTGCGCGCCGAGGGCGTGGTGACGCCGCTGTTCAGCGCCGCGGGGGCGACGACGGGCTTCTCCAAGATCATCAAGGACTCGACGCCGGCCTACGAGGCGCAGCAGGCGCTGCGACAAGGCAAGGAAGAGGCGGAGCGCGCCAACGAGCTCAAGGACCAGTTCCTCGCGGTGCTGTCGCACGAGCTGCGCTCGCCGCTGAGCGCGATCACGGGCTGGGCGGACATCCTGACCAACTTCTCGGATGCGCATCCGCTGCTGGGCAAGGCGTCGACGGTGATCCGCCGCAACGCGCAGCTGCAGGCGCGGATGATCAACGACCTGCTCGACATGAGCGCGGTCGCGGCGGGCAAGCTGGTGCTGCAGACGGCGCCGATGGACCTGGCGGCGCTGGCGTCGGAGTCGGTGCTGGGCGCGCTGCACGAGGCGCAGGGCAAGGGCGTGGCGCTGAACTGCCATGCGGGCGACGCGGTGTGGATCGCGGGCGACGCGCAGCGCCTGTCGCAGGTGCTCACGAACCTGATCGGCAACGCCATCAAGTTCACCGAGGGCGGCGGCAGCGTCGACGTGCACGTCGAGATCGAGGACGGCTGTGCGCTGCTGCGCGTGCGGGACACGGGACGCGGCATCTCGCCGGAGTTTCTGCCCTTCGTTTTCGACCGGCTGCGGCAGGAGGACGGCTCGAAGACGCGCAAGGTCGGCGGCCTTGGCCTGGGCCTGGCGATCGCGCGCGCGATCGCGCAGTTGCACCAGGGCCGCATCAGCGCCGACAGCCCGGGCCCGGGCGGCGGCGCGGTCTTCGAGCTGCGTCTGCCGATGCTGCAGGACCAGGCGCTGGCGCCGCCGCCGTGCGCCGAGCCGGTGGAGTTGTCGGAGGACACCCTGTCGGGGGTGCGGGTGCTGCTCGTCGACGACGAGGAGGATGCGCGCGAGGTCGGCCAGGTGGCGCTGAGCCGCCTGGGCGCGAAGGTCAGCGTGGCGACGAGCGC
>NZ_DASVNZ010000179.1:0-12584 GCF_036486225.1 Roseateles sp. | reverse complement strand
GTACAACCAGTTCCTGCGCGCCGGCGCGAAGCTGGACGAGGACGGCAAGGCCCGCATGAAGGCCATCAACGCCGAGATGGCGCAGCTGGGCGCGCGCTTCAACCAGAACGTCCTGGCGGAGGTGAACGACTCGGCGGTGACCGTCGACAGCGTCGACGAGCTGAAGGGTCTGAGCGACGAGCAGATCTCCGCCGCCGCGGCCGCCGCGAAGGAACGCGGCCTGGACGGCAAGTACCTGATCGCGCTGCTGAACACGACCGGCCAGCCGGTGCTGTCGCAGCTGGAGAACCGTGCGCTGCGCCAGCGCATCTACGAGGCCTCGGTGGTGCGCGGTTCGCGCGGCAACGCCTACGACAACACCGCGCTGGTGTCGCGCGTCGTGTCGCTGCGCGCCGAGCGCGCGAAGCTGCTGGGCTTCGCGACGCACGCCGACTTCGTGCTGAAGGACGAGACCGCCCGCAACCAGCAGGCCGTCAACGGCATGCTGCGGCAGCTGGCGCCGGCGGCGGTCGGCGCCGCGCGCCGCGAGGGCGCGGAGCTGCAGGCGATCATCGATCGCGAGCAGAAGGCGAAGAAGGAGCCGTCCTTCCAGCTGGCGGCCTGGGACTGGAGCTTCTACAGCGAGAAGCTGCGGGCCGAGAAGTACGGCTTCGACGAGGCGCAGCTCAAGCCCTACTTCGAGATGAAGAACGTGCTGGAGAACGGCGTGTTCTACGCGGCCGGCCAGCTGTACGGCCTGAAGTTCAAGCAGCGCCACGACCTGCCGGTCTATCACCCGGACGTGCTGGTCTACGACGTGTTCAACGCGGACGGTTCGCAGCTCTCGATCTTCATCGCCGACATGTACGCGCGGCCGTCCAAGCGCGGCGGCGCGTGGATGAACGCCTACGTCGACCAGAGCGGCCTGATGAACCAGAAGCCGGTGGTGGCGAATCACCTCAACATCCCGAAGCCCGCGGACGGCAAGCCGACGCTGCTGACCTGGGACGAGGTGACCACGATGTTCCACGAGTTCGGGCATGCGCTGCACGGCATGTTCTCGAACGTGAAGTACCCGAGCATGGCCGGCACCAAGGTGCCGCGCGACTTCGTCGAGTACCCGTCGCAGGTCAACGAGATGTGGGCGGACTGGCCGAGCGTGCTGGCCAACTACGCGAAGCACTACAAGACCGGCGAGCCGATGCCGCGCGCGCTGCTGGACAAGGTGCTGGCGGCCAAGCAGTTCAACCAGGGCTTCGCGACGACGGAATATCTCAGCGCCGCGAGCCTGGACCAGCGCTGGCACCAGCTGCCGCTGGACCAGGTGCCCGGCGCCGACGGCGTGATGGCCTTCGAGGCCAAGGCGCTGCGCGAGGACGGCTACGACTACGACGCCGTGCCGCCGCGTTACCGCACGCCCTACTTCAGCCACATCATGGGCGGCTACGCGGCGGGCTACTACGCGTATGTCTGGTCGGAGGTGCTGGACGCCAACACGGTGCAGTGGTTCAAGGCCAACGGCGGCCTGAAGCGCGAACTGGGCGACGCGTTCCGCGCGAAGCTGCTGTCGCAAGGCGGCAGCCAGGATGCGCTGACGCTGTTCCGCGGCGTCGTCGGCCACGAGCCGCAGATCCAGCCGCTGCTGGAGCGCCGCGGCCTCGTCATCGAGAAGACCCGCACGGCGGGCAAGCCGCAGGCATCGACGCCACAGTAATTCGGGGGAGATAACCCACCCGGAGGTGGGTTGTCATCCGTGATTCGTCAAAGGGCGCTCATCGAGGCGCCCTCTTTCGTTTTTGGGCTGAACTTCCCGCACCAGACTTTCCGCCATGTTGTCGTGGTGGAGCAGTGCGGATGGATGAGATTACGAAGCGGTGGTTTGAGGCGTCTGCGGTGCGGGTCATTCGTGCGGCCTGATCTGAAGGACTTTCACTCTGATGAGGCGCTTGCCCGGCTATCTGGCGCTCCGAAGGGAAGCCTTCTTGAAGTGAATCATTCAGTCGATGGGATCGAACTGAAGGTCGTCAATCAGGACTTGCTCTGCGAGCCGATGGTGCGCTTCATCCGCCCGACGACGGTCGGGCACGTTTTTGAGATCCGCAACGCGGGATTCGTCTTGCGTCCACAGTTCCGCGGGCTGGGCATAGGCCCTCGCAGCGTTGCTTTCGAGTTGCATGAGGCCTGCCAACTCAACTACATCTCCAAGGTGGTGACTTACGCCGTTGGAGATTGGTCAAGCGGAGCCGGCGAATATGCGATGAACGGCTATCTGGTCTGGGCGAGGATGGGATTCAATGCCAAGCTCTCGGAGGACTTTCGTCGACACGTCGCATTCCCGCCCTCTTGCCAGGGCGTGGAGGATGTCGTGGGTCTGATGTCTTCTGCTGAAGGGCGCGACTTTTGGGTACGCTACGGCAGCAGCATCTGGATGGAGTTCCCTCTGCAAAGTACGTCCGCCAGTTGGAGTCAATTTCGAAAATTTGCGCGAGAGCGCAACATCGAGGTCACTTGAGCATGAGCCCCCATGAAATTGCGATGCATCTGACTCGGCCGATGTCAGACGAAGAGGCGGACCGCATGATCCTGGCTCGTTACGGCGCTCGCGAGATGGCGGATTTGGATCTCATCACGTTGGCGGAAATCAACGAGAGTGTTGCCAGAATCGAGCGTGAGGAAGCAAGGCGCCGGGAGCTCGGTTCCGCGTGATGGGATGGGGCGCCTTGCCACGGGCTCACCCGCCCGTCTTGTCCAGCTCGCTCGTGTCCTCGTTCCCCTGCTGCGTGATCAAGCGCTGCATCAACGCGAAGAACCGGTCGTAGAACTGCCCGGCGGGGATGGTTTCTGAGGCGACCTTGACAAGCGACTCCGTCGACGACGACAGCGGCACCGAGATCGAGCCGATCGCGCTCACGCCCAGGCTGGTGGAGTTCGCGCTGCGCTTGACGTTGTAGCGGTCCTGCAGCGCCGAGACATACGCCGTCGCGAGCTTCCCGCTGCCGCCCTCCGGCACGCACACCACCGTGAAGCTGATCTCCACGTGCACTTCGCCTTCCGGCTGGAAGCGCTTCGTGCCCGAGATCGAATCCGGCAGCGCCGTGTTGATCACGTAGCCCTGGCTCAGCAGCGCGCGCCGCGCCGCCTCGCAGGTGTCCTGCACGCCGGCATCGAACAGGCGCGAGAAGGTCTCGTCCGAGGCGAAGCGCTCGTTCTGGTAGACGGAGTTCTTGCGCTCGGCGGCGCTGGTCCCGAAGGTGCCGCAGCCCGTCGTGAACGCCGCAGCGATGGCAGCCATCGCGAGCGGGCGGAACGTGGCGGAGAAAAAGGAAGCAGGGCGTCGGATCATCATCGTCGGGCCGTGATCGGCCAGCGACGGATTATCCGCGCCCTGTCTTAGGGAAGTTTGAGGGGCCGGTCAGTGCGTCGTCTGCGCCGTCAGCACCGTCTGCCATTCGCCATCGACGCAGGCCGACAGGTGACGGGCGCTGCCGCGGCAACGCTGCCAGTGTTCGGTCGCAGCCGACAGCAGCGCCGGCCAGTACGGATGGTCGCCGGCGCAGCGGCTGCGCGGGATCACGAGGGCGAGCTCTTGAACGTCCGCCCGGCCGTCGGCGTCGATGTAGGACAGCTGCGCCTTGACCACCACCGTGAGCGGCGTGGAGAGCAGCAGCTCGGCGTTCACGCAATGGGAGGGACGGAAGTCCGGATGGGCGGGGGCCGGTGCCAGGGCGGCGCTTCCAACGGCGGCGGAGAAGGTGTTCATCTTGTTCTCGTCTCAGGTCTCTTGTTCGATGCCTGCATCCTAAGAAGAGGGGCTCGCCAACCCTGTGGGGGGCCTGCGCGATGCCTTGTAGGACAACGCCTCATTCGGCCCGTGGGCGATGCCATGTCCGCTTGTCCTACAAGACATCGCGGACGCGGACGACAGGGCGGGCTGTTCGGCATACGTAGAGTTGATTCCAGCGCACCACGGGGTGCACAAGGAGCTGACAGATGGGCATCGCCGACCACCATTCCCTCGCCTTGCACGTTCATGAATTCGCCTGCCAGGTCCAATGGACCGCGATCAGCGACCACGAACCGGTGCTGGGACTGGAAGCGGCGCTTCCGTATCTGCTGGACCACGCCCCCGCGACGTTCGCCGAGCCGGCCCCTGCTGTCGTGTCGTCAGACCGCCACGCCGCGTGAGTCCGAGCCTTTTCATCAATCGAAGGAGATCAACATGATGATTCGAGCCACCGTTCTCGCCCTGGCCACCGCTGTGGGCGCCCTGACCCTGCTGCCCGGCTGCGCCGTGACGCGCGGTCAATCCTCCGTCGGCGAATACGTCGACGACGCGGCCGTCACCACCGCGGTGAAGTCCAAGTTCGTCGAGGCCAAGTCGGTCGACGCCAGCTCCATCCACGTGGAGACGCTGCAAGGCGAGGTGATGCTGACCGGTTTCGCCAAGAACGCGACCGAGAAGTCCGACGCCGAACGCCTGGCGCGTGAAGTCAAGGGCGTGAAGCGCGTCAAGAACGAGATCGCGATCCGCAACTGATGCGCTGACGCGATTCCCCGATGTGGGTCTGGAGGCGGCCTGACCAACCGCCTGCGGACGCACCGCGCGAACGGACGGTCCCAGTGCGACCCGTCCGTTCGCGCGTATCCGCTTGTGGTTTCGAGCAGTACGCGAGCCCTTTCATGGATGCCCAGCCCGCCAGCGCCGCCCTCACCTGTTTCCTCGTCGAGGACAACGCCGTCATCCGGGAGAACCTGGTGGCGACGCTCGAGGAGATGGTGGACCTGCGCGTCCTCGGCCATGCGGTCGACGAGAACGGCGCCCTGAGCTGGCTGTCGCAGGACCATCCCGGCTGCGACCTGCTGATCATCGACATCTTCCTGGCGCAGGGCACCGGCCTGAACGTGCTGCGCGCCGCCAGCGAACGCATGCCCCGGGCGCGCCGCGTCGTGCTCAGCAACTACGCCACGCCCGACATGCGCCAGCGCTGCTTCGCGCTGGGCGCCGACAAGGTCTTCGACAAATCGGCCGAGCTGGAAGACCTGCTCGCCTACTGCGGCGGCCTGGTCGACGCGGCCAACCGCGACGCCGGCGATGCCGCTACTCGATCAGCCCGTTCTTGAGCGCGTAGTACGTCAGCTCACTGTTGGTGCTGAGCGAGAGCTTCTCCAGCACGCGCGACCGGTAGGTGGACACCGTCTTCACGCTCAGCGACATGCCGTCGGCGATGTGGCCCACGGTCTCGCCGCGTGCCAGGCGCAGGAAGACCTGCAGCTCGCGTTCGGACAGCGTGTCGTGCGCGGCCTGGTCGGCCGGGGAGCCGAGGCCCTCGGCCAGCAGTTCGGCCACGGCCGGCGTGATGTACTTGCGGCCGCGGAAGACGGTGCGGATCGCCGTGGCGATCTCCTCGGGGTCGCATTCCTTGTTGAGGTAGCCGCTGGCGCCCTGGCGCAGCAGCGTGGTCGCGTAGTGCGTCTCCGGGAAGCCGCTGAGGATCAGCACCGGCAGTTCCGGCTTGCGCGCCTTGATCGCGGCCAGGGTCTCGACGCCGCTCTGGTCGGGCAGCGAGAGGTCCATGAGCATCACGTCGAGCTCGCCGGCGCGCACGAGGTCCAGCGCCTCGCGGCCCGATCCGGCTTCGCCGGTGACGCGCAGGTCGACTTGTTCGGAGAGGAATTGCCGCAGCCCGGCGCGGACAATCGCGTGGTCGTCGACGATGGCGATTCGGATCATGGTGGCGATGGTCAAGTGAGCGAAATCGCTCAGGGAGTGTAGAGGATGAGCCTGAAGGACACCGTCACGAACCTGGGTCGCAAGACCTGGGCGATGCCGCTGGGCGTGTTCGTGGCCCTGCTGATGATCCTGATCAGCGAGCTGGCCTACTTCGGTGCCGTCTCGCAGATGGACCGTCTGGACACGCTGGGCCGGGCCCGGATGGAACTGCTCCGGCTGATGGCCCGCGTGACCGACGCGGAGTCAGGGCAACGGGGATACCTGATCACCCGCCGGCCCGAGTATCTGGACCCGTACCGCTTCGCCGCGGAGGATGCGTCGCAGGGCCTGAACTCCCTGCAGCGGATGTACGCCCAGGTGGGCGCCGAGGATGCCGAACGCCGCAGCAAGGAGATCGCCGGGGCCGTCAGCGCCAAGCTGAGCGAGCTGCAGGAGGTGCTCAAGCTCTACGAGAACGGCCGTGAATCGGCCGGGCGCGAGCTCATGATGACCGACATCGGCCGCGACCAGATGGAGCAGATCCGGCGCCGTTCCGCCGAACTGCTGGCCGACGAGAACCGCCGCATCGCGCTCGGCACCGGTCAGGTTTACGACACGCTGATGATGAGCCGCATCGGCGTGGCCGGCATGACGCTGCTGAGCCTGATCGTGTTCGTGCTGTTCGTGCGCAAGAGCCGGGCGCTCGACGTGCAGCGCGCGGAGCAGGCGCAGGAGGTCCGCGCCGAGCGCGACCGGCTGGAGGTCGAGGTGACCCGCCGCACCGCCGAGCTGACGCAGCTGGCGCGTCACCTGCAGACCGCGCGCGAGGACGAGCGCGCTCGGCTGGCCCGCGACCTGCACGACGAGCTCGGCGCGCTGTTGACGGCGGCCAAGCTCGACGTCGCGCGGCTACGGCCCAAGTTGCAGGCCGAGGCGCCGGACCTGATGCAGCGCCTCAACCATCTGACGGAGACGCTCAACAGCGGCATCGCGCTCAAGCGCCGGATCATCGAGGACCTGCGCCCGTCGACACTCGACCAGCTGGGCCTGGTGCCCGCGCTGGAAATCCTCTGCCGCGAGACCTCGGAGCGGCTGGGCGTGCCGATCAAGGTGGAACTCGACCCCGCGGTCGACCTGGTCCCGAGCGCCCAGTTGACCGCCTTCCGGCTCGTGCAGGAGGCGCTCACCAACACCGCCAAGTACGCGCATGCGACCGAAGTGACCGTGTCGCTCAAGCGCGAGTACGCGCAGGCGTTGGTGACCGTCACCGACAACGGCCAGGGATTCGATCCAAGCCGCCTGGCGCTCGGCTCGCACGGGCTGCTGGGCATGCGTTTCCGTGTCGAGGCCGAGCGTGGTCAGCTGCAATTGCGCAGCGCGCCCGGCCAGGGCACCGAGGTGTGCGCCTGGCTGCCGCTCAAGCGCGACGAGCCGGACATCCCGCGGATCGATTTCCCGATTCCCGGGATGACGGCCATGCCCGGCGCGGCGGGCGCGGGGACGTCACCGTCGTCGGCGCCCGTGCCGGGGGCCCCGGGCGAGGCCGGCCTTCCGCCGGCCGGCGGCGGCCTGTAGGCGCGTTCCTACGGCCGACCGGGACGTCGGGTGACCGCCGCTTCCGGTGGCAACCGACCCGCTCCGGACGGCGGGCTGCATAGAGTGAAGGCATGGATCCGCGGCCACCCGCGGAATGTCCGCGGAACCTCCGCGATACCCGCCTATCCCGCGATTAGCACCCGCGAAAGGAGCCTCGCCATGAAGCACTCTTCCCGCCCCGCCGCCCTGTCCCTGCTGCTGCCCGCCGTGGTGGCCGCCGTCGCCCTGACCGCCTGCGGTCGTGAGGACGACGGCCGCACCGCCGGCCAACGCCTGGACGACGGCATCTCCAAGATGGAGCAGAAGTCCGAAGCTGCCAAGCAGGACACCCAGCAGGCCATGGACAACGCCGGCGCCAAAATGGAACGGGCCGCCGACAAGGCCGGCGCCGCCATCGACGACGCGCAGATCACGACGTCCATCAAGACCTCGCTGGCTGGCGATCCGAAGCTGAGCGCGCTCGACGTCAAGGTCGAGACGGAAAAGGGCCACGTGACGCTGGACGGCACGGCGCCGGACCTGGCCGCGCGTGATCGCGCCGGTTCGATGGCCCTGGCCGCCAAGGGCGTCCAGTCCGTCAACAACCGCATCAAGGTCAACGGCTAATTCCCTCCTCTGCAGCCGTCTGACCGGGGCCCCGGACCGCGTCCTCCGTGACGCGGCGCCGGGGCTTTCTGCTGGGGGATTCCCCGGTTCTTGTCGTATTCGTGTCGATTCGTAAACCCTCTTCACGGGGCTGTCATCGCCGGCCCCTAGCGTGCCGCCCTGTCGCGTCACGGCTCTGTCGAGGGAGGCCTGGGCGCGTCAGTCCTCGAGCCACGAAAGATCGACATGAAAAAGACGACCGACCATTCCGCCGCGCGTGCCACCACCCGTTCCAGCGTGGCGTCCCGCCGCATGGGCCTGACCTTGATGACCTTGACCGCCGCAGCGGCCCTGACCGCCTGCAACACCAAGGACAACGATCCGTACGTGATCCCCCAGAACGGCGCTGCGATGCAGGCCCAGCTGGTGGACGCGCCGGTCGAGGGCGTCACCTTCGCCGCCGCGCCCTCGGGCATCACCGGCAAGACGGGCGTGAACGGCGTGTTCACCTGCAAGGCGGGTGACACGGTCAGCTTCAGCGTCGGCAGCGTGGTGCTCGGCAGCGCCACGTGCGCGGCGACGGTCGCCGCCGCCGACCTGGCCGGCACCGCCGTGCTGACCGACGCGAAGTTGCAGAACCGCCTGGTGTTCCTGCAGGCGCTGGACGAGGACGACGATCCCACCAACGGCATCAAGATCACCGCCGCCGTGCACGACACGCAGACCAAGACGCTGGACTTCAGCCTGGTCGCCGCCGACTTCGACAAGGCGTTCGCCGCGCTGCTGCCGGCCGGCCAGAACGACGTCTATGGCCAGCCCTACTCGGGCCGGACGATGAACGCCAACCGCCGCGCCGCCGCGGTCGAGCACTACGAATCGACGATGGCCACGCTGCTCGGCAAGACCGAGACCAGCAGCGCCACGCAGGACACGGCGGGCGGCGCGGTCGCGATCACCAAGTTCCAGATCCGCGCGGCCGACAGCCAGTACGTGCCCTACGAGGGCGGCAACGCCGACGCGAAGAAGGACTTCCCGAAGGGCTTCTACCCGGCCGTCGGTTCGGGCCTGGTCTACAAGGGCAAGAACGCCGCGGGCGCGCTTGAGTTCTGGGGCATCACCGACCGCGGTCCCAACGGCGACAGCCCGAACGCGCCGCGTCCGGACAACGGCGCCATCGTCACCACCAAGATGTTCCCGGCGCCGAGCTTCGCGCCCTCGATCGGCGTGATCACGCTGGGCAAGGACGGCGCGGTCATCTCCAGCCTGAATCCGCTGAAGAACCCGAACGGCAGCAAGGTCACCGGCCGTCCGCTGCCCTTCGGCGCCGTCGGCAGCAGCGCCGAGGTGCCGCTGGCCGACACGATGAAGTTCGACCAGACCAAGGGCAACTTCGACGCGAACGGCCTGGACAGCGAGACGCTGGTCTACGACGACGCGAACAAGGCCTTCTGGACCTCGGACGAGTACGGCCCGTTCATCGTCAAGATCGACGCCGCGACCTTCCAGATCGTCAAGCGCTACGCGCCGGGCACGACCGCGGGCAGCCTGCCCGATGTGCTGAAGAACCGCCGCGCCAACCGCGGCATGGAAGGCCTGGCGATGGACACCGGCAGCGGCAAGCTGCACGGCTTCCTGCAGAGCCCGATCGACCCGGTCGACAACGCCGGCAAGAGCATCGAGGCCGTCGACAGCGCCGACCTGGACCAGGACGGCAAGAAGGACGACAAGGTCAAGGTGCGCGACTTCGCGCAGTTCGCGCGCTGGATCGAGTTCGATCCCAAGACCGAGACCTCGAAGCTGTATGCCTACCCGCTGAGCTACCCGCTCGCCGCCAAGGGCGAGAAGTGGGACCGCAACCGCACCGGCAGCGCCAAGCTGGGCGACCTGGTGTCGCTGGGCAACGGCAAGTTCATCGTCATCGAGCAGGGCGCCGACGCCACCGGCGCGGTGCGCAACTTCCTGATGCTCGTCGAAGTGCCGGCCGCGGCGACCGACATCGCCGCGATCGGCATCGAACTCGAGAAGAACAGCATCGACGGCGTCACCGCGTCGGCGGTGAGCTGGACGAACGTCGTGAAGCTGAAGAAGACGGTGCTGCTCGACCTGAACGCCGCCGGCTGGAAGGCCGAGAAGGCCGAGGGCCTGGCGATCGTCGACGGCAGCACGCTGGCGCTGATCAACGACAACGACTTCGGCCTGAAGTCGGTGCTGGTCGATGCGAAGGGCAAGGTCGTCGCCGGCGATCCGACCGAGTGCACGGTCGACGTCAACGGCGTGATCGTCCAGGACGGCACCTGCGCGAGCGGCGCGGTCCTGTCGCGCGTGACGCGCGGCAACGAGGTCGACCGCCTGACGCACCTGTGGCTGTTCAAGTTCCCGAAGGCGCTCAACAGCTTCAGCGTGCAGTGATCGGGCGAGGCGCAGGGCGCACGGGGCACCGTGCCGCCCGGCGCTTCCGGCGCTAGCATGGCCTCATCCCATCCGATGGAGCGACGACCATGTACGCCAAGATCCTGGTTCCTGTCGACGGCAGCCCCACCTCCAACGCCGGCCTGGCGGAGGCGGTCCGGCTGGCCAAGCTCAGCGGCGGCGAGATCCGCCTGTTGCACGCGCTGGACCTGCAGGCATTCGCGATGATGTCCAGCGCCGGCCTCGGCATCACGCCGGACAACTTCGAGCAGATCCGCGCCGGCGGACGGAAGGTGCTCGCCGAAGCCGCGGCCGCCGTCAGCGAAGCCGCGTTGCACGTCACGACGCAGCTCAGCGAGAGCCTCTCTTCCCGCGTCAGCGACCTCGTGGCCGAGGAGTGCAAGACCTGGGGCGCCGAGGTCATCGTGCTGGGCACGCACGGCCGCCGCGGCCTGTCGCGGGCGCTGCTGGGCAGCGATGCCGAGCTGATCGTCCGCTACGCCGAGGTCCCGGTGCTGCTGGTCCGCGGTCCGAAGGAAAGCTGACACGCGCTTGCCGTCCCGTGTCGGCCCGTCGCCAAGACGGGTCTACCCGAGGTGTCGTCCGGCACCCTGCGATGGCGGTCGCCTGGCGGAGAATGCCCGGCAGCACCCACTCACCGCTGTCGAGCATGACCCCTCACCTCCTCGCCCGCACCGCCGCGGCCGCGCTCGTCGCGGCCGTTTCCTTTGGCGCCGCTGCCGACGCCGCCGCGCAGAGCGCTTCGACCGCCGCTGCGGCGAACCCGGCGAAGCCGGCCACGGCCGCTGCTGCGACGCCCGAAGGACCGCTTGACCAGCTGCCCTACACGCCGAGCCTGGACACCGCCGCCATGGATCGCAGCGCCGATCCGTGCGAGGACCTCTACCAGTACGCCTGCGGCGGCTGGATGGCCGCCAATCCGATCCCGCCCGACCAGGCGCGCTGGTCGGTCTACGCCAAGATGGCCAACGAGAACCAGCGCTACCTCTGGGGCATCCTGGACAAGCTCTCGGCCGCCGATCCGCAGCGCAGCGCGAACCAGGTCCGCATGGGCGACTACTTCGCCGCCTGCATGGACGAATCCGCCGCCGACCGCCATGCGCTCGCGCCGCTGCGTCCGTTGCTGTCGCGCATCGATGCGCTGAAGGACCGCCGCGAGCTGCCCGCGCTGCTGGCCGCGCTGCACCTGGCGACCAACAACGAGCGCATCTTCTTCCACTTCACGTCGGGCCAGGACATGGCCGATTCGACGCGGGTGATCGCCTTTGCCTACGCCGGCGGCCTGAGCCTCCCCGACCGCGAGTACTACTTCAAGACCGACGAGAAGTCGCGCGCGCTGCGCGAGCAGTTCATCGCCCACGTGGCGCGCAGCTTCGAGCTGCTCGGCGACGCGCCTGAAGCCGCCCGCACGCAGGCGAAGCAGGTGATGGCCATGGAGACGGCGCTGGCGCGCGCCTCGTTGAGCCGCGTCGACAAGCGCGATCCGTACAAGGGCTTCCATCCGATGAAGGCGGCCGGGCTGCAGGCGCTGACGCCGGGCTTCGACTGGGCCGTTTATCAGCGCGGGCTGGGCCTGGACCCGCAGGCCGCCTACAACGTCACCGAGCCGGCGTTCTTCAAGGCGCTGTCCAAGGAGCTGCGCCAGCGCGACCTCGCGCAGTTGCGCAACTATCTGCGCTGGCAGCTGGTCAGCAGCCAGGCGCCGACGCTGTCGGGTGCGGCCGTGTCGGCCAACTTCGAGTTCTTCGGCCAGACGCTGCAAGGCGTGCCGCAGCTCAAGGCCCGTTGGAAGCGCTGCGTCGAGCTGGTCGACGCGCAGCTCGGCGAGGCGCTGGGCCAGGAATTCGTCGCCCGCAACTTCAGCCCGGACCTGAAGGACAAGACGCTGACGATGACGAAGCAGATCGAGGACGCGATGGCCGCGCGCATCCAGTCGCTGGGCTGGATGAGCACGACGACGAAGCAACGCGCGGTGGAGAAGCTGCATGCGATCGTCAACAAGGTCGGCTACCCGGACCGCTGGCGCGACTACGGCGCGCTGACGGTGGCGCGCGACGATTTCGCCGGCAACGTGATGCGCGGCAACGACTTCGAGCTCAAGCGCCAGTTGGGCAAGATCGGCAAGCCGCTGGACCGCGGCGAATGGGGCATGACGCCGCAGACGGTCAACGCGTATTACGACGCGCAGATGAACGACATCAACTTCCCGGCCGGCGTGCTGCAGCCGCCGCTGTTCGATCCGAAGCTGGACGACGCGCCGAACTACGGCAACACCGGCGGCACG
>NZ_DASVNZ010000170.1:0-25926 GCF_036486225.1 Roseateles sp. | reverse complement strand
GGCAGCAGGCGCGCGTCACTTGGTCGCCGCACCGGCCGTGACCTGCTGCAGCCCCTGATCGGTCATGACCTGCAGGTTGCCCGGAGGGCCCGCAGGCGTCGGAATGCGATAGCTGCGCTGCTCGCCGGGGAATACCACGCTCTGCGCGCCCGGTACCGCCATCGACTTCACCTCGCCGTTGGCGCTGGTCACCCGCAGTTCGCTGACCTTGACGTGGACATTGCCGGCGTTGGTCACCGTCGCCACGGTTTCACCGCTGCTCGCGCGCTGCACGCTCCAGCTGGAGTCCCGGCGCACCTGGTTGGGCGCGACGTAGACCGGCACGCGCAGTGCCACCAGCACGCGCACCGCGCCGGTGACCTGCGTGTCGCCGCCCTGACGCGCCACCGGGACCTCGCGCAGCACCATGCGGTAGGTCGCTTCCTGCTGGAGGTCCGGCGGGCGCCGCAGGCCCACGCGCAAGACCTGGACCTGTCCGGCCTGCAGGGTGAAGATCGGCGGATTCACCAGCAGGTCCGTCGTCGGACCGTCGATGTCCTGGCCGTTCTCCCGCGTCCAGCGGATGCCTTCGGCCTGCATCGTCACCGGCTCGGTGCCGTTGTTCTGGACCTGCACCGTTGCCCGGTCGTTCGCGCGGTCGAGCCGCACGTTGACCGGCATGATGCTGACGTCGGCCGCCCAGGCCGCAGGCGTCGCCAGCACTGCCATCACCAGTAACGCCAGCACTGCCGTCATGCCCGGGACGGCGGCCAGCCCGCGTCGGATCTTGTTCATCGGTCTCTCTCCTGTTGTCTTGTCGTCCGATGTCTCCCTGGGCGTTCCGGCCGCCCGCAGCCGTCCTTTCCTGCGTGCCGCCCGAGGGCGGCTGTCGATCGGGTTCAGTAGGTCACCGTGACCGTGACCGTGTCCGTGTAAGCCCCAGGCACCGCGCCGGTCAGCGAAGGCACCTGCCCGTAGATGGTGACGCTCTGCACGCCCCCGGTGCCGGTGCCGCTGTAGACGGTGCTGCCGCCGGTGCTGTTGCCCCAGACGGAGGTCCGCCCCGCGTCGACGTAGAGCTGGTAGCCGAGCGTGTAGGCGCCGTTCACCATCTTGCGCGCCGAGAAGTTGGCGGCCCCGCCGGCGTTGCTGCCCGCGCTCAGGGCGACGGTGTAGGCGGTGGTGGCGGTGCATTCGATCGTCAGCGTCGAGGTGCCGTTCACCGGTCCCGCGCCGATCGGATTGATCGCCGAGCCGAACGCCAGCGTCGAGCCCGACACATTGCACGCGGACGACACCGTCGTCTGCGAGCTCAGGGTATTGGTCGCCGTGCCGCCGCGCGCAACGCCGATCAGGCCGACAAGCGCGGCCGAGATCAGGAGCAGCAGGAAGCTTCTCCGCATCCGTGTCCCGTCAATGCACCACGGCGCTGCCCCTTTCGGGCAGCCGCGAGCCGTGGGCCCGGGCCTCCGCAAGGATGAGGAGTCCGCGCGCGGACACCGCGTCGCGGGGATAGACGGCCAGGCCGACATGACTGTCCAGCCGCACCTCGTGGCCGCCGAGGTCGAAGGGATCGGCCAGCGATTCCCGGATGCGCAGCGTCAAGGCCTCCGCCTCCTGCGCCGAACCGGCGCGCGAGACGACCAGCGCGAACTGCTCGTTGGCATGTCGCGCCAGCAGATCGGCCGGGCCGGCGCAGCCCGCCATCCGGCGGCCGATCTCGACCAGCACCGGCGCCGCCGCCGACACGCCCTGGCTGCGCAGCAGCGCCTCCAGGCCCTTCAGCACCACCACCGTGACGGCCACCTTGCCGGCCTCGGCGTTGACCATGCGCAGCACCTGGTCCAGGCGCTCGAGCAACGCGACCTGGCCCAGCAGACCGGTCGCGGCATCGCGCAGCAGCGGCGAGGGCCGCTGCTGCCGACCGCCGACCAGCTCGCTCTGCAGCAGTTCGTCGAGATCGCCGAAGAGGGTCTCCAGGCCCGACCCTTTGTCGTAGAAGCCGTCGGCGCCCGCCTTCATGCACATGTCGCGGTAGGCGTCCATCGCGTGGTGCGTGAGCATCAGGATGCGGCCCCGGTACCCCTTGCCGCGCAGGGCGCGCAGCACGTCGATCCCGGTCCCGACCAGCAGCGTCATGTCCAGCAGCACCGTGTCCGGCTGCAGCCAGTCGATCAGCGCGACCGCCTGCGGTGCGGAGTCCGCCTCGCCCACGACGCGCGCGCCGGGCATGTCCTCGAGCCGGCGTGCCAGGAGCCTGCGGATGGCCGATGAATCCTCGACGAGAAAGATGTCCATGGAAGGATGCTCCGGATCGATGCGGCAACTGGTTGTCACCGCCTGTCCGGCATCTTGCGCGCGCCCTCCCGCGCACATCAGCGGCACCCCGCCCGAGCTGATGTCGGGTTCCCTCCGCAGGGTTTGTCGGGCGTTCACCTACGTTCTCCGCCTGTTCACCGGATGTCGGTGAGACCGTGCTGGACGCAGTACTTCGTCAGCTCGGTGTTGTTGCGCCAGCCCGTCTTCTCCAGGATGCGCGCGCGGTAGGTGCCGACCGTCTTGGCCGACAGGTGCATGGTGTCGGCGATCTCGGCCGGCGTCTTGCCGGCCGCGATCAGCAGCATCACGCGGTGCTCCTGCGCCGACAGCTGCTCGTGCGGCAGCTGGCCCGGCGTCGCACCGCTCAGCAGCCCCAGCAGGTGGTCCGCCATCGCCGCAGTGACGTAGCGTCCGCCCTGCAGCAGCCGCTGGAGGGCGACGACGAGCTCGTCGGTCGCCTTGTCCTTCGGGAGATAACCGGACACGCCCATCTGCAGCAGCCGGGCCGCGTAGGCGGACTCCGCATTGAGGCTCAGCACCAGCACGGGCACGCCCTTGATGGCGCGCAGCATGCGGCTGGCGCCCTCCGTCCCGCTCGCGTCGGGCAACGAGAGGTCCAGCACCAGCGCGTCCGGCTTGTGCGCCTGGCCGAGTTGCAGCCCCTCGGCGATGGTCGACGCTTCGTCGATCACCGCCTGCGGCCAGTAGCCCTGGATCAATTGCTTGACCCCGAGCCGCATGATCGGATGGTCGTCAACGATCAGAAATCTCATCCCAACCCTCCTCGTTCTCCCGCCTCGCGCCGGCGCCACCGTTGGCGCCGTCCGCGTCCTCAGATTCATCGCCATCGACGCCCACCGGCACGCGGACGTCGATCCGCGTGCCGCGCTGGGGCGCCGGCCCGAACACCATGTCCCCGCCTGCGAGCACGGCGCGTTCCCGCATGTTCCGTAAACCTGACGCGTCGACGCGCACGTGGCCGGGGCCCACGCCGTCGTCCTCGATCCGCAGCCGGTACTCGCCGTCCTCGAGGCGCGATTCGATCGTCATCTGCTGCGCCTGCGCATGCCGCAGCACGTTGGTCGCGGCCTCCTGCAGCAGCCGGAACAACTGGTTGTGCTGCTCGGGCGTCAAGGCCTCGTCGGAGGCCAGATCGACATCGACGATGAGATCGCTCTGGCGCTGCAGACCCTGCACGTAATGCTGCACCGCAGCACCGAAACCGAAGTCGTCCAGCAAGGGCGGCCGCAGCGTATTGGCGATGCGGCGCGCGGCGCCGATGACTTCGTCGGCGATGCTCAGCATCTCTTCGTGCATCGGTTCCTTGGCGGGCGCGATCTTGCGCGCCATCGACAAGGCCAGCATCTTGGCCGCCGTGCCGAGCTGGCCCAGTTGATCATGGACCTCGCGGGCCAGGCGCCGCCGCTCCGCCTCGACACTGCGGTCCAGTTCCGCAGCAAAGCTCTGGATGCGCCCCAGCGCCTCCGTCAGCGCGCGGGTGCGCTCGACGACGGCGCTCTCCAGCTGCGCATGGCTGTCGCGCAGGGCGCGCTCGGCCTGGTCGCGGCGCTCGCGTTCCATCCACAGTGCCGCCATGGCTGCGGCCACCATCACGCCGCCGGCCAGCGGCAGCACCTGGGCCAGCAGCGTGGTCTCCTTCGTCTGGATCGCGACGGCCGTCTCGATGCCGTCGATCCGCTGCTGCTGCACGGACTTCAGCCGGCCCAGCTCGCCGCGGATCTCGTCCATCAACTGCTTGCCCGCCACATAGGCCTGCCGATCCTTCAGCGCGGATTCGCCGTCCTTCCAGCGACTCTCGACCTGACGCTCGACCTGGTGGCGGCGTTCGGCGATGAAGCGGTCCAGGCGCGCAAAGGCGGTCTCCTGCCGATCACCCGAGCGCGCGAGCGCGGTCTTGAGCTCGGCATAGTGGGCGTCGAGATCGCGCTGGGCGCGCTCGTACGGCTGCAGGAACGCGGCATCGCCGGTGATCAGGAAGCCCCGCGTGCCGGTCTCGAGGTCGATCAGCAGCGCATTGAGGTCGGAGATGAGTTGCTGCGTGCGCAACGCCTGGGCACGCACGTTCTCCTGACGCGTCAATTCGCCAAGACTGCGGTACTCGCCGTAAGCGGTGGCTACAAAAGCGATGCAGCCGGCCAGCAACAGGCCCGCAGCCACCGGAAAGGTCAGCATGCGCATCGAAGGTCCGGGCTTGCTCGCCCGTGTTGGTACAACCCTGTGGACGACGGCATCACAGCGATGACATCCGCGCCGACATCCACCCCAGTGCTTCTGTTGCTCGCGACGTGATGTCGCGCCTCTCTCAAGCCCCGCGTACTGGGGCCTCGTGCCGCGTCTCTCTGTGGAGACCGTTCACCTGGGCCTAACGCTAGAGGGGTAGCGCGGGAAAAGCAAGTCCCTGCTCACGTGGCGCGTGCCGGGAAAGCCACGTCGGCGTCTCGGAAACCGAGCCATTCCGACCGCCAGGCCGGGTTGCGGGGTCAGGCCTTGACGGGCGTCGGGGCCGGTGCCACACGCGTGCAGGGTCGGTTCACGGTGCCTGCCATCGAGCGAGCAGCGCGGCATGACGCCGCTGCCAGTCACGCAGCGGCGCATCGTCGCCATCCAGGACCAGTCGCAGATAGGCCAGACTGAGTTCCCGCGTGGCCGCCTTGACCTTCGGGTTGAGGTCCAGCCCACCGGTGTTCATCCGATCCGTGAAGATGCTGTGCGAGCCGCCGCTGAACATCGCCAGCGCCTTGTGCGGGCCGCCGATCGCGTCGAAGAGCGCCACGCGGTCCGCCGGGCCGCTGTAGTAGCCGGGGATTGTGATCTCGTCGTCGGTGGCGCTGATGTGCAGCGTGGGGATCGTAATGCCCGACAGGATGGGCGCGGGGTCGCCTTCGCCGTAGAACGGCGGCGCGGAAATCAGGATCGCCGCCTTGAAGCGAGGTTCGGCCAGCGCCGTCAGCGGCGTGCGTCCGGGCAGTTCCGCCGAGACCGGCACCTTCGCGCCCGCCAGCAGCAGGCTGGTATTGGCGCCATAGGAATGGCCCGCGATCGCGAGTCGCGACGGGTCGAGCCGGGGAGCCAGCGGCCCCGCGAGGAGCTGGTTCAGTGCGAAGCGGACGTCCTGCGTGCGGTCGACGGCCTCCTCGCGCTGGGCCGCGTGCTGCAGACGCAGCACCAGGCTCAGCGAGTTGGACCAGCCGAAGCCGCCCGCCCACAGGCGGCGGTCGCTGCCGATGTGCTGCACATGCATGGCGACCACGCCGTGCGCGGCCCAGTAGCTGCCGAGGTAGCTGTAGCCGCGGCGCGAGCCGCCCATGCCGTGCGAGAACACGACGACCGGCCAGCCGCCGGCAGGGGCCTCGCCCTGGGGCCAGTAGACGCGGACGGGCACCGCGCGGTGTCGCGCGGCGTCGATCCAGTCGAAGTCCTGCCAGAGGTGGCTGCCGTCGTCGGCGGGCTGCGAGCCCGGCTGCGCGGGCAGGTCGGGGCCGCTCACCGGCGGGGGCGATGCGCAGCCGATCAGGAGCGCCGAGATGACCGTCACCGCCGAGGCGGCGAGCGCGGTCCAGCGCCACGTCCTGTTCACGATGTCAGAAGAGTTCGACGTCGCTCAGGTGCTTGGCCTCGGACATCGCGCCTTGAGCGACCAGCGTGGCGTGGCTCTGCACTTGGTTCCGTCCGGCGCCCTTGGCGTGGTAGACGGCCTTGTCGGCGCGCTCGAACGCGCCCGCCGGCGAATCGCCGCCGCGGATCTGCGTGAAGCCGATGCTCACCGTGATGCGGCCCACCTGCGGGAATGCGTACTGCGCCGTGTTGTTGCGGAAACGCTCGAAGGCATGGGCCGCGTCAGGCTCGTCCTCGCAGCGCATCAGCACGACGAACTCCTCGCCGCCGAAGCGGTAGAGCAGGTCGTTGAAGCGGAAGCTGCTGCGCATCAGGCGCGACAGCAGCAGCAGGACCTCGTCGCCGATCAGGTGACCGAAGCGGTCGTTGATCGACTTGAACAGGTCAATGTCGATGACCCCCAGCCAGTAGCGCGGATGCACCGCGGCATGTCGGCGATCCTGTCCCGCCTCATCCAGCGCGGCAGCCTCGTTGGGCGCGCGCATCGGCAGCTCCGACACCGCCTTCAGGAAGCTCTCGTCGAAGGTCTTGCGATTGAGCAGGCCGGTCAGCGTGTCGCGCTCGCTGTAGTCCAGCAGGCCTTGGAAGTTGTGATAGATCCGCAGCACGCTGGAGACCATCCGCTGCGCCTCTGCCTTGAGCCGTCTCGCGGTGTGCAGCTCCAGCACGCCGACGATCTCGCGCTCCGTGGCGAGCGGGAACAGCGTCACCCACTCGGCGCCCTCGCGCTGCTGCAGGACGCTGCGCTGCGTCAGGCATTCGAGGCGGCGGGGATGTTCGGCCAGGCGGGGAAGCGATTCGGGATCGACCCACAGCGAATCGGCCGTGGCGACCGAGTCGCCTGAACGCAGTCGCGCGCGGGTCAGCCAGCGCTGCTGGCCGGGCTCACCGACACAGCGGTAGATCGCCACCGCGGCCACGGGACCGTTGAGCAGATCCCGCAGCGCGGTGACGAGCGTGACGTCCATGACATCGCGGTCACGGAAGCCCGTCAGTTCGGCAAGATGGTCGACTACCCCGGACATGGTGTTTGCAGCGTGGAGGGAGGATCCTGGCGCCGGCTACCCGATGTCCGGGAGGCCGGACGCTACGCCCTCGCCGGCTGGCCGGCGGACAGATGCGAAGTGTATCGGGCGATCAGGCCCAGCAGGTGCTCTTCGTCATAGGGCTTGCCCAGGTAATCGTTGACACCGAGCCGTTGTGCATATTCGCGATGCTTCTGCGCGATGCGCGACGTGATCATGATCACGGGCAGTCCCGCCAGACGCGCGTCCGCACGCAGGTTGCGGACCAGGTCGAAGCCGTCCATGCGGGGCATCTCGATGTCCGACAGCACGACCGTCGGCAATTCGTCGCCGCCCAGTCGCTCCATCGCATCGAGGCCGTCCTTGGCCAGCAGCACGCGATAGCCCTCGCGCTCCAGCAGGCGTTGCGTGACGCGACGGACCGTCAACGAATCGTCGACCACCATCACCAGCGGCGCGAGCTGGACCTTGGCTTCCTCCACCACTTCCTGGCGCGCCGCCGCTTCGGCGTCGTGCACACGCTGCTGCGCGGCATGACCGTAGCGGTTGGCCAGCGCCACCGGGTTGTAGATCAGCGCCACGTCGCCCGAGGCCAGCAGGCTGATGCCCGCCAGACCCGGCACCTGCATCAGCTGCGGACCCAGGTTCTTGATGACGACTTCCTGGTTGCCCAGGACTTCGTCGCAATGCAGGGCCAGGCGCTGTTGCGCGCTGTGCACCAGCGCCACCGGCAGCGTCTTGCCATGGGCGAAGCCCCGGTCGCTGTGGCGCATCAGGCCACCGAGCCAGTAGAAGGGCATGCGCTCGCCGGCCGCCATGAGCGAGCCGTCGACATAGGCCTGTTCCACCGTCTCGACCGGCAGACGCTGCACCGACAGCATCAGCGCCGCGGGCACCGCCACCTTGCGGTCACCGTAGCGCAGCACGACGACCTGCGTCAGTGCCGTCGTCAGCGGGACGCGCAGCTCGAAGCTCGCGCCCTGCCCCGCCGTCGACTGCGTCAGGACATAGCCGCCCAGGGTGTTCACTTCCGAGCGGACCACGTCCATGCCGACGCCGCGCCCGGCCATCTCGGTCAGCGCGTCGGCGGTGGAGAAGCCCGGCTCGTAGATCAGGTCCATCAGCTGCAAATCGCTGACGTCCTGACCCGGCTGGATCAGGCCCTGGCTCTCGCCGCGGGCACGGATCCGTCCCAGGTTCAGGCCGGCGCCGTCATCGCTGAAGCGGACCTGGATCTCGTTGCCTTCCTGATGCAGGTTCAGCACGATGCGGCCCACCGCGGCCTTGCCGGCCTGCTGGCGGACGTCCGGCGTCTCGATGCCGTGCACCACGCTGTTGCGCAGCAGATGCTCGAAGGCGCCGGTCAGGCGCTCGAGCACGGCGCGGTCCAGTTCGACGCCGCCACCGCGGATCTCGAGCTGCGCCTGCTTGCCGCTTTCACGGGAGGCTTGCCGCACGACGCGGTGCAGACGTTCGCCCAGGCTGCTGTCGAACTCCACCATCCGCGTGCGCAGCAGGTCATCCTGCAGCTCGCGCGTCAGCCGGGACTGGCCGGCCAGTTCATCTTCGCCCGCCGCCACGTTGCGCTGCAGACCGCGCTGGACCGTCGCCACGTCGTTGACGGACTCGGCCAGCATCCGGGTCAGTTCCTGGAAGCGGGTATAGCGGTCGAATTCGAGCGGATCGAAGTCCTTGCCGGTGACTTGCGCGGCTTCCTGGCGAGCGGCGATGCGGGCCTCGGCCTGCAACTCCAGCTCGCGCAGCTGCGTGCGCAGACGCTCCAGGTTGTCGTCCAGGTCGCCCAGCGATGTGCGCATCTGGCCCAGTTCGGACTCCAGGCGGGCACGGCGGATGGACACTTCCCCCGACAGCGCAGCCATGCGTTCCAGCAGCGCGCCACGGACACGCACCTGCGCGGCCGGAGCGACCGGCGCGCTTTCCAGCGGTTGGCCGAGGTCGGCGACTTCGCTGAAATGGGCCCAGTCGATCTCGATGTCGACCGGCGGCGCCACGACGACGGGCGTCGGAGCTGGCGGCTCCACGGGCGTGGGCTCGTCGACAAGCGGGGTGATCTCGGCGATCGGCTCAATCACCGGCTCGGCGATCGACTCCTCCACCGACATCGCCGGCTCGACCTCCGGCGCAACGGAAACAGCAGGTTCTGCCAGTCCCGCGATCTCTTCGACCGGCGTCTCCGGTGCGGCGAATGCGTCGTCAGCCGGAGCCGCGATCGCATCCGACCCTTCGACGGGCAGCTCGACGGTGTCGACCGGATCCGCAACCGGCATCGGCGCGGGCGCTTCGACGACCGGTGCGGCCGGCACGGCAGGTGCCATCGGCGCGGGAACCAGCGGGGCCGGATTGCGCCAGGTGCGCTGCAGCGTCTTGAAGCTGTGCTCCAGGCTGTCGCCGGCATCCTGCAACGCGAGCAGTTGCTCGAAGCCAGGTTCGCCTTCGGCCAGCAGATGCTCGACCTGGGACTCCAGGCGGTGCGCTTCCTCGCCGAGGCGCATCGCGCCGGACAGGCGCGCGCCGCCCTTGAAGGTGTGCAGCACGCGCATGCAGGCCGCCGCGCGGCTGGTATCCGCGGGCTGGGCAGCCCACTCGCGCAACGCACCGTGCAGTTCGCCCAGCAGGTCTTCCGCTTCCTCCTCGAAGATCGGCATCAGTTCCGGCTCGATCTGGTCGGGCTGGTTGAAGTCGAAATCGTCGTCGGTCGCTTCGGCCGCCTGATGGAAGGCGGCTTGCGAGGTCGGGAACTCGGGCTCAGCCGGAACGACCGGCGACACCGGCGCGTTCAACAGGTGAGCCGGCAGCGAGGCGGTGGACACTTCCTCCAGGGACATGGCCAGCAGGCCCTCGTCGCTGTCGGCGTGGCCATCGGGCAGCAGCGCGCCCGGCTCGAAGTTTTGCAGTTCGGCGACCAGCGCCGGGTCAGCCTCTTTCAGGAAACCGGCGGCGAATTGATGGAGCAGGCGGCGGATCTCGTCCGAAGCACGCTGGAAGAGCGTCGGATCACCGACCTCATGGCCCTGGGCGCGGCCCAGGGCATGCTCCAGGCAGCGGGCCAGCGTCGACAGGTCGTCGAAGCCGACCGTCGCCGCGCTGCCGGCCAGGCCGTGCGCCAGCGCTTCCGCATCCTGCGGCAGCGGCGACTGCGGCAGCAGCGACCACTCGGTCAGCTCCGCCTGCAGACGACGCGAACGCTCGTCGGCTTCGTTCAGGAAGATGTTGAACAGCGCAATGCTGATGCGCAACGGTCCGATGACCTTGACGCTGTCATCGCCGTCCTCGGCGTCAATGCCTTCGTCGAGGCGGTCGATCGGCGCCTCGGCGGCCGGTGGCGTGACCGCCGTCCCGCCCACCAGGCTGAGCGCCGGCGCCGCATGCGGCGCGGCCGCGGCCGGCGTGTCCAGGTCGAGATCCGGCAATTCGAGATCAGCCAGGGTGCGCGGCGACAAGCCCTCAGGCAGCGTGTCGACCAGTTCCTGGCCCAGATCCAGCGTCAACGACAGGTCGGGGGCCGACGCCTCGTCGATCGCCGTCACGGGCTCCGTATTCAGGCCCGAGAGATCCAGCAGATCCAGCGCGGGTTCGTCCACCACCGGTGCGGCCGGCAGATCGTCCAGCGGCATCGGTGTCGTGGCCTCGATCTCGACCAGCGGCGCGTCCGCCGGCCACCCTTCCGGCAGGTCCATCGCGAGCGTCGGCTCATCGGCCGCCGTCAGCGTGGGCTCCAGGGTCTGCGTCGGTTCGTCGTGGAAGACCGGCGATTCGACGGCCGCCGGCAGTTCGAGCGTCGATGGCTCGTGCAGCGCGGAGGGCTCGACCTCGTCGGCCACGGTCGGCAGCGACAGGGTCGTGTCGAGCGCGGACAGGTCCGCCACGGACAAGGCGTCCAGATCGACCGAGGCGCTCAACTCCGGCACCGTCCGGGTCAACTCGGGCAACTCGCCCGGGAAGTCCAAGGACAGGTCGGCGTGCGTCGCGAAAGGATCGACGGCGGTGACGATGCCCAGGTCGGCCACCGGCAGCGGGGGCACGTCCAGACCCGGCAGATCCAGTGCGGGCAGATCGAGCGACGGCAGGATCGAGCCCGCCGGAACCGGTTCTGCATCCAGCGTGGCCAGCAGGTCCAGCGCGGCCTGTTCGTCCGGCGTGGTCGCCGGCGCAGGCGCGGCGACCTCGTCGGCGAGCGACAGCTCGGGGAGGCCGGACAGATCGAGTTCGCGCACGTCGTCGACGGACGGAAGCTCGACGACTTCAGCCACTTCCGCGACCTCGATCAGTTCGGGCACCGTGCCGGCGTCGATCAGCTCGACGACCTCGATCGCTTCAGGCAGAACTGCGATCGGCGCGGCCACGGGGGCGACGGGCGTGGCTGACACCTGCAACGGCAGGTAGCGGTTCTCCAGGCGCAGCGCATCCGCCGACGCGCGGAACGGCGCGCTGTGGAAGCCGTGCGGACGTTTGTCGGCGATCGCGGCGGCCCAGGTCTGGAAGGCGTCCAGCGCCTCGTTGCTGAAGCGCAGCAGGTCTGAATCGGCCTGCGGGTGTTCCGACAGGCGATGGTTGTACAGCTGCTCGCAGGCCCAGCCGGCTTCGCCGAACTCGTTCAGCCCGACCATGCGCGAGCTGCCCTTCAGCGTGTGGAAGGCGCGACGCGCGGTCGTCAGTTGTTCCTTGTCGCTGCCGTTGCGGGCGAGCGCGGTCATCGCCTCGCGGGCGGTCGTCACGACCTCGGCGGCCTCTTCCAGGAAGATGCCCAGCATCTCCTCGTCGATGGCTTCCTCGGCCTGCGGAATGGGCGCGCTCGGCGCCTGGGCCGGAGGCGCCGCAGGAGCGGCCGCCTCGATGAACTGCTGCAGCGATTCGGCCGCATGGCTGCCCGCGGCGTCACCGCCGGCCGACAGCAGCTGCTGCTGTGCCTGCTGCGCCGCCTGTGCCATGCCGAGATCGTCGGCGGCGCGGGCCTCGTGGGAAATCCGCTCCAGGTCGCGGGCCAGATCCTCGGTCGAGCGATCCCCCTGCGCGACGGCTTGCGCCGTCGCCTGCAACTGATCGATCAGCTGAGGCTGCGCCGCCGCCTCTTCGACGGCCAGCTCGTGCTCGGACGCCTGCTGTTCGCTTTCGCGACCCACCAGCGACTGCAGCAGTCCGGTGTCTTCCTCGAAGCGGAACATGCGTTTGGCCAGTTGCGGCTGCACGCTCAGCATGTCGATCAAGAAACCCAGCGCACCCAGGTTGTGGGCGAGCCGGTCGAACTGCGCGCGGGGTCCCGACAGCGTCGGATCGACCTCGGTATTGGCCAGTTCATCGACCTGATCGCGCATCTTCAGCGAGGCTTGCGCGGCCTGCGACAGGCCCAGCACGCTGAACACGCCCCGCATCGCCTGCAACTGCCCCGGCACCGGGATCAGCAGATCACGTTTGCTGGGGTCGCGGAAATACTCGTCGCATTGACGCTCGACCTCGGACAGGCTCGCGCGCAGCTCATGGACGACGGAGCCCAGCGTCTGCCGATCGGCAACGCGGCGATAGAGCTCTTCCATCCAGCTTTCGAGCGCCAGCGGCGCTTCGCCGTGACCCACCGATTCGATGCGTCGGGCCAGACTCTTCACGCGCTCGCCCTGCTCCGGCAGGTCGAACGCCTCGTCTTCGAGCGCGGCTTCCAGATAGAGCATCGACGTGGCGATCTCCATCGCCAGCGCCGCTTCGGGCGCACGGCCAGAACGCAAGGTCGCGACGACGGCGCGACGGAGCGTGTCGCCCAGCACTTCGCCACTGGGGAACAGCCTCTGGAGCGATTCGGCGACGTTGGCGAACTGCTCGTCCAGGCCGCCCAGGCGATGGGTCTCGCCTTCGGCGGCGGAGGCCCAGGATTCCTTCGCGGCGATCACACGACGCTTGGCGGCCGCGACCCAGTTCGGATCGATGCGGCCCAGCGCGTCGTCACGATAGTCGACGGTGTCGGCCTCGATCAAGCCATAGGCCTGCTGCACCGCGCTCAGGCGCGGTGCGGAACCCGGCTCCGCATGCTTGGCGGCAGCGGCGAAGAACAGCAGGTCCTTGGCCAGGCGCTCGGAGGGCGCCGCATCGCTGCCGGCGCGCAGTTGCGCCAGCAGACGCGATCCCAGGCGCTTGACCAGCGTGTCCACCGGCAGCAGGCCACGCGATTGGGCCTCGAACTGGCCCGCGGCCAGCATCCACAGGGTCCGCGCGTTGGCTTGGGTCTGCGTCAGCGCCAGACCGGCGCACAGATCGCTCAGCAGCTGTCCTTGACCTGGCGCCGGGGCGCGCATCTGCTTGAGCAGCAGCGTCTCGAACGGCGTGCGCATCTGCTCGGAGGTCAGCGCGCGCACGCCGCGGTCCAGCGGCAGCTCGCGCCAGCGGAATTCCTCGGTCCACAGGTCGGCCGGGTGGATGCGGCCCGCGCCGTTGAGTTCCTGCAGCGTCTGGTAGGCAGGGAACAGCGCCAGCGAACTCGGCTGTCCGCCAGCCAGCGTCTTGGCGATGAAAGCGAGCACCGCAAAGTCCGCGCGCTCGACCGCCTCGACCTCGGCGATGCTCACGCCGGCCGGGTTCTCGGCCAGACGGAACAGCGTCGCCTCGGCGGCACGCAGCAGGTGCGCCGCGGCAGGCAGGCTGACCACCGCCAGCACGCCGGCGGCCTGGTGCATCTGCTGAGCCGCGCCTTGCAGGGCGGGACTGGGCTGGCCATCGCCGCCCAGCGTCGTCGACCGCGCATCGGCATCGCGCAGCACGCGGCGAAGGGCCTTGTGCACCGATTCCAGCGTGCGGCGCAGCTCCTCCTGGACCCAGGCCAGAGGGCTCAGGTCGGCGGGGAACTCGGATTCGCGCGTAAGGTCCATGCTCGCTCTTGTTCTCTTCTATTTGTCGACGCGGTGCGGGGTGATCCCTGTTCTACCGGTGTGGCCGCGTGGTGGGGCCGGTCCCGATCAGGACGTGACCTTGAACCGGGACACCGACTGCTTCAGCGCTTCCGCCGACCGCGACAGCTCATGCACCATCTGGGCCGTGGACCGCGTACCGTCGGAGGTCTGCTCGGTCACCGCGAAGATGTGCTGGATGTTGGCACCGACCTCGTTGGCGGCGCGCGCTTCGTTCTGCGCGACCGTCGAGATCTGACCGATCAGGTCGTCCAGGCGACGCGACACCGAGTCGATGTCTTCCAGCGCGCGGCCGGCCGCGTCGGACAGCTTCGTACCCTCGACCACCCCCAGCGTGGAACGCTCCATGGCGGCCACCGCATCGTGCGTGTCGGTCTGAATGGTCTTGACCAGCGCGGCGATCCGGCGCGTCGCGTCGGCGGAGCGTTCCGCCAGTCGCTGCACTTCTTCCGCCACCACCGAGAAGCCGCGCCCCGCTTCGCCCGCGGACGCTGCCTGGATGGCCGCGTTCAGCGCCAGCACGTTGGTCTGTTCGGTAATGTCCGAGATCAGCTCGGTGATCTCGCCAATTTCCTGCGACGACTCGCCCAGCCGCTTGATGCGCTTGGACGTTTCCTGGATGTGGTCGCGGATCTGGTTCATACCGCCGATGTTGTTCTGCATCGCCTCCAGACCCTGCTCGGCCGCTTCCCGCGACTGGCGGGCCACGTCGGCGGTCTGCTGCGCCTGCGTGGACACCTGGTTGATCCGGTGCGCCATCTGCAGCACCGCCTCGCCCGTGGCGCGGATCTCATGCAGCTGTTCGGTCGACGCGGCCAGCAGTTCGGTCGACGTCTGGTCGACCTGCGCGGTCGTGTCCGTCACCCGGACCGCCGTCGTCTGCACCTGGTGCACCAGCGAGCGCAGTTCTTCCACGGTGTAGTTCACCGAGTCGGCGATCGCGCCCGTGATGTCCTCGGTCACGGTCGCCTGGTGCGTCAGGTCGCCTTCCGCCACCGTCTGCAGTTCGTTCATCAGTCGCAGAATCGCCGCCTGGTTCGCGTCGTTGACGCGCTTGGCTTCCTGCTCCTGCGCCTCGGCTTCGCGACGCTGTTCTTCCGCCATCTGCGCACGACGCGACTGGTCGGACACGTACAGCCGCAGGAAGCCGACCGAGCCGATCACCAGCACCGCCAGCGAGGCCAGCATGGCGATCAGCACCGCCGGGTTCAGGCCGCCGGCCGATTCCAGGCCGACGCCCAGGTCGTCCAGGTCCTTGCGCAGCACTTCCGAGTCATTGAGCATCGCCGTCTGCGCTTCCCGCGCGGACACCAGGCCCTGCAGGTTGGACAGGATGGCGGTGGCCTGCGAGCGGGTCTGGTCGTACTGCGTCAGCAGCACCTTCAGACGTTCGCGCACCTGCGCGTCCTTGGCGCCGTTCAGGCGGAGTTCGGGATTGCCGTTCAGCAGCGCCTGGGCGATCTCGCGGAACGCGTTCAAGTCCTTGCCCAGCAGGAACACGGCCTCGGGGCTCACGCCTTCCTGCGTCAGGAACTCGTTGGCCGACTTGCCGATACGCTGGGTCAGCATCACCAGCTGGCCGACCGCGGCGACTTCGCCGGTCGGGGCCGAGCTCTGCAGCGACAGCGAGGCCACGGCCTCGGCGCTTTCCAGCAGGTCGGACGATTGCCGGTTGATCGCGCGCAGCGCGGCGCCGACTTGCGTCAACACCTTTTCCTGCGCCAGCATGACCTTGGTGTTCTTGTCGGCGCGCGCCACCATCGGGGCGATCTTCTCGAGCAGCGGATCGACCGAGCCCGGCGCCTTGGCCAGCTCACCGCTGCCGTCGCGCAGCGAGCCGATCACGCCGGTCAGGATCTCCGACGCTTCCTTCATTTCCGGGAAGGCGTTCTTGTTGCCCAGCAGCGCGGTCGAGACCGCCTTCGCCAGACGCTGGGACTGCGTCGCCGCCTGACCCGCGCCGCGCACCTGCGCCGCGGAGCGGTTCGAGCTGATCAGCGACCACGACACCGTCAGCGTCGTGCCGATCAGGCCGGCGGCCACCAGCGCCGTCAGCAGGCCGGTGCGGCGCTGCTCGGGCTGGCGGGCCACGGCCGGCATCGGCTGGGGCGATTCCGGGGCGGACGCCGAGGGCTGGTAGCCCGCGGACGTGTCCTGGAACTCCGGCGTGGGCTGCGCCGTGGTGATGATCGAAGGCTGGAAGTCTTGCGTGTCCTCCGGCGCCGCACCCGCGTCGGTCTGCGGACCGGCGTCGAAGTCGTCGTTGCCCTCGTTCTTGCCCTTGTTCTTGATCTTGTCCAGGAAGCTCATCTCACCCTCGTTTGATCTCGTTCGTCGAATCGGCGCCTGTGACGGGACCGTCGTCTGGCTATCAGTTCAAAACAATGCGCAGGAATTGCGGATGCTGCGTGAGCGCATCCAGGTCCAGCACTTGCCAGCGCCGGCCCTGCCCGTCGCGCATGCGGGCAGGAGCGAAATCGGGATGGCCGCCCGCATCGGGTTCGGCCTGGAGCTGTTCATCGCCGCGCAGCCCCAGCAGCTGGTCCACCAGCAGCGCGCAGTTGATGCCCAGATCCGGATTGATCGACACCATCCGGTGGGCCGATGTCAGCGGGGCGGGCCCCCGCAGGCCCAGGAAGGCCGACAGGTCCACCACGGTATGCAGACCGCCCCGCAAGTTGGCCACGCCCAGCATCCACGGTTGCGTGTACGGGACCGCCTGAAGCGGTACGGGCGTGAAAATTTCGCCGGATTGCTTGAGCGGGAGCAGCAGGCCGAGGCCCGCGCATTCGACGGCCAGCCAACTCGCGGCCTGCGGCGCCTCACGCGCCGCCTGCATGCGCTGCGCCAGCCGTTGTTGAAGTTCGCGCAGCGCTTGCTTGTTGGCCATGGTGTCAGCCCAGCGCCTTGATCTTGGCCAGCAGTTCGTCGGCCTTGACCGGCTTGACGACGTAATCGCGCGCGCCCTGGCGCATGCCCCAGACCTTGTCGGTTTCCTGGTTCTTGCTGGTGCACATGATCACCGGCACGTCGGCGTAGCGCTCGTCACGCGTGATCGCGCGCGTCAGCTGGAAACCGTTCTGGCCGGGCATGACCACGTCCATCAGGATGAGGTCGGGCTTTTCCTCGGCCAGGCGCTTCATCGCTTCTTCGCCGTTCTCGGCGGTGCGCACGGTAAAGCCGCGTTTGGTCAGCAGGTCGCTCAGCGCGTGCAGCTCGGTCTTCGAATCGTCGACCAGCAGGATCTTGTGGATGGGCATGGGATCTCCCTCTGTCTTGGCTCGTGTCGATTCGCGTCGGTGGATTCGTCGTTCGAGCCAGGCGTGAGCGTCGTTGGATGTCGTGGATGAGGTCGTTGGGAGCAGGCTGTCCGTCGGGTCGGTCAGCCCACCTGGCAATGCTGTCGGACCGCTTGCAGCAGCTGGTCCTTCGTGAAGGGCTTCGTCAGGTAGTCCTGCGAGCCGACCATCCGGCCGCGGGCCTTGTCGAACAGGCCGTCCTTGGACGACAACATGATCACGGGCACCGAGGCGAACTGCGGGTTGCGCTTGATGATGGCGCAGGTCTGGTAACCGTCCAGGCGCGGCATCAGGATGTCGCAGAACACGAGGTCGGGCTGGTAGTCGCTCAGCTTGGCCAGCGCGTCGAAACCGTCCTCCGCCAGGACGACCTCATGGCCGCCTTGCTTCAGGAAGATCTCGGCGCTGCGGCGGATCGTGTTGCTGTCGTCGATGACGAGCACCTTGGTCGCCGTGCGGGGGCTTGCGCTGGAATCCAAGCTCTTCTCCGTATTGTTCAGACAATGGTTGTCAGAGAGATTTCAGGCTCGCGACAGGCGACGAGCGCTGGAAGGACCGCCGGATGATCGAGGACCGGTGCCTTGCCGAAAGGTCGATGCGAGGGTCAGATCTGGACCATTTCGAAGTCTTCCTTGCGGGCGCCGCACTCGGGGCAGGTCCAGTTCATGTCGACATCTTCCCAACGGGTGCCGGCGGCGATGCCGTGTTCAGGGTCGCCCACGGCCTCGTCGTACATCCAGCCGCAGATCAGGCACATCCAGGTCCTTGCTTCGCTCACGATGGGTTGACTTTGCATCACTACAATGATCGAAAGATTGTAGCCATGCCCCCGGTCTGACCCGGGGGGCGGAAGTACCGATGAAACAACAGTCGGTTGCGGTGCTTCTTCACGTTATGCGCACCAGTTCACGGCTTCTCGCCGAACCATTCATGAGCCGCCCAGACCCGCACCAACCAGATCCCCAGGACGCCGCCGCGATCGATGACCAGGACTCGCCGCCCCCCGCCTGCGTGATGAGCTTCAACGCGTCCGACCCCAGCGGCGCGGGCGGCAGCGCCGGCGACGTCGCCACCATCGCCGCCATGGGCGCGCACGCGTTGCCGGTCGTCACCGCCATCGTCATGCGCGACACCGCCGAGGTCTTCGACCACCAGACCCTGGACGGCGACTGCATCGTCGAGCAGGCCCGCTCCATCCTCGAGGACGTGCCGGTCGCCGCCTGGAAGGTCGGCTTCCTGGGCAGCGCCGAGGGCGTCTCCTCGGTCGCCGAGGTCCTGTCCGACTACCCCGACGTGCCGCTGGTGGCCTACCTGCCCAGCATCTCCTGGCTGGATGAGGAACAGCAGCAGAGCTACCTCGACGCCTTCCGCGAACTGGTGCTGCCGCAGACGCTGGTGCTGGTCGGCAATCAGAAGACGCTGAGCGACTGCCTGCTGCCCGACTGGGACGCGGACCGCCCGGCCTCGCCCCGCGAACTGGCCGTCGCCGCGCAGCAACACGGCGCCGCGAACGTGCTGGTGACGGGTATCCAGCTCCCCAACCAGTACATCGACAACGTGCTGGCGAATTCCCAGGGCGCGATCACCGGAGAGAAGTTCGAACGCTTCGAGGCCAGCTTCGTCGGCTCGGGCGACACGCTGTCGGCGGCGCTGGCCGCGCTGCTGTCGGTCGGCTCGGAACCGCACGATGCGGTCGGCGAGGCGCTCGCCTTCCTCGACCAGTCGCTGGAGGCGGGCTTCCGCCCCGGCATGGGCAACGTGGTGCCGGACCGTTTCTTCTGGGCGCTGCCGCCCGGCGAGGAAGGGGAGGAAGGTGCCGAGGTCGTGCCGACGACCGACGAGATCCCGATCGACGAGCCGCCGAGCCGCGGCCCTCGCCGCATCCACTGAGTCCGCCGAGGGCGCCCGCGCGGCGCCCTCGTGCTTTTCCCCTTTCATCTGCTTACGCCTTCGCGACCAGCCACTTCCGCGGCAGTCGCTGCACCGGATCCCCCATGAGCCAGAACGAGACCCTGTTCGCCCGCGCCCAGCGCGTCATTCCCGGCGGCGTGAATTCGCCGGTGCGCGCCTTCCGCGCCGTCGGCGGCACGCCGCGCTTCATCACGCGGGGCGAAGGCGCCTACATCGTCGACGCCGACGGCAAGCGCTACATCGACTACATCGGCTCCTGGGGTCCGATGATCCTGGGCCACGGCCACCCTGCCGTGGTCGAGGCGGTCCAGAAGGCCGTGCTGGAGGGCTTCTCCTTCGGCGCGCCGACCGAGCGCGAGGTCGAGCTGGCCGAGGAGATCCTCGCCCTGGTCCCCAGCTGCGAGCAGGTCCGGCTGGTGAGCTCCGGCACCGAGGCCACGATGAGCGCCATCCGCCTGGCGCGCGGCGCGACGCAGCGCAACAAGTTCATCAAGTTCGAGGGCTGCTACCACGGCCACACCGACGCCCTGCTGGTGAAGGCGGGCTCGGGCCTGGCGACCTTCGGTCACCCGACCTCGGCCGGCGTGCCGGAGGCGACGGCGCAGCACACCATCGTGCTGGAGTACAACAACGTCGCGCAGCTGGAAGAGGCCTTCGCGCTGCACGGTCCGGAGCTGGCCTGCGTGATCGTCGAGCCGATCGCCGGCAACATGAACTTCGTGCGCGCCAGCGTGCCCTTCATGACCCGGATGCGTGAGCTGTGCCGCCAGCACGGCGCGCTGCTGGTGCTCGACGAGGTGATGACCGGATTCCGCGTCGGCCTGCGCAGCGCGCAGGGCGTGTACGCGGATCTGATTCCCGGCTTCGTGCCGGACATCAGCGTGTTCGGCAAGGTCATCGGCGGCGGCATGCCGCTGGCGGCCTTCGGCGCGAGCCGCGAGATCATGCGCCACCTCGCCCCTCTGGGCGGCGTCTACCAGGCGGGCACGCTGTCGGGCAACCCGGTGGCCACGGCCTGCGGTCTGGCGACCTTGCGCGAGATCAAGAAGCCCGGCTTCTTCGACGCCCTGTCGGCGCGCACGCGCCGCCTGGTCGACGGTCTGAAGACCGTGGCGACCGAGAACGGCGTGCCCTTCAGCGCCGACAGCGAAGGCGGCATGTTCGGCTTCTTCCTGATGCCGGAGCTGCCGCAGAACTACACGACCGTGATGACCACGGACAAGGAACGCTTCAACCGCTTCTTCCACGGCATGCTGGACGCCGGCGTCTATCTGGCGCCGGCGCTGTACGAGGCCGGCTTCATCTCCGCCGCGCACACCGATGCGGACATCGACGCGACGCTCGAAGCCGCCCGCGCTGCGCTGCGCTGAAAGAGTCGGTTCATCGGGCCAAGGGCCCGATGGCCGGTTCGGGAAAGCCTGGCCCTGGCAAACACCGAGCCAGGCCTGTCGCGAATTTTTCAATCCGCGACAGGCATTACGCTTGCTTACCCATTGGTACAGCAGCTGAGAGACAGACATGCATATCCACATCCTTGGCATCTGCGGCACCTTCATGGGCGGGCTGGCGGCGCTGGCGCGCGAAGCCGGCCACACGGTGACCGGCTGCGATGCCAATGTCTACCCGCCGATGTCGACGCAGCTGGAGGCCCTGGGCATCGAACTGATCCAGGGCTTCGGCGCGGAGCAGCTGGCGCTCAAGCCCGACCTGTTCGTGATCGGCAACGTGGTGACGCGCTCCGCCGAGGGCCGCTTCCCGCTGATGGAGGCGATCCTCGACGAAGGCCTGCCGTACATCAGCGGCCCGCAGTGGCTGGCGGAACATGTGCTCCAGGGCAAGCATGTGCTGGCGGTCGCCGGCACGCACGGCAAGACCTCCACGACCTCCATGCTGACCTGGATCCTGGAATCGGCCGGCCTGGCGCCCGGCTTCCTGATCGGCGGCGTGCCCCAGAACTTCGGCGTGTCGGCGCGACTGGGCGGCGGCCGCTTCTTCGTCATCGAGGCCGACGAGTACGACACCGCCTTCTTCGACAAGCGCAGCAAGTTCGTCCACTACCGGCCACGGACGGCGATCCTGAACAACCTCGAGCACGACCACGCGGACATCTTCCCGGACCTGGCCGCGATCGAGACCCAGTTCCACCACCTGGTGCGGACGGTACCGGCGTCGGGACGGCTGGTCGTCAACGCGCGTGAGGAATCCCTGCAGCGCGTGCTGTCGCGCGGCTGCTGGAGCGAGGTGCAACGCTTCGGCGCCCGCAAGGAAGAACCCGGCGCGCTGCGCGCGCGCGGCGAGCCGCAATCCTTCGACGTGCTGCGCGGCAGCCTGAAGGTCGGCCACGTCAACTGGGAGCTGCTCGGCGAGCACAACCAGCTCAACGCGCTGGCGGCGATCGCGGCGGCGGAACACGTGGGCGTCGACCCGGAGCAGGCGGCCGAGGCGCTGGGCACGTTCAAGAACGTGCGACGCCGGCTGGAGCTGCGCGGCGAGTCGCGCGGCATCAAGGTCTACGACGATTTCGCCCATCACCCGACGGCGATCCACACGACCATCGCAGGCCTGCGCCGTCGGATCGCACCGCAGGAACGCATCCTGGCGGTCTTCGAGCCGCGCTCCAACACGATGAAGCTGGGCACCATGAAGGCGCTGCTGCCGTGGGCGCTGGAGGAAGCCGACCTGAGCTTCTGCAACCAGGACGGGCTGACCTGGGACGCGCGCGAGGCGCTGGCGCCGCTGGGCGAGCAGGGCCTGGTCGGCGCGGACGTCGACGCCCTGGTGCAGATGGTCAAGCACGCGGCCAAGCCCGGCGACCATGTGCTGTGCATGAGCAACGGCGGCTTCGGCAGCATCCACGAAAAGCTGCTGGACGCGCTGAAGTAAACCGGCGATCCTGCGCCGCCGCACCTGGTTTGTACCTGGGCGGCGGGTTGGCACGTCGCGTGCCCTTCCCGCGATCCACTGCCTTGCGGCGGTTCCCTGTCCCATCCCGCAAGATCCCGAGAGGATCCTGCACGACTCCCGAGGAGCGACTTCACGATGAGTGGTCCTGGCAAGCTGGTCCCCGCGCTGCAGAACCGATCCTTCCTGTGCCTGCTGGCGCTGGTGACGGTAGCGTTCTTCTGGATCGTGTGGCCGATGATGAGCGCGATCCTCTGGGGCGTGGCCTTGGCCATCGTGTTCCAGCCGCTGTATCGCAAGCTGCTGCGAAAGACGAAGCGGCCCGGCCTGTCGGCAGGGGCGACGATCCTCGTGATCCTGCTGCTGGTGGTGCTGCCGCTGACTTACGTGATGGGTGCGCTGGTGCGGGAGGCGGCGGTCGTCTTCGAGATGGTCAAGTCCGGCCAGTTCAACTTCAACACCTACGTGGCGCAGATCTACGCGGCGCTGCCGTCGTGGCTGATCGACGTGCTGGAGCGGCTGGGCCTGCACGACCTGTCGAATCTGCAGGAGAAGCTGGGCAGCGCGCTGAACCAGGGCAGCCAGTTCATGGCGACCAAGGCGCTGGGCTTCGGGCAGGACACCTTCGATTTCCTGGTGAGCTTCTTCGTGATGCTCTACCTGCTGTATTTCCTGCTGCGCGACGGTGAACAGCTCTCGGCGCGCATCCGCGACGCGCTGCCGCTGCAGGACTCCTACAAGCGCCAGTTGGGCGAGAAGTTCCGGACGGTGATCCGCGCCACGGTCAAGGGCAACATCGCCGTCGCGGCGATCCAGGGCGCGCTGGGCGGTTTCGCGTTCTGGGTGCTGGGCATCCACGCGCCGGTCCTGTGGGCCGTGCTGATGGCCTTCCTGTCGCTGCTGCCCGCGGTGGGCGCGGCGCTGGTGTGGGCGCCGGTGGCGATCTACCTGCTCGCAACGGGCCACGTCGGCTCGGGCGTCGGCCTGATCCTGTTCGGCACGGTGGTGATCGGCCTGGTGGACAACCTGCTGCGGCCGCTGCTGGTCGGCAAGGACACCAAGATGCCGGACTACGTCGTGCTGCTGTCCACGCTGGGCGGGATGGCGGTGTTCGGCATCAACGGCTTCGTCATCGGTCCGCTGATCGCGGCGATGTTCATCGCGGTCTGGGACATCGTCGCGGCGGAGCGGCGTTATCCGGTGGGCGACAACCACTGACCGGGAAGCACCCGCGCAGACGCCCGCGCAGACGAAAAAAGGCCGGCTTCCGCCGGCCTTTGCGTTTGATGTGATGTTGACGCGGCGCGATCCGGAGATCACGCCCGCCGTCCCCACATCACGTCCGCGTCATCGTCGCCTTCAGCACGTTGCTGAGGAAGTCCAGGCTCTCCGCCAGATGCGCGCGGGTCTCGATCGAGCCCTTGCCCTGCGCGGCGCGCAGGTCGCTCTGCAGCTGCACGGCGTGCAGGCGCAGCACCGCGTAGGCATCGGCGAACTGGCCCGAGGCCGCGCCGCTCTTCGTCAGGTTGGCCTGGATGCGGCGCAGGTACTCGCGCTGCAGGTTGCGGCGCAGCGGATCGATCTCCGCACCGGTCTTCAGCTCGCTCCAGATCGAGGCCTGCAGCGTGCCGTACACCTCGCCGATCGTGATCAGGCCCTTGCGCTGCGACACCGGCACGTAGGCCGGCAGCTCCATCAGGCGGATCGCCGTCTGCGCCTGCAGCAGGCGGTCCAGCGAGCCCAGCTGTACCCGCGCCACCGCCGCCGGGATGTTCACGAAGCCCGCGCGGTTGAACTCGACATAGTCGGTCGTGATCGAGGTCAGGAACTCCGGCTTGAAGCGGAAGCTGTCGGCGCTGAAGATGCCCTGCGCCAGGAAGCGCAGCGCCTCGCGCTGCTTGGCGGGATCGACCGGCCGCATCGCCGCGACCGACGAACCCGGCACATCGCGGTGCGTGTACATGCCGCCGACGTACTTGCCCACCAGGTCGGAGGCGCGTCCCAGCTGGTTGAAGCCGCTGGCCAGCTGACGGCGCTGGCGCAGCGGATCGTCGCCCGCTTCGGGCGCGCGGTTCTGCACGCGCGTCCACAGCTCCTGCGTCAGCTTCAGGCGCTTGCGGAAGTAGGCCATCGGGTCGTCGCCGAGGTCGAAGCGGTTGATCGTCGGATCCATGCCGTCGAACGGGCCGAAGCCGCCGGCGTCGGTGTCGTCGGCGTAGGCATGGCCGGGCAGCGTGTTCTGCGCGGCGACGCGCTTGAGCTCGGCCTCTTCCTGCTCCTTGGGCACCTGCTTGTAGGCGTACTCGATGGCCCAGTAGTCGTAGGCGCCCAGCGTCGTGTTGTTGTACGTGGTCGGCGCCTCGCCCTCCAACGGGATGTTGTAGGCGTTGTAGTCCATCACCGAGGCCGACAGGCCGTTGGCGTCGGTCCAGGCCTTGTCCTTCAGCTGCGCCTGCGTCACCTGCGTCGAGGCCTTGAAGTTGTGCTTCAGGCCGAGCGTGTGACCCACCTCGTGCATGATCACATCCTTGATCCGCGCCTGGATGAAGGCGTCGGCCTCGGGGCTGTCCGGCGCGATGTCGCCGCGGGCTTCGAGCACGTCCAGCGCGAAGTCCATCTCGGCCGCCGCGTCGTGCGCGTAGGTGCAGTAGGTCGCGTTGCGACCTTCGCGCCAGCCCTGGTTCAGCGCGGCCAGTGCCTGCGCCTCTTCGGCCAGCGTCGACACCTGACCGCCAGCCATGCCGCGCGGCGCGTCTTCCGCGATGAAGGCGCGGCCACCGCGGGCGAACACGTCGCTCATGCCGATGTCGGCGTCCAGGATCTCGCCGGTGCGCGGGTCCAGGTGGCTCGGGCCGATGGCGAAGCCCACGTCGGAACCGACGAACCAGCGGATCGACGCGTGCGACGCATCCATGTTGTCCCAGTCCGCGTCATCGGGCTGCTGCTTGGCCACGACCGCGTTCTTGAAGCCGATCTTCTCGAAGGCCTTGTTCCACTCCAGGATGCCGGCCTCGACCGCGGGGCGGTACTTCGGCGGGATGTTCTTGTCCATCCAGTAGGTGATGGGCTGCACCGGCTCGGACAGCGCCGCGGCCGGGTCCTTCTTCTCCAGGCGCCAGCGCGCGATGTAGTGGACGCGCGGATTGGGCTTGGCGTCGTCGCTCAGGTCGGTGAAGGACTCGGTGAAGTGACCCAGGCGGCCGTCGGCGCGGCGCGTGGCCATCTTCTCTTCCGGCAGCGCGCGGAAGTTGTAGACGAAGCCCATGAACATCGAACGCGGATCCGGCAGCGCCTGCGGCGGCGTCGGCACCGGCACGGGCGGGGCCACCAGCGGCGGCGCCGGGATGCGCGGCGTGAAGTAGTGGACCTTGGCGTTCAGCGTCGTGAGCTGAGCGTCGGCGCGGGTCATCTCGAAGAACGAGTTGCCGCGATCGACGTTGTAGGGCAGCCGGTAGGCCATCTCCAGGCGCGTGGACATGCCGGGGATGTCGCTCAGCAGCAGGCCGGCGTCGACCAGGAAGGCCTTGCGCTCGGGGTGGTCGGCGCTGGCGACCGGTCCGGCGGCCAGCAGGCTGGGCGAGAACGCCTCCTCGCCGGCACGCTTGCCGCCGCCCTCGGCGCGGAACGCCGTGTTCAGTGCGACCAGCTGGATCGAGTTGCCGACACGGCGCCACTCGGCCAGGATCTCCGGGCCCATCTGGCTGGCGTAGAAGCCGCGCTCGCCGATGGAGCTGGTGATGTTGATGGTGAACAGGAAGGGCTTGTTCAGCATCGCGCGCGGGATCTCGAGCCAGACCTTCTCGTCCTTGCGCAGGATGGGGAAGAGGCCGTCGTCGCGCTTGGCGTCGCGGCTGACCTCGGCGAACGGTTTCGGCGCGGTCGGATCGGCGGCAGGACGCGGCGCCGTCATCGGCGACGAGGCGCCCGGTTGGCCCGGCGCGCCCG